>NZ_BAAASZ010000031.1:72151-262851 GCF_039533145.1 Streptomyces macrosporus
GCCCCGCGCCGCTTCCGGCCCCCTACCGCCAGTCGCGGGCGCGCAGCGGGAATCCGGAGATCCCGCTGTCGGGCGTGCGGACGGCCAGGACCTGGTTGACGCCGATGCGGTTGCGTTCGAAGGAGAGCGCGGAGGCCGCCATGTACAGCCGCCACACCCGTGCCCGGCCCGGTCCGGCCAGCCGGGCGGCGCGGGGGAGGTCGGACTCCAGGTTGGCCACCCACCGGCGCAGGGTCAGCGCGTAGTGCTCCCGGATCGACTCCAGGTCGCGGACCTCGAAGCCGGCCTCCTCCAGGATCGTGACCGTCCGGCCCACGGGGGCCAGTTCGCCGTCGGGGAAGACGTACGCGTCGATGAAGGGGTCCACCCGGTACGCCTCCTCGTCCGGCAGCGGCCGCCGGGCGATCTGGTGGTTGAGCAGCCGCCCGCCGGGCCGCAGCAGGCCGTGGAGGATGTCGGCGTACTGCCGGTAGCGCACCGCGCCGACGTGCTCGGCCATGCCGATCGAGGCGATGGCGTCGTACGGGCCGTCGTCGACCCGCCGGTAGTCCTGGACGCGGATGTCGATCCGGTCGGTGAGCCCGGCCTCGGCGACGCGCTTGCGGGCGAAGGTCGCCTGCTCCCGCGAGAGGGTGACGCCCACGGCCCGCACGCCGTACTCGCGGGCCGCGTGGAGCACCAGCGAGCCCCAGCCGCAGCCGACGTCCAACAGCCGCTGACCGGGTTTCAGGGCCAGCTTGCGGCAGACGAGGTCCAGCTTGGCGCGCTGGGCGTCCTCCAGCGTGGTCCCCTCCGCGTCGTCCCAGTAGGCGCACGAGTACACCATGGACGGCCCGAGCACCAGGGCGTAGAAGTCGTTGCCGACGTCGTAGTGGTGGCCGATGGCGCGCCGGTCGCGGCCGAGGGTGTGCCGCAGTCCGACACGTCCGCGGGCCTCCTCGCGGGGCGGGGGCGGCGGGGGCAGCGGTCCGGCGAGCGCGAGGAGTTCGCGACCGAACGCGAGTCTGTCCGCGAGGGAGGGGGTGGGGCTCCCGCCCCGTTCCCACACCAGTCCGGCCAGCCGGTCCAGGGCCGTGTACAGGTCGCCCTCGACGTCGATCTCCCCGGTCACCCAGGCGCGGACGAGCCCCAACTCGCCCGGCTTCCACAGCAGCCGCCGCAGCGCGCGCCGGTGCCGTACGACGAGGGTGGGCGTCCCCGGCGGCCCCGCCTCGCTGCCGTCCCACGCCCGCACCCGTACGGGCAGGGAGGTGCCCAGCACCTTCTCGGCAGAGTCCACAAGCCGTGCGGCGGCATGAGCCATGGCGTCCACCTTCCGTCGAGCCGACCGCTTCTCCCCTCAACACCAGTAGCTACCCCTGTGCGTCCCGTCACCCACTCCGCCACGCCATCGGGCCACCCGCGCGGCGCGTGGGACAGGTCCGTACGGCCCTCGGGCGGAACGGACGGGGGAACGGCGAAGGGGCGTCCGCCCTCCTTCGGTTCGGAGGGCGGACGCCCCTTCGGGAACGTCCGGAACGCCTGGGCGTTCGGTGGTGAGGCCCCGTCAGGGGACCGTCACGGGCGGCGTCAGGAAGCCTTGGCCTTGGGCCGGGACTCCTGGGCGGCGGCCGAGACCGGGGCGGCGGCCTCGTAGAACTCCCCGCGGGGGTTCTCCACCGCGCCGAGGGAGACGACCTCGCGCTTGAGGAACATGGCGAGCGTCCAGTCGGCGAAGACGCGGATCTTGCGGTTCCAGGTGGGCATCGCCAGGCCGTGGTAGCCGCGGTGCATGTACCAGGCCAGGCGGCCCTTCACCTTCAGCTTGAGCTTCTTGCCGAGCATGATCATCGCCACGCCCTTGTGGAGACCGAGCCCGGCCACCGCGCCCTTGTTGGCGTGGCGGTACTCGGTCTGGGGGAAGCCCCGCATGCCCGAGACCACGTTGTCGCCGAGCACCTTGGCCTGGCGCAGCGCGTGCTGGGCGTTCGGCGGGCACCAGGCGTTCTCGTTGCCGGCGGCGCGGCCGACGAGGTCCGGGACCTGGGCGTTGTCGCCCGCGGCCCAGATGTAGTCGGTGCCCTTGACCTGGAGCGTCGGCTCGGTGTCCACGTGGCCGCGGGGGCCCAGCGGCAGGCCGAAGCGGGCCAGTGCCGGGTTCGGCTTCACTCCGGCCGTCCACACGATGGTGTCGGAGTCCACCTCGAGGCCGTTCTTGAGCACCACGTGGCCGTCGACGCAGGACTCCATCGACGTGGACAGGTAGACCTCGACGCCGCGCTTCTGAAGGTGCTCCAGGCCCCACTTGCCGAGCTGCGGGCCGACCTCGGGGAGGATCTTGTCCGCGGCGTCGACGAGGATGAAGCGCATGTCCTCGCGACGGACGTTGGCGTAGTACTTGCTGGCGTCGCGCGCCATGTCCTCGACCTCGCCGATGGTCTCGGCGCCGGCGAAGCCACCGCCGACGAAGACGAAGGTCAGCGCCCGGCGGCGGACCTCCTCGTCGTTGGTGGAGTCGGCCTTGTCGAGCTGCGCCAGGACGTGGTTGCGCAGTCCGATGGCCTCCTCGACGGTCTTCATCCCGATGCCGTTCTCGGCCAGGCCGGGGATCGGGAAGGTGCGGGAGACCGCGCCGAGCGCGATGACCAGGTAGTCGAAGGGCACCTCGTAGGACTCGCCGACCAGCGGCGAGACCGTGGCGACCTTGCGGTCCTGGTCGATGCTCGTGACGCGTCCGGTGAGAACCTCCGCCTTGGGCAGCACACGCCGCAGCGGAACGACGACGTGGCGCGGGGAGATGGAGCCGGCGGCGGCTTCCGGCAGGAAGGGCTGGTACGTCATGTACGAGCGCGGGTCGACGACGGTCACGGTCGCCTCGCCGTACCGCATCTTCTTCAGGATGCGGCGCGCTGCGTACATACCGACGTACCCGCCACCCACTACGAGGATTCGCGGACGCTCCGTGGTGCTCATGCCATCGAGTATCCACCCCCGTTCGGGGGGTGGCTCGTGAGGGTCTTCACAAGCATCCGCGCCACCTCTGCTACACTCCCCCGCCCCGTGACCAGAGCCACACCCGGCGACGGGAACCACCACACCTCACAGAGCGTTCTCCACCCCCTGTGAACTGCGGGATCTCTCCGCGAAACCGTCCGCCCGGCTCTCGGCCACCCCGACGGTCCGCCGCCGCGCACCACCCGCGAAACGAGTGCTTCCGGGCCGGGGCGGCCCGGAAGCGCTCTTACTGACGAGTAACGTGGCCCATCGGCGCGGTTTTCCTTGTGAAGAACTTCACGAACTTTTTCGGCAGAGCTCCCGACGGCGCCCCCCACAGGGCCCTCACAGGGTCTCCGCAGGGGCCGCACGCACCCCGGAAGACCCCCCATCACCTCGCCGCCGCGACCTCACGACAGGACTCCCCCGGAGGTCCCGCTATAGGGTGAAAAGCGACAAAAAGAGCATTTCGTCTACACGTTCGAGGGGCAGCATGGACGGCACCGAGAGCCCTCGGGGGCGGGACGAGAACCAGGCACACGGCCACGAGGCACACGACGACGAGACGCACGACCGGGCGGGCGGCGGCGCGCCGGTCGACCGGACGGTCGCGACCCCCGACGTCCTCCTCGACGTACCGGAGCTCAAGGTCGACGAGATCTCCCTGGACGTCGACGACCTGCGGGCGCGGGTGTCCCTGCGCGCGGAGGTGCTCGACCTGCTCGGGCTCGGGGTGGGCGCGGACGTGTCGCTGGGCGGCGTCCACCTGGACATCAAGGGCGTGGACGCGCGGGCGGTCCTCAAGGTGCGGCTCGACAACGTCGCCGCGATCGTCGACCGGGTGCTGACCACGATCGACCGCAACCCGCGGATCGTGGAGGAGGCCGCGTCCGGCCTGCGGTCCACGGCGGAGAGCCTGGGAGGCGGCGTGGGGCGCGCCGCCGGCGAGCTCGGC
Source organism: Streptomyces macrosporus (assembly GCF_039533145.1). Taxonomy (NCBI): domain Bacteria; kingdom Bacillati; phylum Actinomycetota; class Actinomycetes; order Kitasatosporales; family Streptomycetaceae; genus Streptomyces; species Streptomyces macrosporus. The sequence continues at coordinate 76,080 of NZ_BAAASZ010000031.1, forward strand.
TCCGGCGCCGGTGCGGCGGTCGAGGAGGTCGGCGAGCACGCCGGCGAAGCCGTCCGGGAAGCCGGGGAGGCCGTCGGAGACGCCGGCGAGGCGGCCGGCCGGACGGTCGGCGAAACAGCCGGGGAGACGGTCGGGGAGACGGCGGGAGAGACCGCCGGAACGGCTCGGGAGGCCACGGGCCACACGGTGCGCGAGGCGCCGGGCGGAGCCCCCGCGGAGCCCCGCCGTGACCGCGGGGAGCGCCGGGAGCGTGGCGAACGCGGGGAACGCACGGAACGCGGGGAACGCGCGGAACGGACCGAGCGGGGGGACACCGGCGCGGCGTCCTCCCACCGTCCGACGCGCGGACAGGGGCGCCGACGCGGAGGCCGCCCGCCCTGAACTCCTCCGGCGGACGCCTCCGGTGCCCGCGACGATCCCGCGGACGTCGAGTTCGCCTCCGCGGTGGAGGTCGACCGCCTCCGCTTCCGCGCGGCGCCGCGCACGGAGGTCCGCTTCGACGGCACCCCGGGCAGGCGCGCGACGACGACCGACGACCGGGTGAACCTCCCCGCTCCGGTGGCCACGGGAGTGGACTACCACGACGTGCGGATCGCCTACGCGCTCGCCAACCGCGTCCAGGGGCCCGCCTCGCGCGAGGAGTGGTGACCGCCGGAAGCCGTGGCCGCGGGGAGCGGTGACGGCCCCTCGGCTCCGTCCGGCCCCCCGCCCCGGCGCGTCACACGCCCTCGACCACGCTCCAGGCGATGCCGTCCAGGATGTCGTGCTCGCTCACCACGACCTCGCCGGCTCCCGTCCGCTCCATGATCGACAGCAGGATCCCGGCGCCCGCGCCGATCACGTCCACCCGGCCCGGGTGCATCACGGGGATGGCGGCGCGCTCCTCGTGGGTGGAGGTCAGCAGGCGCTCGGTGATCCGGGCGACCTGCTCCACGGTGATCCGGGAGTGGTGGATGGCCTCCGAGTCGTACTCCGGCAGTCCCAGCGCGATGCCGGCGACGGTGGTGACCGAGCCCGCCAGCCCCACCAGCGTCCGTGCCTCGGCCAGCGGAACGGTCTTCTCCACGAGGTCCAGGGCGGCGTCGATGTCGGCCCGCATCGCGGCGATCTGCTCGGGGGTGGGCGGGTCGGCGATCTTCCCGTCGCGCAGCAGGTGGCGCTCCGTCAGCCGTACGCAGCCGATGTCCACGCTGCGGGCGGCCCGTACGGCGTCGTCGCCGACCACGAACTCCGTGGAGCCGCCGCCGATGTCCACCACCAGATAGGGCCTGGGCAGGTGGTCGCGCCCGGCCAGCTCCCGGGTGGCGCCGGTGAAGGAGAACGCGGCCTCCTGGTCTCCGGTGATCACCTCGGGCTCGACGCCCAGGATGTCCACGACCCCGCGCACGAACACGTCCCGGTTCTCGGCGTCGCGCGAGGCGGAGGTGGCGACGAAGCGGGTGCGCTCGGGGGTGACGCCGTGCCCGCGGATCGCCTCGGCGTACTCGCGGCAGGCCGCGAAGGTGCGCTCCAGCGCCTCGGGCGCCAGCCGCCCGGTGCGGTCCACGCCCTGGCCGAGGCGGACGATGGTCATCCGGCGGTCGAGGTCGGTCGGCTCGCCGGTGGCCGGGTCGACGTCGGCGACGAGCAGCCTGATGGAATTCGTTCCGCAGTCGATGGCGGCGACCCGTGTCATTCGGCGTCCTCCCGTTCCCCGGTCCGTCCCTCGGTCCTCTCGTCCGGGCACACGCACGGGCCCTTCCGCCACCACTCCGGCAGCATGGCGATCGCCTCGTCGCCCAGCGGGTTCACGCCCGGCCCGGCGACCAGGGAGTGGGCCACCAGCACGTGGAGGCACTTCACGCGGTCGGGCATGCCGCCCGCGCTGGGGAAGCCCTCCAGCACCTCGATCGCGTCGCGGCGGGCGATGTAGTCCTCGTGCGCCCGGCGGTAGGCGGCGGCCAGCTCCGGGTCCGTCCGCAGCCGCTCGGTCATCTCCTTCATCACGCCCTCGGCCTCCAGCGTGCCGATCGCGGAGGCGGCGCGCGGGCAGGTGAGGTAGTACGTCGTCGGGAAGGGCGTGCCGTCCTCCAGCCGCGGCGCCGTCTCCACCACGTCGGGCAGGCCGCAGGGGCAGCGGTGCGCGATGGCGCGCAGGCCGCGCGGCGGGCGGCCGAGCTGCCGTCGGAAGGCTTCGACGTCCGCGTCGGTGGGCTCGGTGGGTTCGGTGAGGGGCGGGGGCGTGTCCATGGGTCTCTCGTGATCTCGAAGCCGGCGGGCGTCGGGGACGCCGCCGGCGGCGGGCAGGTGTCAGGGGCGCCGGTCCGCCTCGTCCACGCCGTCCCACAGGTGCCGGTACCAGGCCCGGTCGGCGGGCCCTTGGCCGGCGGGGCGCCGGGAGCGGGAGGCGCCGTCGGAGGTGCCGTCGGCGGTTCTGTCGACCGTGCCCTCCGGCAGGGTGTAGCCGACCTCGCCGGGGCGGACGTAGAGCAGGTGCTCGCGGATCATCCGCTCCACGTAGGCCGGGTCCTGCCACCGGGCCTTCCGGTCGCGCAGTTCCTCGACGCGGTCGCGCTTCTCCTCGACCAGGCGCCGCTGTTCGGCGATCTCCGCGCGCTGCGTGACGTACTGCCGCATCGGGTAGGCGAGGGCGACGACGAGCGAGCACAGGACCAGGACGAGCAGGGCGGCGCGTCCGGTGAGCCGGCTGCGGCGTGGTCTGCGCATCCGGCGGTTCTGCGCGCGGTAGACGCGCTCCGCCGCCTGTGTGCCCAGTGCCCTGAGCCTGGTCGCGGTGGAGAACCGGTCCCGGTCCGCGGCCACCTCGCCTCCCCTGTCGCCCTGTCGTCTCCGTACGCGCCGTCGTGGGCGTCGTCGTACGCGCTCGTGTGCCGTCGTGTCCCCGCCACCGTACGGGACGGCGGCGGGGACACGACGGGGGGCGCGGCGCCGGCCGCCGGTCCGCCGGTCCGCCGGGCGACCGTGCCCTTACTTCTCCGTGGGTCGGAAGCGCGGGAACGCCGAGCGGCCCGCGTACACGGCGGCGTCGTCGAGGATCTCCTCGATGCGCAGGAGCTGGTTGTACTTGGCGACGCGCTCGGAGCGGGCCGGGGCACCGGTCTTGATCTGGCCGCAGTTGGTGGCGACGGCCAGGTCGGCGATGGTGACGTCCTCGGTCTCGCCGGAGCGGTGGGACATCATGCACTTGAAGCCGTTGCGCTGGGCCAGCTCGACGGCGTCCAGGGTCTCGGTCAGGGAGCCGATCTGGTTGACCTTGACCAGCAGGGCGTTGCCGGCGCCCTCCTCGATGCCGCGGGCCAGGCGCTCGGGGTTGGTGACGAACAGGTCGTCGCCGACGAGCTGGACCTTGTCGCCGAGCTCGGCGGTGATGGCCTTCCAGCCGTCCCAGTCCTCCTCGTTCAGCGGGTCCTCGATGGAGACCAGCGGGTACGCGTCGACCAGCTCGGCGTAGTACGCGGTCATCTCGGCGGCGGTGCGCTCCTTGCCCTCGAAGACGTAACGGCCGTCCTTGTGGAACTCGGTGGCCGCGACGTCCAGGGCGAGGGCGATGTCCTGGCCGGGGGTGTAGCCGGCCTGCCGGATGGCCTCCATGATGAGGTCGAGCGCCTCGCGGTTGGAGCCCAGGTTCGGGGCGAAGCCGCCCTCGTCGCCCAGGCCGGTGGACAGGCCGCGCTCCTTCAGCACCTTCTTGAGGGTGTGGTAGACCTCGGCGCCCCAGCGCAGGGCCTCGGAGAAGGACTCCGCGCCGATGGGGGCGATCATGAACTCCTGGATGTCGACGTTGGAGTCCGCGTGCGCGCCGCCGTTGAGGATGTTCATCATCGGCACCGGCAGCAGGTGGGCGTTCGGGCCGCCGAGGTAGCGGAAGAGCGGCAGGTCGGACGCCTCGGAGGCGGCGTGCGCGACGGCCAGGGAGACGCCGAGGATGGCGTTGGCGCCGAGCGAGGACTTGTCCGGGGTGGCGTCCAGGTCGAACATCGCCTGGTCGATCAGGCGCTGCTCGGTGGCGTCGTACCCGACCAGCTCGGGGCCGATCTGCTCGATGACGGCGAGGACGGCCTTCTCGACGCCCTTGCCGCCGTAGCGGCCCTTGTCTCCGTCACGCAGTTCCAGGGCCTCGAAGGCGCCGGTCGAGGCGCCGGACGGGACGGCCGCACGGCCGGTGCTGCCGTCGTCGAGGCCGACCTCGACCTCGACCGTGGGGTTGCCTCGCGAGTCGAGGATCTCGCGGGCCACTACGACGTCGATGGACGGCACGAGGGTCTCCTTTGTGTATGTCGGGCATGTGTGTCGGGTCTCAGCACCTTGAGCCTATCCGCACTGTGCGCGCGACCCGGCCGACGGCCCGTGCCGTACGGCGTAACGGAGGATGAAAGCCCAGTTCAGAGGGGGGATGAGCATTTTGTTTCCAAATTGAATAAACCCGGTGCGGGGCCCCCTCCGCACGGAGGGGCGACACACCGCACCGGGTTGGCGCCGCCGGGTCGCGGACCGGGCGGGCACCGCGCGCGTCAGACGCGGAGCTGCTGGCCCGGGAAGATCAGGTTGGGATCGTCGCCCACCACGTCCCTGTTCGCCTCGTAGAGCCGCTGCCAGGTGGTGCCGTGCTCGGCGGCGATCGCGCGGAGGGTGTCGCCCGGACGCACGGTGTGGGTGCCGGCCTCGTCCTCGTCGTGGTCCTCGCCATGGTCCTCGTGGTCCTCGCCGTGGTCGGCGTCGCCGGCCGAGGACGCCGACCGGGACTGCGACTGCGACTGGAACTGGGACTGCCCGCCCCAGCCGTCCGAGCCGCCGTCCGGATCCACCTCCGCCGCCGGCCCGCCGGAGGTGAGGCCGCCCTCGTCGGCGCACCCCCAGGCGCCCGGCCCCTGCATGGCCAGCAGGCGCTCGGCGACGGCGATCTGCTGCTCCCTGGTGGCCAGGTCGGCGCGCGGGGCGTACTGGAGGCCGCCGGCGGCCACCCAGCTCGACTGCGCGAACTGGAGGCCGCCGTAGTAGCCGTTGCCGGTGTTGATCGACCAGTCGCCGCCGGACTCGCACCGGGCCACCCGCTCCCAGGTGTCCACGGACGCCGCCGACGCGTCCTGCGCGCCCGACAGCGGAACGGCGATGGCCGCCCCCGCGGCGCCGGTCAGGGCGGCCGCGCGGACGGCCTTGGCGGTGCGACTGTCGTGACCCTTGCCGGTGAACAGCATGGACGTCCTTCTCACCGACGCCTGCGAGGTGAGCTGTCGGGTTCGGGCAGTGAGCAGCCCGGCCGTGCGGGGACGGGCGTCCCCTCTCGGCTTCACCCCAAGCCGCCTCGGCCCGTGCGGACCTCGGCGGCGCCTACCTGGTTCCCCCGCTCCTGCCATCGGCGCTGGCGCGACGACTAGCCACCGGCCGCCGGCAGGATTCGGCGCTGCGGTCGGTGGCACTCGCGGTCGCGAGCGAGAAGACGGTAAGCACACCGGGGCATACACCTCAAAGCATGTCAGAAACCGACCATTCACCCTTCTTGACGCCGAGACGGATGAACCGCGCAGGTCAGCAGTGGGCGTTAGGCCGGACAGGAAGGACACGCCGCAATAGCCCAGGAGGGTCATTCCGCGGCCCCCCTTCCCGGCCGGGGTCGGTCAGCCGACGGCGAGTTCCTGCCCCGGGAGGATCAGGTTCGGGTCGTCGCCCACGACGTCCCTGTTGGCCTCGTACAGCTCCGTCCAGCCGCCCCGCACCTCGTGGTCCCGGGCGATCGCCGAGAGCGAGTCCCCGGGCCGCACGAGGTAGCCCCCGCCCACGGCGAGGGGACCCTCGCCGCCCGACCCGGCCACGGCCTCCGCGCGTTCGAGGGAGCGGTCCGTGCGGTCGTCCACGTCCTCGGACCGCTCGCCCCGCGCGGCCTCCCGACCGCCCGACCGTTCGGCGCCCTCCGACTCCAGCTCGCGCGGATCGCGCTCGCCGCGGTGCCTGCCGGTGCCCGCTCCCGGGTCGGCGACCTCCTCGCGCGCCTCGGCGTCGGACCGGGGGGCCTTCTCCGCCGAGCCGTCCGCCGACTCCTCCTCGGCCTGCTCCCGGCCGGCGTCGGCGCCCTTCGCGGTGCCCTTCGCGGCGTCCTCGCCCTCCCCGGTGTCCTCGGCGGACTTCTCGGTGCCGCCCTCGGGCGCCGTGGACTTCCCGGCCCCGCCCTTCTCCCCCGCCCGTCCGGTGGACGGAGAGGCCGACTCCTCCTCGGACGGCAGGATGTTGCCCGGGTCGATGGCGGGCGCCTCGCCGGTGGAGTCGTAGCGCAGCCCGGCGTTGACGCCGCAGGTGGGCCAGGCGTCCGGCCCCTCTTCGGCCAGGATCTTCTCGGCCACCGCGATCTGCTGGCTGCGGCTGGCCAGGTCCGGGCGCTCGGCGTAGACCGTGCCGCCGTACGCCTCCCAGGTCTCCTGGGTGAGCTGGAGGCCGCCGTAGTAGCCGTTGCCGGTGTCGGCGCTCCACAGCCCGCCGCTCTCGCACTGTGCGACCCGGTCCCAGGTGTCCAGGTCGGCCGCCTGGGCGCCCGTCGCGCCGAGGAGGGGCATGGCGATCCCCGCGCCGGTCATCCCGGCCGTGACGAAGATGGCGGGAGCCTGGCGGGGGCGGCGGTGTCTACCGTTCCCGGAAAGCATGTGTGGGGCCTCTCGTGCGTGGGGAGTGGAAAAGGTTCAGCGCTTGTTGACGGCTGAACGTAGCGCCCCGGTCCGATCATCACAAGCCAGTGTCGCGTAGATCACGTGTAGGTCACATAAGTGACCGAGCGTCACCCGCGTACCGGTTCGAACTCCACGGGCAGCTCGCGCAGGCCGCGCATGATGAGGCCGCCGCGCCGGCGCAATTCGGACGGTTCCACCGCGAGCCGCAGGTCGGGGAGGCGTCCGAACAGGGTCGCGAGGGCGATGTGCCCCTCCAGCCGGGCCAGCGGGGCGCCCAGGCAGTAGTGGATGCCGTGGCCGTAGCCGAGGTGCTGGTTGTCACTGCGTGTAAGGTCCAACGTGTCCGGATCGTCGAACCTCGCGGGGTCCCGGTCGGCGGCGGCCAGCACCACCAGCACCGGGTCGCCGGGTTCCACGCGCTGCCCGCCGATCGTCATCGGCTCGGTGGCGAACCGCCAGGTCGCCAGCTCCACCGGCCCGTCGTAGCGCAGCAGTTCCTCCACCGCGGTCCGCAGCAGCCCGGTGTCGTCCGCCGCCAGCGCGTCCTGGAACAGCCGCCGCTGGTCGGGGTGGCTCAGCAGCGCGTACGTGCCGTTGCCGATGAGGTTGACGGTGGTCTCGAATCCGGCGAAGAGGAGGATGAAGGCCATCGCCGCGGCCTCGTTCTCCGTCAGCTGCTCACCGTGGTCGCTGGCCCGGATCAGCCCGGAGATCAGGTCGTCGCCCGACTCGCCGCGCTTGCGGTGGATCAGCTCGGCCAGGTAGGCGCGCATCCGCTTCACCGCCCGGCCCACCCCGCCGCGCGGACCGCCGCCGTGACGGATCATCATGCCCGCCCAGTCGCGGAAGTCGTCCTGGTCCTCGGCCGGGACGCCGAGCATGTCGCAGATCGCGTAGATGGGCAGCGGGAAGGCGAACTCGTGGATGAGGTCCGCGTGCCCGCGCGCGGCGAACCCGTCGATCAGCCGGTCGGCCAGCTCCCGCACGCGCGGCTCGAAGGCCGCCACCCGGCGCGGGGTGAACGCCTTGGACACCAGCCGCCGCAGCCGGGTGTGGTCGGGCGGGTCGATGTTGAGCAGGTGCGTCATCAGGTTCGCGCTGCGCTCCCCCGGGATGCCCACCTTCCCCTTGCCGTGCGCGGCCTCGCTGTGGTGGACGGGGTTCTTGCTCAGCCGCGGGTCGGCCAGCGCCTCGCGCGCGTCGGCGTACCGCGTCACCAGCCACGCCTCCACCCCGCTGGGCAGCACGGTCTTGTACACCGGCGCGTGCTCGCGCAGCCAGGCGTACGCCGGGTACGGGTCGGTGGCGAACTCGTGGGTGAACAGGGCGGGCATCGGCGGCGTCCCGCCGGCGGCTCTCTCGTCGTGCACGCCTTCGACGCTAACGCGGTCGGCGGCGGGGAGCCGTGGGAGGGGGAACGAGACCCGCCTCCCTCCGTGGCGGACGCGCTTCCGCGACCGCCGGCCGCCGGCCCGGCGAGATCGCGGACGAGCGGTCGAATGCCCCGCCTCCCGGTGGGTACGGCGGGAGGGACGGACACGGAGAAACCCTCCGAAACCCGGAAAGGGGGTCACGGTGCCTTCGCACTCCTACCCTCCTCCGCAGGACTGGGACCCCTACGCGCGGGGCGGGGGGTACCAGGAGCCCGAGCCGCCGCCTCCGCCCGCTCCCGCCGAGCGGCCGCGGGACGGGATGGGGGTCGCCGCCTTCGTGCTCGGGCTGATCGCGCTGGTGATGTTCTGGACCGTCCTCCTGGGCGTGGTGCCGGGAGTGCTGGCGCTCGTGTTCGGCGTCGTCGGCCACCGGCGTGCGAAGCGGGGCGAGGCGACCAACGGCTGGATGGCCCTCACCGGGGCGATCACGGGGTTCATCGGGCTGGTGCTCTCCGCGGCCCTGATCTCCGCGGCCCTGGCCTTCCTCGGCTCCGACGCGGTCGACGACCTCCGGAACTGCCTGCGCGACGCCGACACCCCCGTCGAGCAGGAGCAGTGCGTGCGGGACTTCCGCGACCGGTACTGGTGAGCGGCACATGACGGCAGGTGACCGGCACCCGACCGGCATCCGACCGGCACCCGACCGGCACGGCCGCCCGCGCGCGTCAGGGCAGGTGCTCCCGCGCCGCGCGGCGCTCCTCTCCCGGCAGCGTGAGCAGGATCAGCAGCAGGGAGCACGCCAGGATCGCCGACCCGGTGCGGAACGCCAGGGCGTAGCCCGCGGCGAGGGCGGACGGGGTGTCGTCGGCGATGCGGGAGGCGGCGACGGTGGACAGGGCCGCCAGGCCCAGGGAGCCGCCCATGGTGCGGGAGGTGTTCACCAGCGCCGAGACCACGCCCGCGTCCCGGTAGGGGGCGCCGGTGGTGGCCAGGGAGGCGAGCGGGGTCGCCAACAGGCCGGTGCCGAGCATCACCGTGACCCCGGGCCCCAGGACCGTGGCCGCGTAGCTCCCGTCGGCCGCCATGACGAGGCCGTACCAGAGGAAGCCGCAGGAGGACAGCGCCACGCCCGTCAGCGCGGTGTTCCGGGCGCCCGCCCGGTGCATCAGCCGGGGGGCGAGCTTGGAGCCGGCGACGACGGCCAGGGAGTGCGGCAGGAAGCCCAGGCCCGCCTGGAGGGGCGTGAACAGCAGCACGTTCTGCATGTACAGGGACATGAAGTACCAGGAGGACACCAGCGCGGCGCCGCAGACGAACATCGCGACGTTGGCGCCCGACACCGTCGGGAGCCGGAACAGCCGCAACGGCATCAGCGGCGCCCTGGTGCGGGCCTCGACCACGACGAACACGCCCAGCAGCGCGAGCCCGCCCAGCAGGGGCAGGAGCGTGGCCGGCTCCAGCCAGCCGACGGCCTCCGTCTGCACGATCCCGTACGCCACCGCGCCGAGCCCGCCGGTGACGAGCGCCGCGCCGGGCACGTCCAGGCTCCCCCGGCCCTCCTCCGTGCGGTCGCCCCGCAGCCGGAGCGCCACCGCGGCGAGGACGAGCACGCCGATGGGCACGTTGACCAGCAGCACCCAGCGCCAGGACAGCGCGTCGGTGAGCACGCCGCCGACGAAGCCGCCCGCCGCGCCGCCCCCGGCGCCCACCGCCGTCCAGGTGCCGATGGCCCGGGCGCGGGCCGGCCCCTCGGGGACGGAGGTGGTGAGCAGGGTCAGGGTGGAGGGGGCGAGGACGGCGGCGCCCACGCCCTGAACGGCCCGCGCGGCCAGCAGCTGCCAGGGCTCCTGGGCGAGACCGCCCGCCAGGCTCGCGGCGGTGAACAGGCCGAGCCCGGTCAGGAAGACGCGTTCGCGTCCGAAGAGGTCTCCGGCCCGCCCGCCGAGCAGCATGAACCCGGCGAAGGTCAGGGTGTAGGTGTTGACCACCCACTGGAGTCCGGCCTCGTCCATCCGCAGGTCGGCGCGGATGGAGGGCAGCGCGACGTTGACGACGGAGACGTCGAGGACGACGAGGAACTGGCCCGCGCACGCGGCGAGGACCACCACCCACAGCGGCCCGGACCGGCTCGCGGCCCCTCCTCCGTCCTCCTTCCGCTCCGTTCCCGTCTCGTGGGTGTCGGCATCCGCCCGGCGTTCGACCATGCCGCCATGCTAGGGAGCCCCCTCCCGGCCCGCCTCACCTTTGCGGGGGAGGTTCGACGTCGGGCGGGGCGAAGAGGTCGTCGAGGGGCACGCACACGTTCCCGACGGCCGACTCCCCCGGCCCGCACGTCGCGCTCGGCAGGACCGGGACGGGCGGGGCGGACGGGACGGCGGTGGGGAGCCGGAGGTCCGGGAACCCCGTCGGGCCCGGTGGGGCGGTGGTGTACCCGGTGACGGGGATGCCCGGACGGAACCGCTCCGGTTCGTCGCCGCCGCCGAGCACGCTCCATCCGAACACCACCACGATCACCCCCATGGCGACCAGCGGCCAGCCGGCGCGCCGCCGGGCGGGCCCCGGCGGGCGGGTCGGGCGGGGCCCGCCCGACCGGGACAGCGGGCCCGTGCGGTCCAGCGGGATCGCGGTGTTGACGCCGCACAGGACGAGCTGGGCGCGGAGCCGGGAGGCGACGTCGGGGTCGGTCACCGCCGCCCGCGCCAGCTCCATCGCCTCCCGGGCCTCCGCGTCGTACACGATCAGCGCGGCGGGCCCCGTCCAGCGCACGGTCCACCCCGCCCGGCCCGCGACGACCAGCCCCTGGCCGACCAGGGTGACGAGCGCCTGCACCGGCGTCCCGGGGCCGTCGCCCCACCGGTCCGCGCCCCACTCCGTGCCGTACAGCGCCCCGGCCAGCTCCGCGCCGCGCTCCGCGGCGAGCAGGTCCAGCAGGGCGTCCAGCGTGGGGTCCGGCGGGCCGCCGAGGAGGGCGAGCGGGCCGCGCAGGTCCTCGACGGCCCGGACGACCTGCGCCTCGGCGGCGTCGTCCAGCCACTCCTCCCACGGCTGCCCGGCCCTGCGGTCGGCGACGGCGAGGGGGACGAGCCCGCGCAGCAGGGAGTGCCACACCTGTGCCGGGAGCGAGGCGTCCTCGCCCAGCAGGGTCCATCCCGGGCGCGGGTCCGGGACCGTCGCGGCCCGCGGACAGCGGTCGAGGGCGGCGAGGCGGCGGCCGAGCGGCGGGTGGGAGTCCAGGCGCGAGCGGGGCGGCTCCGGCCGGCGCCGCCACTCCTCCAGCGCCTCGGCGTAGTCGGGGTCGGTCAGCATGAGCGCGAAGGGCCGCAGGGGGTCGTCGGGCGTCCGGCCGTGTTCGGCCATGGGGTCCAGGAAGCGGGCGCGGAAGTCCTCCCAGGCCGCGCCGACGGCGTGGACGGCGGTGAGGGCGGACGCCGTCGCCTCGCGTCCCGCGACGGCCGCCGCGGCGGCGTCCGCCTGGAACTCCTGGCGGCGCCGCACGCCGAACGTGACGGCGTCGTAGAGCCACGCGTACGCCCCCAGCAGCCGGAACTGCAGTCTGGTGTACGCGGCCACCATCGGGTTGCCCACCGCCGCCTCGGCGATGTCCGCCCGCGCCCGGCGCAGGGCGTACGAGCCCCGGTGGGCGGTCGCCGCGAACCGGGTGTGCCGCCGCGCGTAGTGGCCCAGTTCGTGACAGAGCACGGCCCGCAGTTCGTCCGCGCGCAGCCCCGCCAGCAGCGGGACGCCGATCTCCAACCGGCGCGTGCGGCCCGGGAGGCCGCGGCGGCGTTCCTCGCTGACGGACGCGTTGGCCTCCAGGGTCAGCCGGATCTCGGTGGGTTCGGGCGCGCCGACCGCACGGGCCAGCTCGGCGACCGTCCGCCACAGCTCCGGCGCCCGCTTCCGGTCGACCGCCACCGTGTCCCGGCCGGGGGCGGGCGTCCGCACGCCCGCGAACATGCCGCGCAGCACCGCCGCGACGGCCGGGGCGCCGAAGGCGACGGGGTACAGCGGCGTCGGCGAGGTCAGTCGCGTGCCGTCGACCAGCACCACCCACCCCACCAGGGCCGTGTAGGCGCAGTAGAGCAGGACGAGCGCCGACGACAGCACGTGGAAGCCCGCCACCAGCACGAAGGCGAGCACGGTCCGCAGGGCCGCTCCCGTCGCCGCCCTCATCTCCGCGCGTCCCCGCCGTCCGGCACGTCCTCGGGCGCCGCGGCGGTGACGGCGGTGACGGCGGCCCGGACGCGGGCCATGGTCTCCGCGTCCGCCGCCACCGCGCCCCGCAGCCACGCCTCCGCCGCCCGCAGCGCCCGGGCGGTCCGGTCCCCGTCCTGCCGCTCCGGCGGCAGCGGGGCGCCGAGCCCGCGGCTCCGCGCCGCGCCGGGGGACACCAGCTCCTCCGCCCTCCCGGACGGCCGGTCCGCCTCCCGTCCCCGCATGTCCAGCACCTTCTCCAGCGTCCGTCGGGCCTTGAAGAGACTGGCCGCCACGCCTCCCCGGCTGAGTCCGAGTTCCTGGGCCACGGCGTCCTGCGACATGCCGTGGAGGCAGTGCAGCACCAGGACCGTGCGCTGTCTGCGGGGCAGCAGCGCCAGCGCGTCCAGGACGGCCCGTGCGTGGGCGGTCTGCTCCACCCCGGCCACCACCGGGTGCGGCAGGTCGTCCAGCGCTCCGGTGCGGGTCCGCGCGCCGCGCCGGCCGGCCGCCCACAGGCGCTGCCGCACCACCCGGTACACCCACGCGTCCGGCGCCTCGTAGCCCGCGATCCGGTCCCAGCGCCGGAACGCCTCCGCGTACGCCTCCTGCACCGCGTCCTCGGCGTCCTGCCGGTGGCCGCACAGCAGCAGGGCGCGCGCCAGCATCCCGGGGAACGACCGGGCGAAGAACACCTCGAACTCCTCGGTCGCCACGGCCCCCACGGTGTCGCTCATCCCCGCTCCCCCTTCCGGTACGGCCGCACCGTCACCCTGGCCCGGTCCGCCCCCCGGTACTCCACGACCACGTCGTCGCGGGAGCGCAGCGCGCGCGAGAAGACGCGCTCCCGCTCCCGGAGGGAGAGCCAGTGCAACAGGACCCTTACCCCCGCCGCGATGCCCCCGACCCCGACCGCCACCACGATCTGCTCCACCATCGTCCGACCCTCCGCTCCACTGTCGTCGTCACCGGTAACAGCGCGGGAGGCGCCGGGTGTTTACCGCCGCGGAAGGTGCCGCGGCGGCGCCGGTGGTCCGGGCGGGGTGCCGGGCGGAGACCGACATCCGACGTGCCGCACCGCATACGGGCCCTTACCGGGGGTACCCGGCATCACGTCCCGGACCCACGCCACACCGTCGACGACCACGACCCGGGGGTGGACCCATGAAGCGCACTCTCCCGCCGAGGAGCACGGACACCGGCACGGGAACGCCGGCGCGCGGGGAGCCCGAGCCGCCGCCCCGCTCTCCCCTGGTGCGGGCGCTGGCGATGGTGGTGGCCCTGGCCGCGACGGTCCTGTTCGCCGTGGTCCTCGCCAGGTTGACCCTGACCCCCTCGTACGCCTCGGAGGCCCTGACCCACAGCAACCTGCGCCCCGGGGACTCCATCCGCGCCTACCTGGACCAGCCCGCGTTCCGCGACACCGTCAAACAGCTCGGCGGGAACATCCTGTTGGGCGTCCCCTTCGGGGTGCTGCTGCCGGTCGCCTGGCCCCGCGCCCGCGGACTGCTGCGGGTGGTCGCGCTGACCGCGCTGGTGATGGCCATGGTGGAGCTGGTGCAGGGCTTCCTCGTCCCGGGCCGGGCGTTCGACATCGACGACGTCATCCTCAACACCTCCGGCGCGCTCCTGGGCTACCTGCTGCTCGGCCGCCGTCTGGGCCGGGCCGTCCACCCGCCCCGCCGCCGCTGGTGGCAGCGCCGCCGGCGGGCCGGACGGGACCGCGCCGCGACGGCCGGCACCGAGGGAACCTGACGGGCCGTCACCGGATTCGGACGCCGACTCCGGGACCGCTCGCGGACCCGTTTCGGACGCCCGGGGCCGGGAAGCCGTTCCATCCGACAACTCCCTTTCACCACAAGGGAGTCGGAACATCCGAAAGACCCGAACGATCCGGAAGAGAGCTGGTTCCGCACCGATGCCCCGTCCGGACGGAGACAGCAGACCGTAGGGCGGGAACGGCACGTCCGCTTCCCTCCCCTCCACCCCAGACCGAAAGGACACCGCAGTGTCGTCGCACTCCTCGCCCCGACAGGGATGGGACCCCGGCACCCAGGGGACCACCGCCACCGCCGCACGGCCGCCCCGCAACGGCCTGGGGATCGCCGCCCTCGTCCTCGGACTGATCGCCCTGGTGTCGTTCTGGACCGTGTTCGGCGGCGTGGTGCTGGGCCTGGTGGCGCTCGTGCTCGGCATCGTCGGCCACCGCCGCGTGAAGCGGGGCGAGGCGACCAACGGCGCGATGGCGCTCATCGGGGCGATCGCGGGCGGTCTCGCCCTGGCCGCCTCGGTCGCCGTCATCGCCGCGGGCGTGTCCTTCCTCAACTCCGAGGAGTTCGGAAACCTGGAGGACTGCCTGCGGAACGCGGACAGCGCCGCCGAGGAGCGGCAGTGCGAGCAGGACTTCCGCAACGACGTCGAGCGGGGCTGAGCCGGCTCCCCGACTCCGGCGCACACGTCCGGGCCCGGTCGCACCGCGCGGTGCGACCGGGCCCGACCGCGTCACGGGCGCAGTTCCAGGACGAGTTCGTCGTGCAGCTCGATGCCGTGGTCGCCGATCAGGGGGATGGACGGCTTGAGGGCCCGGGCCTCGTCCACCGCGCCGGGCGAGACGCCGACGATCCGCATGCCCCGACGCTGGTAGAAGCGGAGCGCGTCGAGGTTGTCGTTGGTCGTGATCAGCCACACCCGCCGCGCGCCGGCCTTACGCGCGACGTCGACGGCGGCGGCGAGCAGGGCGCTGCCCACGCCGGTGTGCCGCACCACCGCGTCCAACGTGACGATCTCCAGGGCACGATCCGCGCCCTCGCCCGTGACGGTGTAGGTGAGCAGGCCCGCCGGCTCGCCGTCCCGCTCGGCCAGGAGGGCCGGGAGGGCGGAGGCGTCGTGGACCGTGCCGTGGCCCACCACCGTCGTGCCGCCCCAGGAGGCGGCGAGGAGGCCGGCGACCGTGGCGCGGTCGGCGGCCGTGACGGGCCGGACGAGCAGTTCTCCCATGGGGCACCCGGTGTTCCGTGAGGCGGCGACGCGTCGGTGACGGCCGGTGACTCTACCGGCCGGCGCTCCGGAGCCGGCCGGGGCGGGCCGTCACGGCCTCCCGGCGGACGCGAAGGGCACCCGGGCGACGGGCTCCGGGTCGGCGGTCCGGACGGGGTGGCTCCACAGGCCCCGCCGGCGGAGCAGCGGCAGCACCCCCTCCCCGAACCAGTACGCCTCCTCCAGGTGCGGATATCCGGACAGGACGAACTCGTCGATGCCGAGCCGGTGGTACTCCACGATCCGCTCGGCCACCTCGGCGTGACTGCCCACCAGGGCCGTCCCGGCGCCGCCGCGGACCAGACCGATGCCGGCCCACAGGTTGGGGGAGACCTCCAGGCCGTCGCGGTCGCCGCCGTGCAGGGCGAGCATCCGCCGCTGCCCCTCGGACTCGCTGCGGGCCAGGCCGTTCTGCACGGCGCGCACGGTCTCGGGGTCGAAGCCGTCCAGCAGCCGTCGGGCCTCGGCCCACGCCTGTTCGGAGGTGTCGCGGGTGATGACGTGCAGACGGATGCCGAAGCGGACGGTGCGGCCCTCCTTCTCCGCGAGGGCGCGGACCCACTCGATCTTCTCGGCGACCTGGGCGGGCGGCTCGCCCCAGGTGAGGTAGACGTCCGTGTGGCGGGCGGCGATCTCCCCGGCGATCGGCGAGGAACCGCCGAAGTAGATCTCCGGCGCCCGCTCCGGCAACCGGGCCAGCCGCGCGCCCTCGACCCTCAGGTGCTCGCCCTCCAGGTCCACGGTCCCGCCGTCCCACAGCTCCCTGACGATCCGCAGGAACTCGCCGGTGCGGACGTAGCGGGCGTCCTTGTCGAGGAAGTCGCCGTAGGCGCGCTGCTCGTGGCTCTCGCCGCCGGTGACGATGTTGAGCAGCAGCCGTCCGCCGGTGAGCCTCTGGTAGGTGGAGGCCATCTGCGCGGCGAGGGTGGGCGAGACGGAGCCGGGGCGGAAGGCGACCAGGAACTTCAGCCGCTCGGTGTGCCGGCTGAGCATGGCCGTGGTGAGCCAGGCGTCCTCGCACCACGCCCCGGTCGGCGTCAGGGCCCCGACGAAGCCCAGGTCCTCGGCGGCGCGGGCGATCTGGGCGAGGTAGCCGACGGTCGGCGGACGGTCGCCGCCGGCGGCGGTGACCGGGGTGCCGTGGCCGCCGCCGACGACGTGGCGGCTGTCGCCGTTGGTGGGCAGGAACCAGTGGAAGGTGAGGCTCACGGTGTGGACTCCGTATCTGGTGGCGTGCGGTCGGCTCCGGGCGGGGCCGCGGCGGGGTCAGAGCAGGCCGTGACGGGGCGGCCTGGTGCCGTTGAGGACGTGGCGGCCGGTGTGCTGGACCTTCCAGCGGACCGGGTCGTGGAGGGTGTGGGTGCGGGCGTCCCGCCAGTGGCGGTCGAGGTCGAGGGCGGCCAGTGCCGAGCGGGTGCCCGACACCCCGAAGAGGGCGCCGCCCGGCTCGACCGCCGCCTGCGCCGCCGTCACCGTCGCCGCCGCCACGGCGATCGACGCCTCGGCGGCCGGGTCGGCGGCGACGGCGAGGGCCTCGACGTCGTCGGCGATCACGTGCGCGGCGCTCATCCGGCGGCCGCCAACAGGGCGGTGCGGTCCAGGGTGGCGGAGAACCGGTCGACGACCTGCTCCAGGGCCTCCGCGGCGTGGAGGGCGACGGTCAGGGCGCCGTCCTCGCCGACCGTGATGTCCTTGTCGAGGGTGAACCAGCCCTGGACGACGTGCGCGGCGCCCATGGAGGTGAGCACCGGGCGCAGGGCGTAGTCGATGGCCAGGACGTGGGCGGTGGTGCCGCCGGTGGCCAACGGCAGCACGGTCTTGCCGGCCAGGGCGTACTGCGGGAGCAGGTCCAGCAGGGACTTCAACAGCCCGGAGTAGGCGGCCTTGTAGACGGGGGTGCCGACGACGACGCCCTCGGCGCGCGCGAACAGCTCCCCGACCTCGACGATCGCCGGGTGCTCGACGTCGGCGCCGAGCAGCGCCGCGGCGGGGACGGTGCGGACGTCCAGCGGGATCACGTCGTGGCCCTGGGCGGTGAGCCGGGCGTCCAGCCGGCGCAGCAGCCGGGCGGTGCGGGAGGTGGCGGACGGGCTTCCGGAGACGGACAGCACGGTGGCCATGGCGGGGAGGACCTTTCTGACGTTCCGGAGGCTTCCGGCCTTCCGGAGGGGAGGAGACGCGCGGGGGCGGAGGGCGGTCAGGAGTACCAGGTGGGCCGGGGCAGTTCGCCGATGAGGACGTGGCGGCCGACCTCGCGGCGCTCGTAGGCGACCGGGACGTGGAGGATGTGGGTGCGCACGTTGCGCCAGAAGCGGTCCAGGCCCTCGGCGGCCACCGCGTCGGCCAGCGCCTCGACGGCCCACAGCCTGGCGGTGAGGTCGCCGTAGACGTCGACGACGTAGGGCTCGTCCACGGCCTTCTCGTGGCCGCCGTGCAGCCAGGGGCGGGTCCTGGTGCGGGTGTAGGCGGCGGCGGTCTCCAGGGCACTCGCGGCGATGCCCAGGTGGAAGTCGACGAAGACGAGCTGGATGGTGCCCTCCAGGACGCCTTCGAGGACGGTGACGTCGGAGACCTTCGAGCCGGTGGAGAAGGTCTTGCGGCCGGTGAGGACGAGGGTGCCGCCCTCGTCGCGCACCACCACGTCGTTGTCGCGGGGGTTGACGGCGCCGCCGAAGAACCAGCGGTTCCGGGCGGCCTCGGCCTCCACGTGCTCCCACTGCTCGCGGGTGCCGACCAGGCGGGCGGCCCAGTTCCACAGGTGGTGGTGGCCGAGCAGCCGGCCGATGGAACCGTCGGCCTTGGACACCTCGCGGACGACGCGGTAGGCGGTGATCCGGTTCTGTCCGCCGCCGCCGTGCTCGACGGGGCCGAGCAGGGTGACCGGCCCGGCGTCCTTCAACAGGTCGACCTCGGTGTACGGGGTGGCGCCGGCCTTGGCGCGGGCGGCGGTGGAGTTGCCGCCCTGGAAGATCTCCGGGTGCGGGCGTCCGGGGACGTCCACGGGCTTGGGCTTGAGGGTGAAGTCGCGGACCCGGTAGAAGTCCCCGGCCAGCTCCGCGTGGTCCTCGGTCCAGATCACGCGCAGGGCCCGGATGAACTCCTCGGCGCGGCGGTAGCGTTCGTCGTGCTCCAGCCAGGGCTCGCCGAGCGCGGTGAACTCGCCCTTGAACCAGCCGCTGACCACGTTGACCGCGAACCTCCCCCCGGACAGGTGGTCGGCGGTGGCCCCCAGCTTGGCGAGCACCCCCGGGTGCCACAGTCCGGGGTGGACGGCCGCGATGACCTTCAGGCGTCGGGTGGCCAGCAGCAGGGCGAGGCTGAAGCTCGTCGACTCGTGCTGGTACTCGGCACCGTAGCCGGCCATGTAGCGCACCTGGCCGAGCGCGTACTCGAAGCCGTTGTTCTCGGCGAGCACGGCCGGGTCGCGGTTGTAGTCGTAGCCCCAGTCGGTGCGCTGCTCGATGGTGCCGGTGACCAGGCCACCGCTGACGTTCGGCACCCGGGAGGCGAAGCGGACGGGTTCGGCGGGCACGGACACGGAGACTCCCGGCGTGAGGACGGAACGAATTCGACTGGGGGACTGCGGAGAGGGCAGGGGAGAGCAGGGAACGGAGTGCGGAAAGAACGGCGGGAAAGGGCGGGGGGAAGGAAGGGAAAAAGGCACGGGAAATTCGGCACCCGGCGTTCGCGCACGATCGGAAACGATCGCGCGACGGCCGGGCGGCCGATCGACCGGAATTCGGTCAGGGAATGTCAGGCGGGGAAAAGGACGGAGCCGCCGGGGGTCGGGGAATCACGACGCGGAACACGTGCGTCCGATATTCGGGGACGGACGCGACAGGGGTTCCCCGCACGGTCGACACCGCGGCAGAGCCGTGGAAACAAGGGGGAGAAGGGAGCGGAGAAGACGGAGGAGACTTCCTCGGAGTCCGCTCAGGCGCACTGGCGACAGAAGGCGCTGGAGACACGCGCGAAGTCGACGTGGCGCCGCCGCGTGAGGTCCTGTCGCTTCATGTCACCGATCCAACCAGGAGAAGGCCCAGTCGGTCAAGAAGGCCGGGACGCGATCTCACATCCCGGACCTGAGCGCCGATCGCCGCATAGCCGCTCGGCCGTTTCCCGGAATAGCCGGAATGGACGAGGAGAGGTGAGTCGGCATTTCTGAGGCCGTGACAGGGCTCCCCTTTCACCCACCGCGCGGGGGCGTCCCTCCGCCCCTCGGCCCCGGCGCGCGGGACGGCGCACGGACCGGCGCACGGACCGCCGTCGGGGAGCGGACCGGCTTTCCCCGGGCCGCCCGCGACCTGCACCGGCTGTTCGTGCGGCGGGCCCGCGCGTTCCGCACCGAACGGGAACGGGCCCTGTCGCCCGAGCCCTCCTGACCCCGCGTCGGACGCGCGGCCGACGCGCGGCCGAGGCGTCAGGCGGCCTCGGACGTCCCGCCCCGGACGGCCGCGACGAACGAGGACCAGGCGGACGCCCCGAAGACCAGCACCGGGCCGTCCGCCACCTTGCCGTCGCGGACGGGGACGACGCCGGGCACCCCGTCGGCCACCTCCACGCAGTTGCCGCCCTCGCCGCCGCTGTACGAGGACTTCCGCCATGTCGCGACGTCCGGTTCAAGCCGTCTGCTCATTCGCGTGCTCCTCCGCCACCGACTCGATCAGGGCCAGGGACGCCTCGGGGGACAGCGCGGCAGCCCTCACCAGATCGTAGGCCAGTTCGCACTGGGCGACCGTGGCCGGATCGTCCAACAGGTTGCCCGTGCCGGGGCCCTCGACGTACGCCACGGGCGGGGCGTCCGTGAAGGCCATGAACTTGGTCATGCCCTGGAGCGCGGGGGCGCCCGCCGAGAACGGGAGGACCTGGGCCACGACATGGCGGTCGGTCGCCAACTCCAGGATGTGGCGGAGCTGTTCGGCCATGGTCTCCGCGCCGCCGACGCGCCGCCGGATCGCGGCCTCGTCCAGCACCGCCCAGACGAAGGGCTTCTTCGCCCCGTGGAGGATCCTCGCCCGCTCCAGGCGCATCCGGACGTTCTCGGCGATCTCCCCCTCGGGCGCCAGCGGCTGGTTGGCCAGGAAGACCGCCCGCGCGTACGCCTCCGTCTGGAGCAGACCGGGGACGAACAGCGGGTCGTACTCGTAGACGCTCGTCGCCGACGTCTCCAGCTCGGCGACGGCGGCGAAGTACCGCGCGTACGGCGACCTGTTGACCAGCTCCCGGCAGACGCGCTCGAAGAACCCGTCCGTCCGCAGCTCCACGTCGATCCGCTGGGCCACGTCGAGTTGCGGCTTGCGGACGGCCGTCTCGAACTGGCCGATGTACGTGCCCGAGACGAAGACCCGCTCCCCCAGTTCCTGCTGGGTGAGGCCCGCCGCCTCGCGGTGGCGCCTCAGCTCCGCGCCGAAGAACTCCCAGCCCAGCTTCGGCTGGTTCATGCCCCCGGTGCCGTTCTCCTTGCCCACGGACACCCTCCCCTTCCCGGTGTGGCCGGTGCGGCCGGTGCGTCTGGTGCGACGACCACACTAGGGGCGGAGAGTGACGGGAAGGGCACGCACCGTAATAGTCGTACCGGACGTGGACGCTCGGGGCGGCACGGCCGTCAGGGCCGGTCCGTGGCCGGGCGGCTCGCCCGGCGCCCGGGAAGGCGGCCGTGTCCGGCGCGAAGGCGGACTCGTGCTCGTCCGCGAGCAGGACGGCGTCCCCGACACCGGCGCGGGCCAGGTCCGTGGCCTGGCCCGCGGGGGCGGGGGCGTCGTCCTGCTCGCGGCGGCGCGGGCCTCGGGCGGTCCGAAGGTCCCCTCACCGGGCTTCGACGGCGCGGACGGACTCCGGGAGGTGCCGGTCAGGTGTGGCCGGGGCCGCCGGAGCCGAAGCCGCCGCTGCTGCCCGGGCTCCACTTGCGCCGGTCGTTGGGGCCGACGGGATGGGTGTCCTCGTGTTCCTGGAGTTCGTGCGGGTACCGACGCCTGCCGTCGACGGGGATCGGGTCGTCGTCGCGGATGCCCTCCTCGTAGCCGCGTGGATGTTCGGGGCGGGGGTTGGGCTTGGAGATGTGTTCGTCCTCCCGGTTGAGCAGGCGCAGCCCGAACAGCACGGCCAGGATGAGCACGGTCGCGACCACGATTCCGGCCAGGAACGGGCCGATGCCGATCACCAGGTCGGAGGCCGCCAGGGGTGTGTGGTCCGCTACGTATGCGTATGTGCCGTTCATACCCAGCGAGTACCCCCTGCCGGTCGAGTCACTCGCCCGGCCCAGCGGGGCCCGGTCCGCCGTTCTCCTTCCCGGCCGCCCCGCCCGCCATCCCGCCCGTCACCCCGCCCTGCGGGCCTCCGCCGCCAGGATGGCGTCCCGGTAGGTGCGGGCCGCCGCCCGCAGGGCCGTCTCCGGGTCGGTGCCCTCGGCCTCGGCGCGGGCGGCCAGGGCCAGCAGCGCGTAGCCGACGCCCTCGCCCGCGGGGAGGGCGTCGATGCCCGCCGTGCGGGCCCGGCCCGCCAGCTTCGCGGCCAGGGCCAGGGCGGGCTGGCCCATCGGGATGCCCTCGGTGACGGACGTGCGCCGCTTCTCGATCGCCTTGGTGCGCAGCCAGTGGGCCTTGACGTCCTCCGGGGTCTCCGCGATCTCCTCGCCGAAGACGTGGGGGTGGCGGTGGATCAGCTTCTCGACGATCGTGCCGGCCACGTCGTCGATCGAGAACGGCTCGTCCGGGTCGTCCTGGGCGATGCGGGCGTGGAAGACCACCTGGAGCAGCACGTCGCCCAGTTCCTCGCGCAGGGCCTCGCGGTCGCCCTCCTCGATGGCCTCGACCAGCTCGTACGCCTCCTCCAGGCCGTACTTGGCCAGCTCCTCGTGGGTGCGCGCCTCGCTCCACGGGCACTCGCGGCGGATGCGGTCCATGACCTGCACCAGATCGAGCAGGCGGGCGCCGGGCAGGTCGTAGGAGCCGGGGAGCAGCTCCAGCTCCGGCATCGGCTCGCGGCCCGTGCCGGCCAGCCGGGCGAGCCCGTCGGTCAGCTCCGGTTCGCCCTCGGCGCCGGCGATGACGACGACGGTGCGGCCCGTGTCGCCGTCCCCGCCCGCGCAGGCGTCCACCAGCTCGCGGGCCGTGGGGCGGGCGATCTCCACCGTGACGCCCGCCTCGCGGACGTACGGGAGCTGCGGGTGGTCGGGGTCCGCGCACAGGACGCGGTCGGCGGCGCGCAGGGCCTGCCAGGCGGGCCAGGACAGCAGTCCGGGGGCGACGCGGTGGCTGGTGGTGAGCAGGACGGCGCGGCCGGTGGCGGGGGTCGGAGCGGCGGGGGAAGCGTTCACCCTCCGAACGTAACCGATGCCCGCCCCTGCCCGTGGGGGCCCGGGCCCCCACGGGCAGGGGCGGGCAGGGACCCGGAGCCTCCCGCCGTCCGTCAGGCGGGCTGCCTCGGCTCGGGGTTGCCGACCTCCTTGATCCACGGCTGCCTGAGGTCGGCCAGGGTGATCTGCTCGTCGTCCCAGGTGCCGTAGCGCGGGTTGACGGACACGTCCATGTCCTTGGACGCCTTCTCCAGCGCCCCCCTCAGCTTCTCCTGGCCCTGGGGGGTCCGCTGGTCGGCGCCCAGCCGCTCGCCCAGCTTCTGGAGCAGGAGCTGGACGCGGACCATCTCGTCGATCTCCCGCGGGGCGGCGGCCCGCTGCTGGAGCATCATCGCCTCCAGCTGTTCGGGGCCGCCCATCTGGCGCTCGGCGGTCTCGCGGGCCTGCTGGATCTCCCGGCGGGTCACGCTCACCCCGGCGTCCTCGGCGGCCCGCTCCAGCACCCGCCCGAAGACCATGCCGTGGAGGGTGCCGCGGGTGAGCTGCTCGGTGTTCCTGATGAGCTGGGCGCCCTGCCCCGTCTCCCGCTGGGCCTCCCGCACGGCCCGCACCTTCGCCTGGACCTGCGACACGGTGATCCGCTCGCCGTCGACGACGGCCGCCGCGCCGGGGTGGGCCGCACTGCCGCAAGCGGTCAGCAGCGGGGCCGCGACGAGCACCGCTGCCGCGGCGGAGAGGGAGAGCGAGGTCCTGCGGCGGAACATTGAGCCTCCTGTAGCGGCTGTGGAACGGATGGTACGGACGGTGCGGGGAAACACCTGTGTGCAATGCCGTCCCGGCGATGATCGATGCTAGGCAGTCCGCGTGACTCCCACCACTGTTTCGACACCGTTCCGGCCAACGTTTCCACCGACGTCTCGGCCGACGTCTCGGCCAACGAGCGGGCGGCGGTGGGGATGCGCCCCGCCCGGCGCAGTGTTCGCCCGTCGTTCCCGTTCCGTACACCCGGATGCCCAAGAGTTGGCCCGTGTCCAACGAAACAGCCGTGCAACTCCCGGAGCGCGGCCCCGCTCCGGGCTCCGGGAGCAGCGTTCCCCCGCAGTCCCCCGTCGACGCGCCGACGGCGTCCCCTCCCCCGACGGCCGGGGCCGCCCCGTCCGTCCCGGCCCCCCGGGCGGCCGGCTCCGCCTCCGGTCCCCCGCCGCGCGAGCACCGGCACGACATCGACCTGATGCGGCTGATCTGCTCGGTCTCGGTGATGCTCGGGCACATCGGCGGCGTGTTCATCGCCGCGGTCGAGCGCGAGGAGGCCAACGGCCCCGGCGTCTACTGGACCGGGCACATCGTGGAGGCGCTCAACCCCTTCGCGGTGCCGATGTACTTCGCCATCGCCGGCTGGGCCGTGCTGGTGGGCGCGCCGCCGAGCGACAGCCGCCGGATGTGGCGGCGGATCGTGCGGAACACCGTGCCGCTGTTCGTCTGGTCCGCGCTCTACCTGGCCTGGGGACGGCTCTGGGGCACCAACGACGGGCCCGTCTCGCGGCTGGCGCTGGACGCCGTCTTCGGCTCGGTCCGGCCCGCGTACCACCTGTGGTTCATGTACGCCTACATACCCCTGGTCGTCGCGCTGGCCTTCGTGGTGCTCGTGCGGGCCGGGAAGCGGCCGTGGGGGCTGGGGGCCGTGCTGCTGGTGCTGGCCGCCGCGCCGAGCCTGATGGGCGACCTGGAGCGGTGGACCGGCTGGGACCTGCCGCGCTTCGGCTGGGGCTTCGGCGTCTACCAGGTGATGTACGCGGTGGCCGGCGCGTTCCTGTTCGCCCTCCCGGCCGGCGCGCTGGGCCGACGGCGGTGGCCGTGGGCGGTGCCGATGGCGCTGACGATGGCCGGGGTGCTCTGGTACCACACCCAGGTCCACTACGTGATCCCCAACGCGCACGTCCTCGTCGCCGTGATGACCGGCTGCCTGCTGGTCATGGTCACCCGGGTGCGGGTCCCGGAGCGGTGGCGTCCGCTGCTGTCGAGGCTGGCGGGGGCGTCGCTGGGCGCCTACATGGTGCACGTCATGGTGATCTCGGCGATCGTGGAGCCGATGGTCTCCCCCGACCTGTCCGGGGCGGTGGCGGGCCCGCTGTTCGTCGTCCTCCTCGCCGCGACGGTCGTGGTGTCGTTCGGCGCCAGCCTGCTGTGGGGTCGGTTGGGGCTCCGCACGTACCTGGGCTGACGCCCGGACGCCGCGCGGGGGCCGGGACCGGAAAGGTCCCGGCCCCCGTGTCGTCCGGTGCCGGCGCGCGCGGCGCGCGTGCGGGTGCGGGGCCGTCAGCGACCGCGGGCGGCGGCCCGCTTCACGCGGCGGGCGGCGCGCAGCGCGGTGTCGCCGCCGGGCAGGCGGCGCACCAGCTTGGGCGCGAGCCCGCCGGGCAGGCCGAGGGCGGTCAGCCGGCGCCGCTTGAAGTAGCGGGGCACGGTGTCGCCGCCCTCGGCGAGGCGCGCGGACAGCCACGCCTCGGCCTCGGCGCGCAGGTCGGGGTACCGGTCGGCCTGCATGCAGTACCCGACCGCCCGCACCAGCGGCTCGATCCGCCGCCCCGCGTCCTCGGCCTCGGTGACGACCTCGCCGCCCCCGCGCTCGGCCGCCTCCGGAGCCTCCAGGTCGGGCACGAGGGCGTCGACGATGGTCAGCGGTATCCGGTTGCTGTTCTGGTACGGGGTCAGCCGGTCCAGCAGCGGCCCGGTGCCCACCCGGGCGATGGGCACCCCGTACAGGGCGGAGGCGGTGAGCATCGCCGTGGAGAAGCAGCCCACCACCAGGCGGGGGCGGTAGCGTCGGAACACCGTCTCGGCCAGCATCGGACGGTCGAGGACCTCCAGCCGTATGCCCGTGTCCGCGGCGGCCTTGTCCAGCACCTTGGAGTAGCGGGCGGGCGCGGTGGGGTGGGGCTTGAAGAGGACCGAGCGGTGCCCGGCCGCGGCGGCGCCGCGCAGCATCCGCTCGTGGAGGGCCTCCTCCTCGTCGACGGTGAGGATGCCCAGCGCCGCCAGGTACTGGCCCAGCAGGACGGCGGTGGGGGCGCCGGCGGCGTCCGGATCGACCCCGCCGTCCGCGTCGGCCGCACCGTCGGCGTCCGCGTCGTCGAGCTCGTCCAGGACCGCCCGGAAGGTGTCGCTCGGCACCAGCTCGGACGGCACCCCGTACTCGGTGAGCAGCAGCGGCGTCAGCCCGGGCACGAGGTCGAGGTGGAGCAGGCGCTGGATGCGGCAGGCGGTGGCCTGCGGCAGCTTCTCGCGGGTGGGGCCGTAGCTCATCAGGCCGTCGGCGTACACGTGCACGGAGGCGTCCGCGAAGATCGTGGCCAGCGCCTTGGCCGGGCTGACGTGGACGGACTCCACGACGAGGTCGATCGGCCCGTCGCCCAGGTCCCAGCTCGCGCGGAACATCCGCTCCCACAGCGGGGCGTCGTTGGCCGCCGGCGTCCAGGTGCTGGGGTGGTGCGGGCGGATGGTGTCGTTCCAGTCCACCACCCGGTCGAAGCGGGCGGCGAGCCGGTGCCAGCCCTGCATCCCGTCCAGTCGGGAGGCGGTCTCGGGGACCTCGGCGTTGTTGGAGACCAGCAGGACGCGCAGGACCCGGTGCCGCGGCCCGAACAGGCCCGCGTCCAGGGCGGCGGCCAGGGTGGCGGCGCCGTAGAGGGTGGAGACCTCGAAGAGCTGGACGCGGGTGCGCCCGCCGGCGCCGGGCGCGTCGGTCGCCGTGTCGAAGGCGTCGAGGCCGAAGGGGGGCGTCGTCTCCGTCATGTCAGGCCGCCTTCCGTGCCGTGCCGCCCAGCAGTCGCCGCAGCGTCCTGGCGCGCTCGTGGTCCATGGACTTCAGGGTCCGCTCCAGCACCTCGCGCGGCATCCGCCGCAGCGCCGCGGCCGACTCGTGCTTGAGCCGCCGCGCGGCGGAGGGCTCGTAGCGCTGTGCCCCGGCCGCGTGGAAGGCGATCATGGCGCAGTAGGTCCGCACGATCTTGGGCAGGAAGCGCTCGGCCTCGCGGTCGGCGCCGACCTCGGCCAGGATCAGGTCGTGGGCCGGGATGAAGTCCAGCTGCCGGGCGTCGCGGATCTGGGTCAGGGAGGTGGTGATCCCGCGCCGGTAGAAGACGCCCAGCAGGCCGACGGTGGCGAAGCTCTTCGCCCGCAGGTGGAGCTGCCAGGTGAACACGCGGTCCTCGGCGGTGCGCAGGTGCGTGGCGAACCGCAGGCCGGCGCCGTCGGGGTCGAACAGGCCGCGCCGGTAGATGCCGGCCCAGACGAAGGGGTAGTCGACCATCGTCTCCATGTCGGGCGGCGCGATGGCGTCCCGGGGGTCGAGCACCGCGTCCCGCTTGCGGGCGGGGGCCCGTTTGACGACGCGTTCGCGGCCCGTGGACCGCACGTGGTCGGTGCGGACGAAGTCGCAGCCCAACTCCTCGATGGAGCGCACCAGTCGGTCCAGGTGGCCGGGCGCGTACCAGTCGTCGCCGTCGAGGAAGGTGAGGTAGTCGCCCTCGGCGGCCTCGATGCCGGTGTTGCGGGCCTGGGCGATGCCCTGGTTCTCCTCGTGCCGCAGCAGTCTGGCGCGCGGCAGTTCGCGCACCGCCCGATCGAGGATCTCCGCGGTGGCGTCCGTCGAGCAGTCGTCGACCAGGATGAACTCCGTTCCCGGCCGTGCGTTGTTCGCGAGGCTGCGCAGGGTGTCCTGCGCGTACTCCTGAACGTTGTGGAAGGGAACGATGACTGAGAGCTTCGGCACGTGGTTTCCAGACGCTGCGGGCAGGACGGCGGGGCCGGGCGCCGACTGGCCACACTCCCGGCCCGCAGGTGGAGGGTAGTCACGCGTCGTGCGCGTCGGATGCCCGTCAGGAGACGGCCGGGTGAACTCTGGACGTACGGTCGGTGGAGCCCGGCGGACTCCGGCGCGGGGCGGCGGGTGCCGTCAGCGGCCGAGCCGGGACAGGCACAGCGCCTCGTCCTGGCGGAGCTGGACCACCACCGGGTCGTGCGGGCCGCGTTCGGCGGTGTACTCCTGGGCGAGCCGGGTGATCTCGGGCAGCGCGCGGGCGTACTGGCCGGTGTCCAGCAGCACCGCCGCGTACTGCTTGCGCAGGGAGCGGACGACGGCGGAGTCCGCGCCGTGCTCGGCGACGGCGGTCGGGAGGGCCTCGCCGAGCAGTTCGGCGACGCGCGTGTAGTGGCCGGCGGCCAGCAGGGACCGGACCTCCTCCAGCACGGCCGTCAGATCGGTGGTCCGCGGCGGCGGCCCGAAGCCGGGGAGGGAGCCGGCGGGGGCGGGGAAACCGGAGGACGCCGCGGAGGCCGGGAACGCCGGGACGGACGGCGGCAGGGGGGTGCCGTACGCGGGCGGGGGCGCGGCGGACGGCGGCACCACCACCGTGGGCACGGGAGCGGCGGGTCGGCGCGGCGGCCAGGGGGCCATGGGCTCGCGGAACGGGCGCGTCGGGTCCAGCGGCAGGACCGGGCCGCCCTCCCCGGGCCGGGGCAGCAGCGGGGCGAGGGCCGCGTGGACCTCGTGGGCGTCGGCGGGACGGGCCTCCGGCTCCTTGTCCAACAGCCGCCACACCAGGGCGTCCAGCGACTCGGGCACCTCCGGGCGCACCTCCCGCACGGGAACGGGTTTGTGGTGGAGCTTCTTGTACAGCAGCCCGGCCGCCTCCGGCGCCTCGAAGGGGACCCTGCCGGTGAGGAGTTCGTACAGCACCACGCCCAGCGCGTACAGGTCGGCGCGGGCCCCGACGGGGGTGCCGCCCACGGCCTGCTCGGGGGCCATGTAGACGGGGGTGCCGACGAGGGCGCCGGTGCGGGTCAGCCGGGTGGTGTCGCCGGTGGACTTCACGGCCGCGATGCCCAGGTCGAGGATGACCACGCGCCCGTCGGGCCGCACGATGACGTTGCCCGGCTTGAGGTCGCGGTGGACGATGCCGACGGCGTGCACGGCCACCAGCGCCGAGCACATCTGGGCGGCGACGGCCACGGCCCACCGCCAGGGGTAGGGCTCCTGCTCGGCGAGGTGGTCGCGCAGGTCGCTGCCCTCGATGCGCTGCATCACCAGGTACAGCTCGTCGCCGTCCCGGCCGGCGTCGTGGACGGCGACCAGGCCGGGGTGGTCGAGCTGCGCGGTGACGCGGCACTCGCGCTCGAACCGCTCCCGCAGCTCCTCGGGGTCGGCGCTGCCCGACAGCGAGGCGACCTGGCCGGAGTGCATCAGTTTCACGGCGATCCGGCGTCCGCCGAGCCCGAGGTCGTGACCGCCCCACACCTGGCCCATGGCGCCCCTGCCCAGGGGCTCGACGAGTTGGTACCGGCCCGCGATCAGCCGTCCGTTCACCGGTTCTCCCGCCCGTCCCGCCCGCGCAGCAGCGCGTCCAGCTCGTCCAGTTCCGAGGCGACCTGGCGCATGCGCGGCGACTGCGGTCCGGCGGGCGGCGGGGTCCGCGGACCCGGCGGAGGCGGCACGGGCGCGGCGGGCGGCACGGGCGCGGGCGGCACGGGCGCGGCGGGTCGCGGATAGCCGTACGCCGTGGGCGCGTTCGCGATGTCGGCCGCGTGGGGGGCGACGGGAGGGGCGGGGTGGGCCGTGGGGTGGGGCGTGGGGTACGGCGCGGGGCGGGCGGCCCGGTACGCCGCGGGATCGCGGAGGAAGCGGTCGCCGAGGACGGCGTGCACCACGGAGCCGGCGATCAGCAGGAGGATGTACAGGCCCGCCCAGAACGGGCCCATGCTCTCCGGGGCGTCGTCGCTCGTGGGGACGGTGGCCAGCAGCACCACGTAGACCGCGGTCAGGGCGACGGCGACGCCGAAGACGAGCCAGTCCACCGGGCGCCTGCGGAGGATCGCGAAGCGCAGGGACGGCACCCAGGCCAGCAGCCCGAGCGACCACACCGGGAACGAGGCGAAGAACAGCCGCATCACCATGCCCCCGACCCCCGGTCCGGGACGGGACGGGGCGGGGGGCGGGGTGGCGGCCGGACCGTACATCAGCGCTCGGACTCCCTTTCCGACATCGTTCGATGTGAGGGTATACATCGCCACCGACGGCGCGGGCCCCTCCGTGGTGTGCCGATACCGATCCGATGCCCGCCCGTGCCCACCGCGTCGGGGCCGGCCCGGTTCCGGGCCGGGCTCAGTCCGGGCCCACGGTGCCGTCGACGATCGCGTCGCGGGTGCCCCGCACCCATTCCTCGCCCAGTTCCGCCGCCCGCCGCAGGGCGGTCTCGAAGGCGGCCAGCTCCCTGAACCGCCGTCCGTAGCGCCGCTGTTCGTCCAGGGGCAACCGGGGCAGCCGCAGCCGCCGCACGTCCGGACGGGCCGCGGTGGAGGCGTGGCCGGCGGCCCGGCGGGTGTTGGCGGTGCCACGCAGGAAACCGGCCACGAACCACGGGTCGAGCACCTGCGGGTCGGGGCGCAGCAGCCAGTGCCGGTGGTCGAGCGTCTCCCCCGCGTCGTCGGGTCCCACCACGCGGGCGCCGCCGGGACCGAGGACGGGGATCACCACGTCGCCGGGGCGGGTCACGGCCGGTTCGGTGCCGTTGCCGCCGGGACGCAGGCGCAGGGCGCCGTCGCGGGCGAGTTCGCCGACGGTGGTGCCGGCCCGGCGCGTCCCGCCCCGACCGGTTCCGTCGGCGGGGGGCTCCCCGGACGGTGCGGACGTGACGGAGGTCGGGACGAGGTGAAGGGTGTGGCGCAAGGTGCGGTCGAGGTCGGCGCGCACCCGGGTGAGGGCTTCGGCGCCGACCCGGTCGGCGGGCGGCAGGCACCGGGCGGGGGCGAGGTCCACGTCCTCGTCGAGCAGGTCGATCACGGCGAGGGCGGCGCTGACGCCGGGCTCCCCGGGGACCGTGCCGTCGCGGTCGAAGGTCCGCCAGGCGTCCAGCACGGTCCGCCGCAACTCGTCCCAGAGCGGTCGCCGTCGACCGTCCGCGGCCCGGTGCCGGGTGCTCGCGTCGACGACCAGGAGGCGGGGCTCGGGTGCCGGTCCGCCGTCCGGCTTGCGCAGCACCCACAGGTGCAGCGGCAGGTGGTGCGGGGGCGCGGCGCCCGCGGGCAGCGCGATGACGGCCCGCAGCGCGCCCCGACGCAGCAGGGCGGCACGGATGCGGCGGCCGGTGCGTCGGGAGGCGGCGGCGGGCGGCATCAGCAGGACGGCGGTGCCGCCGGGCCGCAGTCGGGACAGGGCGTGCTGCACCCAGGCCAGTTCGGACTCGGTGCGCGCGGGCAGCCCGTACTCCCATCGGGGGTCGTACGCCAACTCGTCGCGGCCCCAGTCGCGTTCGTTGAACGGCGGGTGGCACAGCACGACGTCGACGTCGAGGACGTCCCGCGCGGTGTCGACGTCGCGCAGGGCGTTTCCGGCGCGCACGTGGACGGCGGCGTTCCCGCGGAGGGCGAGACCGAGGGCGGCGAGCCGGGCGAGGGTCGGGTCGGTCTCCCACCCGTGGATCTCCCGTGGCCAGGGTCTGCCGTCGGGGCCCTCGGCCGCGGTGAGCAGCCCGCCGGGTCCGCAGGCGGGGTCGAGCACCCGGGCGGCGGGTCCGGCGACGGCGGCCATCAGCGCGGCGGTCTCGGGCGGGACGGTGCGGAACCGTCGGGGGCGGGCGGCGAGGTGGCGGCCGAGGAGGAAGGAGTACGCCCCGAACGGGCCCACCTCGCCCGCGAGTTCGCCGAGGGGGCCCGGCACGGGGTCCTCCGCGTGCCGCAGCAGCGCCTCGCCGGCGCGGACGAGGGCGGCCCGCACCCCGTCGGGGCCGCTCTCGATCCGCTGCCACGCCTTCTCACGCGGCGGTACGCGGGTGAGCTTGCCCTGGGAGCGCAGCCAGTCCTCGACCTCGGCGAGGGAGAAGGTGGGGCCGGTGTCCGTGCCGCCGACGGGCCGGGGGAAGTCCGGGTGGCGCCGCCGCCAGTTGCCGACGGCCGCGCGGCCCACCCCGGCGAGCCGGGCGATGCCGGTCGCGGTCACCTCCGTCGTGTCGTCCGGCATCCGGCCGCCTCCCATTCCGCACCTCCCTTCCCCGCACTGTGACCTGGAACGCAACCGTGGTCAAGATTTTCAACGGTTCTGGAGGTTAACAGAACAACAAACTAGATGCGTGTTGACTTCGTTCACAAGGTCTGCTGTAGTCGACCCACCGGTTCACAGGTTCGACTCAGCCCGGAAGGAGCCCGCACATGCCCGCTCAGCAGTCCCACACCGCCCGCAAGCGCCTGATCGCCGCCGCGGCCACCGCCGTCCTCGCCCTGGGCGGCCTCACCGCCTGCGGCCTGGAGGAGCCCACCGTCACCAAGGCCCCGGCCTCCGACGCCGAGAAGAGCGGCGAGGACGCCAAGGGCGGGCAGGAGAAGGAGACGACGGAGCGGACGGACGGCCCCCTCGCCGCCGGCGACACCGCGAACTACGGCAACGGCCTGCGGATCACCGTCTCCGAGGCCACCCCCTACACCCCCGGCGAGTTCTCGATGGGCCACACCGAGGGCAACAAGGCCTACAAGCTCACCGTCACCCTGGAGAACTCCGGCGACGAGAAGGTGGACACCACCCTGATCACGCTCTCCGCCCGCGCCGGCGAGGAGGGCGTGGAGGCCGAGCAGATCTTCGACGACAAGGTCGGCGAGGGATTCGACGGCAACCTGCTGCCGGGCAAGAAGGCCACCGCCGAGTACGCCTTCGACGCCCCGGCGAGCGCGAAGAACCTCGACGTCGAGGTCGACCCGCTGGACTTCACCTCCGAGGCCGCCCAGTGGGGCCTGACCCTCTGAGCCGCGCGCCGGGTCCGTCACCCCGGCGGGTCCGCCGGCACCGGCGGCGCCCCGCGCCCGGCGCCGGCGGGACGGACGGGCCGAGCGCCGCGCCCGGCCGTCGTCCGGCACCCGGAACGGGCCCTCGTCGGCGCACACCACCGGGTGCGCGACCGACGCCGGCACGTCCCGCTCCCGCTTCCGGCCCGTCGGAGGACGACTCCTCCACACGGGTGCCGGGGTGGTCGCTCAGAGGTGGTCGCGGGGCAGGGACCGGTTCCAGGTGCGGGAGAACACCCGGTCCTCGCCCTCGTAGCCGTCGAGCGTCGCGTGCAGCAGCAGCTCCGTCTCGGTGCAGCGCAGCACCTGGCGGGTCACCGTGCGCACGCTCCAGTCGCCGCGGGAGAACGCCATCGTCCACTCCGACTCGCCCCGCACGGAGGTGAAGTCGTCGGCGACCGAGCCGTAGCGCTCGTAGGCGCGGCGGTGCGCCAGAAGGTCGATGTCGTCGAAGCGGATCGTGCCGCCGTCCTTGACGATCTCCAGCGCCGACTCGTAGTCCACCAGGTCGCGGGAGACCCGCCAGCGCTGCTCGGACGGGGTCACCCGGGTGGTGGGGATCGGTTCGGCGCCCTCGGGCTCCCCGAACGGCCGCCCCTCGACCCCGTCGGGCGCGTCGTTCGGACGCACCGGCAGCGTCAGGGTGCTGGCGGACGTGTACACGGTCAGCAGCACCGGCCTCGGCGGCGGCCAGGCCAGCGGCCAGTACGACGTCGACAGCGACAGCCGGATGCGGTGACCGAGCGGGAACGCCTGCGCCACGCCGTTGAGCTGCACCCGCACCCGGTACCGGCGGCCCGGCACCAGCGGAACGGGCTCGTCCCCCTCCGCGCGGGTGAGGTTGAGCAGTCCGTAGGTGACGCGGGTGGCGCGGCCGTCCGGGGCCACGTCCGACAGCCGGGCGGCCACCATCGCCACCGGCTGGTTCACCGACAGCTCCAGCTCCACGCTCGGCGCGCCCAGGATCTCCACCCGCTCCGTCAGCGGCTCGCTGTCGAACACCATCGACCCGCCGTCCTCCTCGCGCTGGTCGTACGGCAGGTCCGGCGGCGCGTTGTAGGAGGCCCACTTCCCGGCGAACTGGCCGACCGACAGCGGCGACTGCACCGTCAGCTCCGTCTCCTCCACGCTCTCGCCCGGCGCGGCGATCCGGTGCCGGCCCAGCGGGTGCGCCACCGGGACGATGTTCGGGGACGGCCAGGCGGGCTCGCCCACCCAGCGGCCGGGCCGCTCCTCGTAAGACGTGGACGGCGGAACGCTCTCCTGCATCCAGGCGTGCAGCATCGGACCGTCCGTCACCCCGTTGTCCACGCCCTTGAGCCAATGGTCCCACCAGCGCACCACCTCCTGGAGGTAGCCGATCGCCGGACCCGGCTGCCCCAGGTGCGGGTACTTGTGCGACCACGGGCCGATCAGCCCCCTGCGGGGCACGTCCAGGTGCTCCAGCAGGCGGGTGACGGCGTTGGAGTAGCCGTCCGCCCAGCCGCTGGACGCCAGCACCGGCACCCGCACCGCCGCGTAGTCCTCGCAGACCGACGCGTGCCGCCAGTGGTCGTCGCGCCGCTGGTGGCCCAGCCACTCCAGCGCCCACGGCCGGGTGCTCTCCAGCCGCTCGTACCACATCTCGCGCCACCGCTCCCCCACCAGCGCCGGATCCGGCGGGCAGGTGGCGTAGGCGAACATCGTGCCCGCCTCGGCCAGGTTGTCCGACAGCAGGCAGCCGCCCATGAAGTGCATGTCGTCGGCGTAACGGTCGTCGGTGAAGGAGGAGACGACGATCGCCTTGAGGCTCGGCGGGCGCCGGGCGGCCACCTGGAGCGCGGCGAAGGCGCCCCAGGAGATGCCCATCATCCCGGTGTTGCCGTCGCACCACGGCTGCTCGGCGAGCCAGGCGAGCACGTCCTCGGCGTCGGTCTGCTCCACCTCCAGGTACTCGTCGCGCAGCACCCCCTCGGACTCGCCGGTGCCGCGGATGTCGACCCGAACGCAGGCGTAGCCGTGGCCCGCGATGTAGGGGTGGTGGATCGAGTCGCGCACCGAGGTCAGATCGCGCTTGCGGTAGGGGATGTACTCCAGCACCGCGGGCACCGGCTCGGCGTCGGAGGAGACCGGCCGCCAGATCCGGGCCGACAGCCGGGTCCCGTCGGAGACCGGGATCCGGACGTGCTCCTCCACCTTCGTCTCGTACGGCAGGCTGGTCACGTAGCGCACGGGCGGACCTACTCCTCTCCGAACTCGTACGGCAGCATCGCCAGGCAGCGGTCGTACTTCTCGCGCAGCTCCTCCTCGCTGCCGGCGCCGACGAAGACGTGCGTCACCTCGTAGCTGTAGCTGTCCTGGCCCGGCAGCTCCGACAGCCGCTGCCCCTCCCGCACCTTCACCGTCACCCGCACCCCGGGGATCTCGCGCTCCACGCGCTCGATCTCCTCGCGCGTGGGCGCCCGCCGCACCACGCCGTCGGTGAACTGCCGGTGGTACCACTTGGCGGCCACCTCGTAGGGGCCCTTCCGGTACGGCAGCCGCGGGTCGCGGCCCAGCGCCAGGCTGAGCATGCAGTGGTGGTTGGGGACGCCGTCGACGAACTCGAACAGCTCGGCGTGCGACTGCGAGTGCCGCGGGTTGATCTCCAGCAGGTTGATCTCGTCGTTGGCGGCGTCGTAGAAGTACTCGATGCTGAACGTCGCCCAGTCCAGGCCGACCTGCTCGATCACGCGCCGGGAGACGTCCTTCAGCCGCAGCACCACCGGCTCGGGCAGCGCGGAGGGGTACTGGTGGCGCATGAAGCAGGGGGTGTCGGGATAGTTGATCGAGTCCAGCACCCCGTAGACGGTCACCTCGCCGTCGTACACATAGCCCTCGACGGCGGCCTGCACCCCCGACAGGGACTCCTCGGCCAGGCACGCCTGCCCGCCCGCCTCGGCGATCTCCGGCGGCAGGTCGAGCCGGTCCAGCACGAACTCGAACGGCCTGCCGATGCGGGTGACGCCCTGCCGTATCTCGGCCACGGCCCGCCGGAACTCCTCCTCGTCCTTCACTCCGAAGGCCAGCTCCGAGGAGTAGGACTTGACCGGCTTGAGCCACATCGGGAACCGCAGCCCCTCCGGCGGCCTCGGATCGCCCTCCAGGTCCACCAGCGCGAAGCGGGGGTGCTCGTCGATCACCTTCCGCTGCTCCAGCCGGCTCCAGTACTTGTGCTCGCACTTGACCACCGACTCCAGGCTGGTGGCGCGCGTCCCGTACCGCTCGGCCAGGATCGGCACCAGGGTGCTGACCGGGAAGTCCCAGTAGCCGACGATGGCGTCGATGGTGCCGTCGAAGGCGTCCAGCTCCTTCTCGGCCTTGGCCAGCAGGTCCGCCACGGCGATCTCGCCGTGCTGGAGTTCCTCGACGCTCAGCAGCGGGTGGAACCGGTGGTCCTCCGCGTGCGGCACCTCGTTCAGGGTCCGCAGGTTCTCCTCGTCCAGTCCGATGACGAACACGTTCGTCCGGTCCATCCGTCGCCTCCTCGTGCCGTTGGATCACGAGTCCTTCCGGCTACCCGACTCCCTTGGCGACCATTCCCTCACACGGGGTCAACAGGGACATGCGGAAAGAAAGGCGTGAGCAGGTGTGAACAGGTGTGAACGGGCGTGAAGGCGACGGGGAGATGGCGAGGAGACGACTCGGAGGCGGCGCGGAGACGGCGAGGGCCGGTCGGCACCACGCCGACCGGCCCCGCACGCCCCATCCGTCACCGGCACCCCGCACCGGCATCCGTCACCAGCGGTGGTGCACCTGCGCCCGGATCCGCCGGTCGTACAGGTCCGCGATCGCGGCCAGCGTCTCCTCCGACAGCGGCGGCAGCGCCGCGGCCTCGGCGTTCGCCCGCGCCTGCTCGGGGGTGCGCGCCCCCGGGATCACCGAGCTCACACCCGGCTGCTGAACGATCCACCGCAGCGCCGTCTGCGCCGGGGTGGCCCCCTCCGGGGCCAGCTCCGCGAACTCCGCCGCCGCCTCCAGGCCCGTCTCGTAGTCCACGCCCGAGAACGTCTCGCCCTGGTCGAACGCCTCGCCGTGCCGGTTGAACGACCGGTGGTCGTCCGCGGAGAACACCGTCTCGCGCGTGTACCGGCCCGACAGCAGCCCCGAGGCCAGCGGCACCCGGGCGATGATGCCCACGCCCGCCTCGACCGCCGCCGGAAGCACCTCCTGGAGCGGCTTGAGCCGGAACGGGTTCAGGATGATCTGCACGCTCGCCACACCCGGCCGCGCGATCGCCGTCAACGCCTCCGCGCAGGTCTCCACGCTCACCGCGTACGCCGCGATCCGCTTCTCCGCCACCAGCGTGTCCAGCGCGTCGAACACCTCGTCCGAGGAGTACACCGGCGTCGGCGGACAGTGGAGCTGCACCAGGTCCAGGGTGTCCACGCCCAGGTTGGCGCGGGACCGGTCCGTCCAGGCCCGGAAGTTGTCCAGGACGTAGTTCTCCGGCACCTGGTCCACCCGGCGCCCCATCTTCGTCGCCACGAACACCCCGGCGTCCGGGCGCTCCCGCAGGAACCGGCCGATGATCTGCTCGCTGCGACCGTCCCCGTACACGTCCGCGGTGTCGAAGAACGTCACACCGCTCTCCACGGCCGCCTCCAGCACCGCCAGGGCGTCCTCCTCGCGCACCTGCCCCCAGTCGGCGCCCAGCTGCCACGTGCCCAGTCCGACGACGGACACCGCACGGCCCGTCCTGCCCAGTACTCGCTGCTCCATGACGGCGATCCTACGGCCCGACCGGCCCGGAACCCCGGGCCGGTCCTCCCTGCTCACCGCCTACGGGAACGCTCCCACGCCCGGCGGGCGGGCTCAGCCCAGCACCGTGGTGAGGAACTCCCCCACCCACGCCAGGAGTTCACGTCCCACCACCGGCTTCCCGCCGATCCGCGCCGTCGTCGGACGCGGCACCAGCACCTGACGCGCCGCCGCCTTGATCACCGACCGCGGGTACAGCCGCTTCAGCCGCAGCTCCTGCGACTCCCGCAGCTCCACCGGGGCGAACCGCACGTTCGACCCCTGCACCGTGATGTCCGTGACCCCGAACGACCGCGCCAGCATCCGCAGCCCCGCCACCAACAGCAGGTTCTCCACCGGCTCCGGCAACGGACCGTAGCGGTCGGTCAGCTCCTCGCGGACCGCCGCGATGTCCTCCTCCGAGTTCGCCTCGGCGATCGCCCGGTACGCCTGCAACCGCAGCCGCTCGCCCGGCGCGTAGTCGTGCGGCACGTGGGCGTCCACCGGAAGCTCGATCCTCACCTCCAGCGGCGGCTCCTCCACCGCCTCGCCGCCCTTCTCCAGCGCGGCACGGTAGTCCGCCACCGCCTCGCCGACCATCCGCACGTACAGGTCGAACCCCACGCCCGCGATGTGACCGGACTGCTCCCCGCCCAGCAGATTGCCCGCCCCGCGGATCTCCAGGTCCTTCATCGCCACGTACATGCCGGCGCCCATCTCCGTGTGCTGGGCGATCGTCGCCAGCCGCTCGTGCGCCGTCTCCGTCAGCGGCCGCTCCGGCGGATACAGGAAGTACGCGTACCCCCGCTCACGGCCCCGGCCCACCCGGCCCCGCAACTGGTGGAGCTGCGACAGGCCGAAGGTGTCCGCCCGCTCCACGATGAGGGTGTTGGCGTTGGAGATGTCGATGCCCGACTCCACGATCGTCGTCGACACCAGCACGTCGAACTTCTTCTCCCAGAAGTCCACCACCACCCGCTCCAGCGCCGTCTCCGACATCTGGCCGTGGGCGGTGGCGATCCGCGCCTCCGGCACGATGTTCCGCAGCCGCGCCGCCGCCTTGTCGATCGTCTCCACCCGGTTGTGGATGTAGAAGACCTGCCCCTCGCGCAGCAGCTCGCGACGGATCGCCGCACCGATCTGCCGCTCCTCGTACGGCCCGACGAACGTCAGCACCGGATGCCGCTCCTCCGGCGGCGTGGTGATCGTCGACATCTCCCGGATGCCGGTCACCGCCATCTCCAGCGTCCGCGGGATCGGCGTCGCCGACATCGTCAGCACGTCCACGTTCGCCCGCAGCTTCTTCAGCTGCTCCTTGTGCTCCACACCGAAACGCTGCTCCTCGTCCACGATCACCAGACCGAGGTCCTTGAACTTCGTCTCGGACGAGAACAACCGGTGCGTGCCGATCACCACGTCCACCGAGCCGTCCCGCAGCCCCTCCAGCACCGCCTTCGCCTCGGTGTCCGTCTGGAACCGCGACAGCGCCCGCACGTTCACCGGGAACTGCGCGTACCGCTCCGAGAACGTCCCGAAGTGCTGCTGCACCAGCAGCGTCGTCGGCACCAGCACGGCCACCTGCTTGCCGTCCTGCACCGCCTTGAACGCCGCCCGCACCGCGATCTCCGTCTTGCCGTAGCCCACGTCGCCGCAGATCAGCCGGTCCATCGGAGTCGGCTTCTCCATGTCCGCCTTGACCTCGGCGATCGTGGTGAGCTGGTCCGGCGTCTCCACGTACGGGAACGCGTCCTCCAGCTCCCGCTGCCACGGCGTGTCCGGACCGAAGGCGTGACCGGGCGCCGCCATCCGCGCCGAGTACAGCTTGATCAGGTCCGCGGCGATCTCCTTGACCGCCTTCCGCGCCCGCGCCTTCGTCTTCGTCCAGTCCGCGCCGCCCAACCGGTGCAGCGTCGGCTGCTCACCCCCCACGTACTTGGTGATCAGCTCCAACTGGTCCGTCGGCACGAACAGCCGGTCACCCGGCTGCCCCCGCTTCGCCGGCGCGTACTCCACCACCAGGTACTCGCGCGTCGCCCCCTGCACCGTCCGCTGCACCATCTCGATGTAGCGGCCCACACCGTGCTGCTCGTGCACGATGTAGTCGCCCGACTGCAACGTCAGCGGATCGATCGTCTTGCGGCGCCGCACCGGCATCCGGCCCAGATCCCGGCTCGCCGCCCGCTGCCCCGTCAGGTCCGTCTCCGTCAGCACCGCGAGCCTCAGCCCCGGATCGACGAACCCGCTCTCGATCGTCCCGCACGACACGTGCACCACCGACGGGACGATCTCCGTCAGCTCCGGCTCCAGGCGCGCGGCGATCCCCTCACCGCCCAGCACCTCCACCGTCCGCGACGCCGGACCGTGCCCCTCGGTCAGGTACACGCACCGCCAACCGTCCGCCAGCCACCCCTTGGTGTCCGCCAGCGCACGCGCCGTGTCCCCCCGGTAGCTCTCCGGAGCCCGCATCCCCAACGTCAGCGAATCCCCGTCCAGCTCCTCGTCCACCGCGAACGGGCTCACCGACCACCACATCGTCCCCAGCTCGCGCGCCCGCTCCCGGACGTCCGCCAAGGACCACAGCGACGCCGCGCCCACGTCGATCGGCGCCTCTCCCCCACCGGCCGACGCCGCCCACGACGCCTCCAGGAACTCCTGCGAGGTCGCCACCAGATCCGCCGCCCGCGTCCGCACCCGCTCCGGATCGCACACCACCGCCATGCTCCCCTCCGGAAGCACGTCCAGCAGCAGCTCCATCTCGTCCACCAGGACCGGAGCCAGAGACTCCATGCCCTCCACGGCGATCCCCTCGGCGATCTTCCCCAGCAGCTCGCCCAGCTCCGGATGCTCCTCGGCCAACCGCGCCGCACGCGCCCGCACCTCGTCCGTCAGCAGCAGCTCACGGCACGGCGGCGCCCACAGACCGTGCTCCGCCACCTCCAGGGACCGCTGGTCGGCGACCTTGAAGTAGCGGATCTCCTCCACCTCGTCGCCCCAGAACTCCACCCGCAGCGGATGCTCCTCCGTCGGCGGGAAGACGTCCAGGATCCCGCCGCGCACGGCGAACTCCCCCCGCTTCTCCACCAGCTCCACCCGCGCGTACGCGGCCGCCGCCAGCGCCTCCACCACCCGGTCCATCTCCGCCTGCTGCCCCGAGCGCAGACTCACCGGCTCCAGGTCCCCCAACCCCTTCACCTGCGGCTGCAACACCGACCGCACCGGAGCCACCACCACGCTCACCGGCCCCGCCGACGGATCGTCCGCACGCGGATGCGCCAACCGCCGCAACACCGCCAACCGACGCCCCACCGTGTCCGAACGCGGCGACAGCCGCTCGTGCGGCAGCGTCTCCCACGACGGGTACTCCACCACCCCGTCCGGCGGCAGCAGCGACCGCAGCGCCGACGCCAGATCCTCCGCCTCACGCCCCGTCGCCGTCACCGCCAACACCGGACGCCCCGCCGACCGCGCCAGCGCCGCCACCACGAAAGGACGCGCCGCCGGCGGCCCGACCAGATCCACCTCGTGCCGACTGCCGTCCGCGGCGGCCCGCACCGCCTCCGCCAGAGCGGGATCCCGTACGACCGCATCAAGAAGACCGGTGAGACTCATGGAGGCGTTCCATCCCAGGGGCTGGACAACAAGGGCAAAACTGCCCCGGACAACACGAACAACCCGACACGCCGAGCGGGCCGGGGATCCCAGCCTACGACGGCCGCACCGCGCACGCCGACGGCCCGGCCCCGGCGGCACCCACACCACCCACCGGAACCGGGCCGCCCCACGACCCCGCCGCTACTCCGTCGCGATCGCGCTCAACACGTTCATCCGACCCGCCCGGAACGCCGGCACCAGAGCCGCCACCAGCCCCACCACCGCGGCCCCCACGAACACCGTCGCGATCGTCGGCCACGGAACCTCCAGGACCTTCAGCCCCTCCAGAGCCAGCAGCCGCTGCGCCGCCACACCCCAGCCCAGGCCCAACCCCAGACCCAGCAGAGCACCGAACAAGGCG
The DNA here is from genome assembly GCF_039533145.1 of Streptomyces macrosporus. Lineage (NCBI taxonomy): Bacteria > Bacillati > Actinomycetota > Actinomycetes > Kitasatosporales > Streptomycetaceae > Streptomyces > Streptomyces macrosporus. The sequence goes on from NZ_BAAASZ010000031.1 coordinate 117,231, forward strand.
ATCACCACCGACTCCAGCCGGATCATCCGCCGCAACTGCCGCCGCGACAGACCGATCGCCCGCATCAGCCCGATCTCACGCGTCCGCTCCACCACCGACAGCGCCAACGTGTTCACCACACCCAGCACCGCCACCAGGATCGCCAGCGCCAACAGCCCGTAGACCATGTTGAGCAACTGCCCCACCTGGTCCTCCAGCAACTCCTTGTAATCCGCCTGATTACGGACCGTGTACTGCGGGAACGACTCCAGCTCCGACTTCAACGCCGCGTACGCCGCGTCCTCCCGACCGTCCTCCGCCTTCGCGAACATGATCATGTTCAGCGGCATCCGATCCTCGGCCACGTACCGCTCGGCCGTCGCGGTGCTCACGTACATCACGCCCTGGTCCACACTCGTGTCCGCGGCCGTGACCGCCCGGACCGTCAGCGTCGCCGTCCCGCCACGCTCGAAGTCCACCTCCACACGGTCACCGACCCCCACACCGTGCTTCTCCGCGAAGTCCTCCGGCACCGACATCGCATCCCGCTCGTACGCGTCGGCCAACTCGCCCGAGACCGTCTCCACCCGCAGATCCTGCGCATACGTCGGAGACGCCGCCGTCACCGCGTCCTTCACCGGCTCCCCGCCCGGCACCCTCAGCACCACATCCAGCACCCGGTACTCCGTGACGTGCTCGATGCCCTCCACCGAACGCAGCCGCTCCGCCACCTCCGGCACGATCGGCTGGTACGCGTCCGACTGCACGATGAAGTCCGCACCCACCGACCGGTCCAACTCGTCACTCGCCGACGCCACCAACGACGCGCCCACCACCGACAACGACGCCACCAACGCCAGACCGATCATCAGCGCCGCACCCGTGGCACCCGTACGACGCGGATTGCGCAACGCGTTCCGCTCCGCCATCCGCCCCACCGGACCGAACACCCGCAGCAGCACCGCGCCCAGCACCCGCACCACGAACCCCGCCAACAGCGGACCGATCAGCACGAAGCCCACCAGCGTCAGCAGCACACCCAGCGCCAGGAACAGCGACCCACCGGACGCCTCGTCCGACCCCGCCGCCACCACCAGCGCACCCGCGCCGGCCGGCGTCAACACCAGACCCACACCCGAACGGACCCGGCCCACCCGGCTCCCCGCCGCCGGCAGACCGTCGTCCCGCAGCGCCGCCATCGGCGAGATCCGCCCCGCACGCCGCGCCGGAAGGTACGCCGCCAACACCGTCACCACGACGCCCAGCACCACACCCACCACCGGCGTGGTCCACGCCACCGTCAGATCGTCCGTGCTCAGATTCATCCCCGCCAGGCCCATCAACTCCATCAGCCCGACGGCCAGCCCCACACCGGCACCGACACCCAGCACCGACCCCAGCACGCCCAACAACAGCGCCTCGACCAGCACCGACCGGTTCACCTGCCGACGACTCGAACCGATCGCCCGCATCAGACCGATCTCACGCGTCCGCTGCGCCACCAGCATCGAGAACGTGTTGACGATCAGGAACACGCCCACCAACAGCGCGATACCGGCGAAACCCAGCAGCGCGTACTTGATGACGTCCAGGAACGCCCCCAGGTCGTCCTGGCTCTCCGCCGCGTACTCCTCCCGCGTCTGGACCTTGTACTCGCCCGCACCCAACGCCGCGACGACGTTCCGCTTCAGCTCCTCGTCACCCACGCCCTCGGCCGCCGTCACCGCCACCGACGTGTACGCGTCCGAGTCGCCCAGCAGCCTCTTCTGCACCGTCTCGGTGTCGAAGTACACCACCGTCGCACCCGGATTGGTCGACCGGAACGCCGCCACCCCCACGACCTCGGCCCGGAAGTCGCCCGACGCCGCGATCGTGCGCAACTCGTCGCCCAACCCCAGACCGTGCTTCTTCGCCGTGTCCGCGTCGACCATCACCTCGCCCTCGCCCCGCGGCAACCGACCCGAGGCGATCTCCATCGACCGCTCGTCGACCTCGCTCCAGTTGCTCGCGATCGTCGGAGCACCGGTGGTGGACCCCACGTTCTCGTTGTCCTCGTTCACCACCGTCACGCCCATGCTGTACGCGCCGCCGGAGACCGAGGACACCCCCTCGACACCCTCCAGCTCCTCCAGCAGCGACGCCGGCACCGTCGCCGGCTTCCCCGTGTCCGGCGCCTCGTCGCTCTCCGCGTCCTTGGAGGAGACCGTCACGTCCGCCGCCGTCTCCGTGAACAAGCGGTCGAACGTCGTGTTCATCGTGTCCGTGAAGACCAGCGTCCCGCACACGAACGCCACCGACAGCACCACCGCGACGCCGCTCAGCAGCATCCGCCCCTTGTGCGCGACGAAGTTCCGCAGGGAGGTTCTCAGCACGGTCATGACACCCGCCCGAACGTGTCGAACGCCTTCATCCGGTCCAGCACGGCCTCCGCCGTCGGCTGCCGCATCTCGTCCACGATCCGCCCGTCCGCCAGGTACAGCACCCGGTCCGCGTACGCCGCCGCCACCGGGTCGTGCGTCACCATCACGATCGTCTGACCCAGCTCGTCCACCGAACGCCGCAGGAAGCCCAGCACCTCCGCGCCCGCCCGCGAGTCCAGGTTGCCCGTCGGCTCGTCACCGAAGATGATCTCCGGCCGCGCCGCCAGCGCACGCGCGACCGCCACCCGCTGCTGCTGACCGCCCGAGAGCTGGTTCGGCCGGTGCTTCAACCGCCCGGACAGGCCGACGGTCTCCACCACCCTCTCCAGCCACTCCCGGTCGGGCTTGCGACCGGCGATGTCCATCGGCAGCGTGATGTTCTCCAGCGCGTTCAGCGTCGGCAGCAGGTTGAACGCCTGGAAGATGAAGCCGATCTTGTCCCGGCGCAGCCGGGTGAGCTTCTTCTCCTTCAGCTCGGTGATCTCGGTCTCCCCCACCCAGATCTGCCCGGACGTCACCGAGTCCAGCCCCGCCAGGCAGTGCATCAGCGTGGACTTGCCCGAACCCGACGGGCCCATGATCGCGGTGAACGCCCCCCGCGCGATGTCCACGTCCACCCGGTCCAGCGCGACGACCCTCGTCTCCCCGGAGCCATACGCCTTGACGACCTGCCGCGCCCGCGCGGCCATGGCCGTACGCCCTCCACTGCCCCCGGTCCTGGGATCCGCTACAGCCGTTGTCACGGTATGTCTCCTATGTCGATGAATCAGAGGCCCGAGAAGTCGTCGAACGCTTCCGGGTGCGCACAGAGCCTGCTGCACGGAGAAGGGGTGCCACGATGGTGCCCGGCGCCGTATCCACGCGGGGGCTGTCCCCACCCCACCGGTGCGGCGACCCGTACCCAGCCTAGGGAGCGGACCGCCCGCTCCTCGTCCTGCCACAGAACGACACCCGGGTAGGAGGAAAGGGGTACCGCCCCCTAGGGGAATCGGCCCCCAGGGTGCACCCTCCCCCTACGTCAACCTCAAACCGGCGCGGATCCGCCCGGGCCGCGAGCACGACAAGGGGCCCCGACCCGGGAGGTCGAGGCCCCTGCACGCGAATTTCAAGCTCCCCCGCCAGGACTCGAACCTGGACAAATGGCACCAAAAACCATTGTGCTACCAATTACACCACAGGGGATGGCAATTTATGCCGAACCGGACATTCGCTCAGGGTTCCGGTCGGCACCCACTACTATGCCGTACCACCAGCCTTCGATGCGACGGTATAGGTCGGCACCGCGCCGAACACGGACGGAGAGACAGCCCCGGTACTCCTCTCCCACGTTCTTCCGAGTCGTCCTGGGATTGTGTTTCTTCAGCGTCGTCCTGTCGAGTGCCGACACCTCCACCCCCACCAGATCCGCCCAGAAACGCTCGGCGGCCCCCACGTCCGCCGACTCGTGGATCATCACCCGGAACCGCAGCCGCTCCTTCTCGACCCCGAGCAGGGAGAGCCAGGACAGGTACACCTGGATCATTCCGGGGTCACTGTTGACGAAGACCACCTCCTCCCTCAGTCTGTGCGGCTTGCTCTTCGATCCCTCCGCCCAGTAGAGGCCCACCCCCACCAGGAACAGCTCCCGGTCGGACATGCGGCCGATCTCGTCGGCCGCGACCTGCTTCGTCCGCCGGCGCATGACCGCCTGCTCACGCCGGTGCGGTGCCCAGCGCGCCTCCCGCATCCGGTGCAGCCGCTCGGGCGGGGTCGGCGGCTTCGGCAGATCCCGCACCCACAGCGACACCGAACTCTTGGACACCCCCAGTTCGGCCGTGATCTCGTCGTACGTCCTGCCCGCGCGGCGGAGCTCGCGGGCGCGTTCCCTCAGTTCCGTCTTGGCTCGCACCATGGGGGTCAGCCTGGTCTCGGGGAGACGTGCGCGGGTCGAATATCAGGACGATTCAACAGTTCGAGTGAAATGCCGCTGTTTTCCCTTCGGTCACGAGGGGACCACAGTGCTTTTGGGTGGTGATGCCACCCAAAAACCCGGTGGCGGGCGGTCGTAGGCTGGGCGGTATGACCGAGACGGGGGAAAGCGTCGACGCCCGGGACCAGGGCTGCGCACCTCGGGGGCCGCTGTGGTGGGAGCGGCGTCGGAGTGCGGTGTTGGACGTGGTGCTCGCACTGGCGTCCGGTGTCGAGTGCGCTGTGCAGGGGGTCGCGTTCGCGCACGAGGCCGATGTTCCGGTGGGGTTGTCGGTCGGCCTGGGGGTGCTGGCCGGGTTGACGCTGGTGCTGCGGCGGCGGTGGCCGATCGCGGTGGTGCTGGTGTCGATCGCGGTGACGCCGGCCGAGATGGGTTTCGTGCTGGGGACGGTGGCGCTGTACACGCTGGCGGCGTCGGAGGTGCCGCGGCGGATCATCGCGCTGCTGTCGGGCATGCAGGCGTTGGGGACGCTGATCATCACCCTCGTGTCGATGCGGCGGGACATGGCGCCGGAGGAGTACGGCCATGGGCCGTTGCGGTGGTTCGTCCCGGTGGTGTCGCTGGTGCTGGTGGTGGGTTTGACGGCGCCGCCGGTGCTGTTGGGGCTGTACGTGGGGGCGCGGCGGCGGCTGGTGGAGAGCCTGCGGGAGCGCGCGGACGGTCTGGAGCGGGAGTTGTCGCTGCTGGCGGAGCGCGCGGAGGAGCGTGCGGAGTGGGCGCGCAACGAGGAGCGGACGCGGATCGCGCGGGAGATGCACGACGTGGTGGCGCACCGGGTGAGTCTGATGGTGGTGCACGCGGCGGCGTTGCAGGCGGTGGCGTTGAAGGACCCGGAGAAGGCGTCGAGGAACGCGGCGTTGATCGGGGACATGGGGCGCCAGGCGCTGACGGAGCTGCGGACGATGCTGGGGGTGTTGCGGGCGCACGAGTCGAAGCAGCCGGTGTCCGTGGTGGCCGGGGGCGCGGACGGGGCGGAGCGGCCGTTGGCGAGGGTGGCGGAGGCCGCGGAGGCGGCCGCGGGGCGCGAGTCGGCTCGGGTGGCCGGGGCCGGCTCGGGGGAGCGGGAGGAGTCGGGCCCGTGTCTGGGGGAGTTGGAGGCTCTGGTGGGGCAGTCGCGTGCGGCGGGGATGTCGGTGGAGTTCTCGGTGGAGGGCGAGGTCCGGTCGTACGCGGGGCGGGTGGAGCAGACGGCGTACCGGGTGGTGCAGGAGGCGTTGACGAACGTGCACAAGCACGCGGGGGGCGCGCGGACGCGGGTGCGGTTGGCGCACCGTGAGGGGGAGGTGGCGGTGCTGGTGGAGAACGACGCGCCGGCGGAGGGTGTGCGGGACGCGGGGTTGCCGAGCGGTGGCAACGGTCTGGTGGGGATGCGCGAGCGGGTGACGGCGTTGGGCGGGGGGTTCGTGTCGGGGCCGACGGACGGTGGGGGGTTCCGGGTGTCGGCGGTGATTCCGGACCGGGAGTGAGGCCGGGTCCGGGTGGGCCCGGCCTCGGGGTCAGTTCGGTTCGCGGCCGAGGCGTCTGGGGGTGCGGCCGGTGACGAGGGTGGTGAGGGCGTCGTCGAAGGTGGGGCCGAGGTACCAGTCCCCGGTGTGGTCGATGCTGTAGACGCGGCCGTGGGCGTCGATGGCGAGGAGGGCGTTGCCGTTGTCCTCTTCGCCGAGGGGTGCGACGGAGGTGTTGAGGGCGCGGCCGAGGTCGGTGAGGGTGCGGGGCCAGTGGAGTCCGCGGAGGGGGTCGATGTGGACCCCGGTGGGGGCGATGTGGCGGCCGGGTTCGGTGCCGACGATGTGGAGGTTGCCGAATTCGGCCCAGGTTTCGACGGCGGCGGGGAAGATCGCGTGGCGGTGTCCGGCCGGCGAGCGGTGGTCGCGGAGGGTGTCGGCCCAGATCTCGGCTTGTTCGATGTCGCGGCGTCCGGGGTGCCAGCCGGCGGCGCGGAGGGCGGCGTCGACGGGCACGGGGAAGCGGGTGGTGCCGGTGCGGGCGGGGTGGGGGATGGTCACCGTTCTCCTGTGGGGTCGACTGCGCGGACGCCGAAGTGGGCGAGGAGGGCGGTGCAGGAGCGGCAGGGCGGCGCGTAGCTGCCGTGTCGGGGGTCGCCGTCCTCGCGGATGCGGCGGGCGGTGATCTTGGCGCCTTTGAGGGCGCGGCGCGCTTCCGAGGTGGTGAGGGGTTTGCGGGCGGCGCGTTTGCCGCGGGCCGCCTCGGCGGAGGCGAGGTGGCGGGAGAGGAGGACGGCCTCGGGGCAGCGTCCGGTGTGGCGTTCGCGTCGGTCGGTGGTGAGGGTGTCGAGGTAGTCCTGGACGAGGGGGTGGAGGGTGGGGGGTTGGTCGGCCTTGCTCGCGGTGCAGGTGAGGGTCTGACCGCGGACGGAGAGGGCCGCGGCGACGGTGGGCATGATGCCGTCGCGGCGGTGGAGCAGGGTGGGGGCGGTGTCGTCGGGTGCTCCCCAGCCGATGCGGGGGTCTCCGGGCCGGTTGGGTGTGTGCTGTCGTGTGGCGTGCATGCTCGTGTTTCCTCCCGCGCATCCCCCCGATGGCGTTGGTTCAGGGTGCCAAATGGGCGGGACGTTGGGGAAGCCGGGTCGGTTCCGGCGCGTGTCCCGGTGTGGTGGGGCGGTCGGGGGCGGGGCGGGACCGGTGGTGGGTGTTGCGCTTAGGCTGTGTCGGTCAGCGCCCATCAGCGCCCGTGTAGCCATTGCCAGCAGAGGGGCACCGCCATGACGACAGGTAGGCCTGGGGTGGGGGTTTCTCCCGATTCCCGGTTCGGAGGGGAGTCCGCGCCGCCGAACACGGCCTATGCCGGACAGGTCGTGCACTTTCCGGATCCGGTACGGGCTGCCCGCTATCCGGCGGGGGTGCGTGTGGACGAGCGGGGTTTTCCGGATTTCTCGCCGTACGCGCGGGCCGCCGCGGAGATCGCGGAGCCGCCGGAGGGTTTCGGCGCGGACGAGTTGCGGTTGACGGACCACGTGTCGGCGAACGCGGCTCTGCACGCGGCGGGTCACGAGTTGTGGGCGGATCTGTCGCCGGTGGCGACGCCGCACGGTTGGACGTGGCATCACGTGGCGCACAGTCGTCGGCTGGAGTTGGTGCCGGTCGAGGTGAAGGCGTTGTTGCGGCACCACGGTGGGTTGGCGACGGCGGTGGTGGACCACGGGAAGCGGGGGACGCGGCCGTTGCAGGAGACGCGTCCGGTGCACTTCGAGGTGCCGCACGGGGTGGCGGTGTCCGAGGAGCAGGTGCTGGACGTGGAGGAGACGCTGGGGTACCGGTTGCCGGAGGCGTACCGGACGTTCCTGAAGGCGGCCGGCGGGTGTGCTCCGGTGGGTGTGGCGCTGGACGCGGAGTTGGGGTTGTTGGTGGACCAGCCGTTCTTCACGGTGCGTGAGGAGGCGGCGGTCAACGACCTGGTGTACGTGAACAAGTGTCTGCGGGACCACCTGACGAAGGACTACCTGGGTGTGGGGTTCGTGCAGGGTGGGATCGTCGCGGTGAAGGTGCGCGGTGCGGGCGTGGGCTCGGTGTGGTTCTGCGCGTACGACGACGCGCGGGATCGGGACGGGTTGACGGTGCAGGAGCGGGTGGAGTCGCTGCTGCTGCCGTGTGGTGCGGACTTCGACGAGTTTCTGCTGCGGCTGGCGGGCAGTCCGCCGGAGTTGGAGACCGTGGCCAACCTGATGGTGGACGGTGGGTTCGCGCGTGCCGTCCCGGTGGAGGGGTGAGGCTCGATGGTGACGTTCGCGCAGGCGCAGGAGCGTGCGGAGCGCTGGATCAACGGCGGTGTGCCGGCGTACCAGCACCGTGAGGTGCGGGTGCGGGAGTTCGATCTGGGTTTCGTGGCGTGGGCGGAGGACCGTCCGGACGGTCCGTCGTCGGTGGGCGGTCGGCAGCGGTTGGTGATCGCGCGGGACAGTGGTGATTCGACGCTGTGGCCGGGTCTGCCGGTGGGCGAGGTGATCCGGCGGTACCAGGAGGAGTACGGTGCGCCGGTCGCGGAGCCGGCGCCGGCGGCTCCGCCGAAGCGGGTGGATCTGGAGGCCACGTCGTTCCTGTTGACGCCGCCGGAGTGGTTGCAGGAGGCGGCGGATCGGATGGGCATTCCGGATCGTCGTGGGTCCGGGGCGGGTTCGGACGGGTCGGCGGGCGGGTCCGCGCCGTCGGAGCCGACGTCCGCGCCGTCCGTGCCGTCGGCGTCGGCCACGCCTCCGCCGGCTCCGTCGTCCGCGACGCCTCCGCCGCCCTCCTCTCCCCCGTCCGCCCCGTCCTCTCCTTCGGGTGCGTCGCCGTGGGACGCCGCGGACACCAGTGGCAGTGGGGGCGGCGCGTCGGTGCCGCCGCCCATGACGGTGTTCGCGCCGCCGATCAGCGGCAGTGACGACGAGGCGGACCAGGCGCCTCCGCCGCGGGTGAGTCCGGAGGCGGAGACGGCGCTGATGCCGGAGGGCAGCGTCCTGCCGAGGACGACGGTGGCTCCGGCGGTCGACGCTCCGGGGACGCCGCCGCCGAGCGCGCCGCAGCCGCCGGGCCCGCCCGGTCCGCCCGGCCCTCCCGATGCCGCTGCCGCGACCGGTCGTGCCGCGCGGTCGCCGCGCGGGGGTGGTCCGTCCGTGCCGCCGCCGCCCGGTGTTCCGGGTGCGCCGGGGGCCCGTCCGGGGGGTTCGGGGCCCGGGTCGTCGGGTGGTGCTCCCGGTGCGTACGCGCCGACGCAGGTGGTGTCGGCGGACGACGTGGCCTCCCAGGGGGCCGGGGTGCCGCAGCCGCCGGGTCCTCCCGGCCCTCCAGGCCCGCCCGGTCCGCCCGGTCCGCCCGGTGCTCCGGGGGCGCCCGGTGCCGGGGACGGCGGCTCGTCCGGTGGTGGTGTGCACCACGCGGCGACGATGCTGGCGGGGCCCGGAGGTCCGGGCACCCCTCCGCCGCCGAGCGCGCCGCAGCCGCCGGGCCCGCCCGGTCCGCCCGGTCCTCCGCCCGGTGTGCCGATGGGTGCGCCGGGGGCTCCCGCGTACGGCTATCCGCAGCCGCCCGGTGGGCAGCCGATGGTGGGTCCGGGGTACATGGCGGTGCTGCGCTACCGGGCGCCGGACGGTTCGGAGCAGCAGGTGATCCGGCGTTCGGCGCCGGGCCTGCCGCATCCGGAGTGGCAGATCCTGCACGAGTTGCGGGCGATGAACGTCCCGCCGCAGCAGGTGCTGGAGCTGCACACGGAGTTGGAGTGCTGTGACGTGCCCGGGGGGTACTGCGCCCGGATGGTGCGGGAGAGTTGGCCGCAGGTGCGGATCAGCCACACCGCTCCGTACGGCCGTGACGTGGCGTCGCGTCAGCAGGGCGTGCGTCATCTGATCGAGCATCAGGGCGAGTTGCACCAGGTGGCGGACGGTCCGGCGCGGCCGGCTCCGGTGCGGGTGCCGCTGCCGCCGCCGCACCAGGTCCAGCCGGTGCCGCCGGTGCCGCCGCAGGGGTTGGCGCACGAGTTGGCGGAGGCGTTCGGTCCGCAGGCGATCTTCCGTTTCGACCAGCGGGCGGTCTCCCGGCAGGGTGTGCCCGAGGTGGTGGCGCAGACGCTGGTGTGGGCGGGGCTGCCGGTGGAGTTCGGCCCGTTCTTCTGGGCGCAGGCCCAGCCGGGGCGTCCGGTGCCGACGTTGGCGGAGCTGGCGCAGGAGCGCGGGGTGCTGCCGGGTCCGGACGCGGCGTCGTACCTGGTGATGGGGAACGACTACGGCCGTCAGCTGTGTGTGCAGTACGGCACGGCGCACATCGTGGCGGTGCCGTTGGAGGGCGATCCGAGCGGGCGTCCGGCGGTGCCGCAGTTCGTCAACAGCGGTCTGCCGGAGTTCGTGCGGTGTCTGGCGCTGCTGGGCCGGATGTGGCGGCTGCGGTACGGGCTGACGCCGGATCAGGCGGGGCGCTGGACGGTGGACTTCCAGGGGATGCTGGCCTGTCTGGATCCGGCGGCGCTGGCCGATCCGGAGAACTGGTGGGCGGTGCTGCTCGAACAGATGTGGGACGGTCTGCTGTAGTCGTTGTGGCCGCTGTTGGTCGGTTCCGTCCGTGCCGCGTCCGGTGCCCGTGTGGCGGGTGCCGGGCGCGGTGGCGTTTCCGGGGCGGGCGTTCGGCTGTTGTGTCGCTCACATGTCCTGTTCTCGCCGGGTGAGGGGGCGTCCGTTCGGGGATGGTTCCGCCGGGGGCGCGTTGAGGTTCGGCGTGCTTCCGCACGTGTTCGTGCGGTTTGTGTCGATTGCGGGCTGCCGCACCTCATGGCGCATGCTGGGTGGGATGTCCGCCGGATTGCGTGGAGGTAAGGGTTCGCCATGTCAGCGTCCAGGTCACCTCATGGCTTCACCGTCGTACGGGGCCGTGGCTACCGGCCCGATCAGGTCGATCGCTTCACCGACAGGCTGTACGAGGATCTCGACGGCGCGCGGGAGCGTCTGGCGCGACTGGGTGTGCTCGCCGGGGAGTTGGAGGAGGAGGCGGACCGGTTGCGGTCCGTGGTGGCCACGTTGCCGCCCCAGACGTACGAGGGGTTGGGCGAGCGGGCCACGCTGATCCTGTCGGAGGCGGAGGCCGAGGCGGGGGAGGTGCGGGCCCGGGCCGAGGCCGAGGCGCAGCGGGTGCGGGCTCGGGCGGAGGAGGAGGGCCGGGCGCTGCGGGAGGCGGCGCGCGGTGAGGCCGCGCGGGTGCGGGCCGCGGGCGAGGAGGCGGCGGAGGGGGTGCTCGCCGCGGCGCGGGAGCGCGCGGAGGAGGTGCGCGGGGCCGCGCAGGCCGAGGCGCGGAAGGTGCGCGAGGCGGCGGAGCGCGAGGCGCGGGAGACGGCCGAGCGGTGCGAGGCGCTGCTGCTGGCCCAGGAGCGGAAGCACGCGGAGGAGGCCGAGGAGCTGGGCCGGGTGCTGGCGGCGCGGGACACGGCGGTGTCGGCGCGGGTGTCGGCGTTGACGGAGCGGGGCGAGGCGCTGCTGGAGCGGGCCCGGCGGGAGCACGCCGGGGCCGAGGAGGAGGCGCGGCGGCTCCAGGGGGAGGCCGAGGCGCGGGCGGCCGAGTTGCTGGCGCAGGCGCGGCTGCGTCAGGAGCGCATCGAGCGCGAGACGGAACGGGTGGTGCGCGCGCACGAGCAGCGGCGGGAGGCGGTGCGCCAGCACATGGCGCACGTGCGCGCCAGTCTGGCGGCGCTCACCGGACGGGGTTCGGAGGGGGGCTCGGCGGTGCTGGGGGGCGGTGGTGCCGAGGAGTCGGAGGGGGCGCCGGGGGCGGAGACCGGGACGGTGCCGGGTCAGGGGTCACCGGCGGAATGAAGGTGTCACCGGTATCCTGCGGGGGACACCACTCTTCCCGCGCGGTTCCACCGCGGTCCTCTTCTCCGTGAACCGGCGGTGTCCGCCAGGGGGTGCGGGGGCTGTGCTCCGGGCGGGTCAGGTGTCCGTCCGGGGTCCGTCCCCGCGCGTGGTCCGTTGATCCGTCCCGAAGCCGAAGGGCACACCCGTGAGCGCCATCCGCCCGGCAGCCGTCGTCGTTCTCGCAGCGGGTGAGGGCACCCGCATGAAGTCCGCCAGGCCCAAGGTCCTGCACGACATCTGCGGGCGGTCGCTCGTGGGCCATGTGGTCGCGGCCTCCCGCGAGCTGGCTCCGGAGCATCTGGTGGTGGTGGTCGGGCACGGTCGTGAGCGGGTCGTCGAGCATCTGGCCGCGCTGGACGCGGAGGTGCGCACGGCGGTGCAGCACGAGCAGCGGGGCACGGGGCACGCGGTGCGCACGGCGCTGGAGGCGCTGGCGGCCGAGGGCGTGAAGCCGGCGGGGACGGTGGTGGTCACCTGTGGTGACACTCCGCTGCTGACGGGTGGGACGTTGGCCCGGTTGGCCGCGACCCACGCGGGTGAGGGCAACGCGGTGACGGTGCTGTCGGCCGAGGTGCCGGACGCCACCGGTTACGGGCGGATCGTGCGGGGCGAGGACGGTTCGGTGACGGCCATCGTGGAGCACAAGGACGCCACCGAGGAGCAGCGGGCGCTCCGCGAGATCAACTCGGGGGTGTTCGCGTTCGACGGGCACCTGCTGGCCGAGGCCCTGGGCCGGCTGAGCACCGACAACAGCCAGGGCGAGGAGTACCTGACCGACGTGCTGGGGATCCTCCGCGCGGACGGGCACCGGGTCGGGGCGTGCGTGGCGGAGGACCACCGGGAGATCGTCGGGATCAACAACCGGGTGCAGCTCGCCGAGGCGCGCAGGCTGCTGAACGACCGGCTGCTGGAGCGGGCGATGCTGGACGGGGTGACGGTGGTGGATCCGGCCTCGACGTGGCTGGACGCGACGGTGACGTACGAGCCGGACGCCGTGGTGCACCCGGGGACGCAGTTGCTGGGGTCGACGCACCTGGGCGCGGGGTGCGAGGTCGGGCCGAACTGCCGGCTGACGGACACCCGGGTCGGCGCGGGCGCGGTGGTGGTCAACGCGGTCGCGGACTCCGCGGAGATCGGTCCGGGCGCGTCGGTGGGCCCGTACGCGTACCTGCGGCCGGGGACGAGGCTGGGGCCGACGTCGAAGGCCGGCACGTTCGTGGAGATGAAGAACGCCGAGATCGGCGAGGGCACGAAGGTGCCGCACCTGTCGTACGTGGGGGACGCGACGATCGGCGAGTACACCAACATCGGCGCCGCCAGCGTGTTCGTGAACTACGACGGGGTGAACAAGCACCACACCACGATCGGCTCGCACTGCAAGACGGGCTCGGACAACATGTTTGTGGCTCCTGTCACGGTCGGGGACGGCGCCTACACCGCCGCCGGGTCGGTGATCACCAAGGACGTGCCGCCCGGCGCGTTGGCCGTCGCACGCGGCCAGCAGCGCAACATCCCTGGTTGGGTGGCCCGCAAGCGGCCCGGGAGCGCCGCCGCGCGGGCGGCCCAGGTCGCCGAGGAACGCGAGGGGAACGGCCCGGTTACCGGGGGGTGACCCGGGGAGTGCGTCCCGGGCAGGGCGTACCGTGAGAAGCGCACGCCCTGGTGCACCCCGACAGATCGATGCTGGCAAGGAGATTGTTGTTGTGACCGGGATCAAGACGACCGGCCAGAAGAAAATGATGTTCTTCTCCGGCCGCGCCCACCCCAAGCTGGCGGAGGAGGTCGCGGGGCATCTCGGTGTCGGTGTGGTCCCGACCAAGGCGTTCGACTTCGCCAACGGCGAGATCTACGTCCGCTTCCAGGAGTCGGCCCGTGGCGCGGACTGTTTCCTGATGCAGAGCCACACCGCTCCGATCAACAAGTGGATCATGGAGCAGTTGATCATGGTCGACGCTCTCAAGCGGGCCTCGGCCCGGAGCATCACCGTGATCATGCCGTTCTACGGCTATGCGCGTCAGGACAAGAAGCACCGCGGCCGTGAGCCGATCTCGGCGCGGCTGATCGCCGACCTGCTGCGCACGGCCGGCGCGGACCGGATCCTGACGGTGGACCTCCACACCGACCAGATCCAGGGCTTCTTCGACGGTCCCGTGGACCACCTGTTCGCCCTGCCGGTGCTGACGGAGTACGTCGGCGGCAAGGTGGACCGCTCGAAGCTGACGGTGGTCTCGCCGGACGCGGGCCGGGTGCGGGTCGCCGACCGCTGGTGCGACCGGCTGGGCGCGCCGCTGGCGATCGTGCACAAGCGCCGCGACCCGGACGTGGCGAACCAGGTGACCGTCCACGAGGTGGTCGGCGACGTCCGCGGCCGGGTGTGCGTGCTGGTGGACGACATGGTCGACACCGGCGGCACGATCTGCGCGGCGGCGGACGCGCTGTTCGCCAACGGTGCCGAGGACGTCATCGTGGCGGCGACGCACGGGGTGCTGTCCGGCCCGGCGGCGGACCGGCTGAAGAACTCCGCGGTGAGCGAGTTCATCTTCACCAACACCCTGCCGACGCCCAGCGAGGTGGACGTCGACAAGATCACGGTGCTGTCGATGGCTCCCACGATCGCCCGCGCGGTGCGCGAGGTGTTCGAGGACGGCTCGGTCACCAGCCTCTTCGAGGAGCAGGCGTAACGCTTCGCCGGGGCGCCGTGCCGGGTGTGTCCGGTGCGGCGCCCCGGGCGTGTTCCGACCCGGTGTGTCCGGGGCGGTAGAATCGTGGAGTTGCTCGGCGAGGGAGCCGTGTCTCCAAGTGGCACGGTCATCCGTTATCGACGCGCTCTTCGCAGCAGGTCAGTCGTGGCCGAGTAGCTCTGGCAACCGCCACAGAATCCGACTTGAGAGACGAGGAGTGCGTCATGAGCGACGTGAAGATCTCCGCCGAGGTTCGCAAGGAGTTCGGCAAGGGTGCCGCCCGCCGGCTCCGCCGTGCCGACAAGGTTCCGGGCGTGGTCTACGGCCACGGCGCCGAGCCGGTGCACGTGGCCCTTCCGGGCTACGACCTGATGATGGCCCTGAAGACCCCGAACGTGCTGATCACGCTCGACGTGGACGGCAAGCAGGAGCTGGTCATCCCCAAGGCCGTCCAGCGCGAGGCCATCCGCGGCTTCCTGATCCACGTGGACCTGCTGGTCGTCAAGCGGGGCGAGAAGGTCACCGTCGACGTCCCGTTCCACACCGAGGGCGAGCTGGCCCCGGGCCAGAACGTCCTGGAGTACATGTACAACACCCTGCCGGTCGAGGCCGAGGCCACCAACATCCCGGAGTCGATCGCCGTCTCCATCGAGGGTCTGTCCGCGGGCGACTCCGTGCAGGCCAAGGACATCGTCATGCCTCAGGGCGCCACCCTGACGCTGGAGGACGAGGAGATCGTCCTGCAGGTCCTGGCCGGTCAGGCCGAGCCCACCGAGGGCGAGGCCGGGGGCGAGGGCGAGACCGCCGGGGAGTGACCCCGGTCCCTCCGGTTCTTCCGGCCGCCGTTCCGTGCCGTGGGCGCGGGGCGGCGGCCTCCGGGTCCCCGCGGAGACGCCGCGGGTCCGTGTTTTTCCCGTTCCGCGCACCGACGCCCCCGGAGCCCCCGGCGGCCTGTGGCAGGAGAGGACGACGATGAGCGACGCCGACGCCCCTTGGCTGGTCGTGGGCCTGGGCAACCCCGGCCCGGACTACGCGGCGAACCGGCACAACGTGGGGTTCATGGTCGCCGACCTGCTCGCCGGGCGGATCGGGGGGAAGTTCAGGACGCACCGGTCGCGGGCCCAGGTGCTGGAGGGGCGGCTGGGCGCGCCGGGCGCCGGCGGTCGCCGGGTGGTGCTGGCGAAGCCGATGTCGTACATGAACCTCTCCGGCGGGCCGGTCGCGGCGCTGCGCGACTTCTACAAGGTGCCCCGGGCGCATCTGGTCGTCGTCCACGACGAGTTGGACATCGACTACGGCGCGCTGCGGTTGAAGCGGGGCGGCGGGGACAACGGCCACAACGGGCTGAAGTCCATCACCAAGGCGCTCGGTCCCGACTACCACCGGGTCCGGTTCGGCATCGGCCGTCCGCCGGGCCGGATGCCGGTGGCCGACTTCGTGTTGAAGGACTTCTCCTCGGTGGAGCGCAAGGAACTGGACTACTTCGTGGACCGGGCCGCCGATGCCGTGGAGTGCCTGGTCCTGGACGGTCTGGAGCGGGCGCAGAACACCTACAACTCCTGAGGCGCGGCGCGAGGGCGTCCGCGGAGGTTGACCGTCCGCTCTCTCATGGCCAAGGATCGCGGCCATGTCTCCTGGGTCCTCCGGTACCACGGCCCGGCGCGGTCCGGTGCGCCGCGCCGGTGAGAGCACGTACGGCCTGCTGCTGCTCGCCAGGGCCGCGCTGATGGGCGCGGTGGCGACGGTCCTGCTGATGGCCGGGGCGTGGGCCTCCCTGGACGCCGTGCGGCACGTGACGGCGGACCGGGGCGGCGTGCGCGGCACGCTGACGGTCGAGGAGTGCGACGGGTGGACGTGCCGGGGCGCGTTCGCCCCCGAGGGCGGCGGGGCCGGCGACGCGCCCGCCGAGGTGGCGCTGGAGGCGCCGGTCTCCCACGACGCCGGCGAGGAGCTTCCGGTCGTGGTGTGGCCGGGCGCCGACGAGGCGCTGCGCACCGGTGTCGCCGGCGTCCTGTGGGCGTGGCTGCCGTTCGCGGGCGCGCTGGTGCTGGCCGCGCCGGTGATCGCGGGGGGTCTGCGGATGCGGCGTACGGCCGGGGTCACCGCCCTGCTGGGCGCGGCCCTGATGGTGGCGGCGTTCGTACTGCTCTGACCTGTGGTTTTCGGCGACCCTGCCGTTTCGTGCACAGGATCTGCGGGTTTAACCCGATCGTTACCCCATGCCTTCCGGGACGGGTGTGGCAGAACCGAACAGATGGGGCACATCGCGCTTGACCGGTCCGGTGGGGCGGTGGAGGCTACCGCCACCCCCACCCCCCGCACGTCCGTGACGTTTCCCGCCACCGAAGGTGGTAGATCATGCGCACCCTCTCTTCGGCATCCGTGGTGACGGCCGCCGCAGCGCTCTGCCTGCTGTCCGCGCCCACCGCGTACGCCATCTCGCCCGCCACCCCGGGCGACAACGGCACCGTGAAGGTTCACGATGCCGTGACCGACCAGGAGTACGACCGCAGGAACAACCCGAAGGTCTGCGAGTTCTACCTGGTCGGTTCCGGATTCGACGCCCGGCAGAAGATCACCTGGAAGATCGTCGACAAGTCGGCCGAGAACAAGGGAACGGTCGTCCAGAAGGGCGCCCTGGTCCTGGACCTCGACGGCCACGGCCGCACCGAGAACATCACCCTGGACGACGGCCACTACAAGCTGTCGTGGAAGTTCGAGGGCGAGAAGGGCCGGGCCAAGCAGAAGGTCTTCAAGGTCGACTGCGAGGACGGGACGGCCTCCCCCGCCCCGACCGGAACGGACTCCCCCGCCCCGTCGGGAGGGCCGAGCACCGCGCCGACGGGCGAGCCCTCCGGTGAGCCCTCGGCGAGCACCCCGGGCGAGCCGTCCTCCGGGTCCTCCTCCGAGGCCCCGGCGTCCCCGGCCCCGTCCGACCCGGCCGACCCGGCCGACACGCCCAACGGCGGCGGCAACCTGGCCGAGACCGGTTCCTCGGCCCCGGTCGCCGCGCTGGCCGCGGCCGCCGCGGCGCTGCTGGGCGCGGGCTCGTACCTGATCGTGCGTCGCCGCAGGGACGCCCAGGGCTGACCCGCGACCGCGGGGCACCGCGCCCCGACCGCGCGGAAACGCGCCGAGGGCCCCTCTCCCACCGGAGAGGGGCCCTCGGGCGTTCTCGTGCGGGTGCCGGACGTCAGCCGGTGTTGCGCAGACCCGCCGCGACGCCGTTGACCGTCAGCAGCAGGGCGCGCGACAGCAGCGGGTCGGGTTCCTCCCCGCGGCGCGCGGCCTCGCGCTGCCGGGCCAGGAGCGTGACCTGGAGGTAGGAGATCGGGTCCAGGTAGGCGTCGCGGATGGCGAAGGTCTGCTTCAGCACCGGGTTGGCGTCCAGCAGTTCCCTCTCGCCGGTGATCCGCAGCACCTCCCGCACCGTCAGCTCGTACTCGGCCTCGATGTCGGCGAAGATGTGCCGCAGCTCGTCGGGCACCAGCGTCTCCACGTAGTGCCGGGCGATCCGCAGGTCCGTCTTGGCCAGCGTCATCTCGACGTTGGACAGGAAGTTGCGGAAGAAGTGCCAGCGCTCGTACGCCTCTTCCAGGACGCTGTCGAGTCCGGCCTCGCGCGCCGCCCTCAGGCCCGTGCCGACGCCGAACCAGCCGGGCACGATCTGCCGCGACTGGGTCCAGCCGAAGACCCACGGGATCGCCCGCAGCCCCTCCAGGCCGGCGCCGGAGTCCGGGCGGCGCGACGGGCGGGAGCCCAGGTGGAGGTCGGCGAGCTGGTCCACGGGGGTGGAGGCGAAGAAGTAGGCGGGCAGGTCCGGGTTCTCCACCAGCCTCCGGTACGCGCTGTGGGCGGCCTCGGAGACGGTGTCCATCGCCGCGTCCCAGCGGGCCAGCGCCTCCTCCGACTGGCGCGGGGCGGTGTGGAGGGCGGACGCCTGGAGGGTGGCGGCGACGGTCTGCTCCAGGTTCTCCCGGGCGAGGGAGGGGACGAGGTACTTGTCGGAGATGACCTCGCCCTGCTCGGTGACCTTGATCTCGCCCTCCAGGGTGCCCCAGGGCTGGGCGAGGATCGCGTCGTGGGTGGGGCCGCCGCCGCGGCCGACGGTGCCGCCGCGGCCGTGGAAGAGCCGCAGCCGCACCCCGTGCCGGTGGGCCACGTCGCGCAGTCGCCGCTGGGCGCGGTGGATCTCCCACTGGGAGGTGGTGATGCCGCCGAACTTCGAGGAGTCGGAGTAGCCGAGCATGACCTCCTGGACGTCGCCGCGCAGGGCGACCAGCCGCCGGTAGGAGGGGTCCGAGAGCATCGCGTCGAGGAGTTCGTCGGCGATGCGCAGCTCGTCGGTGGTCTCCAGCAGCGGCACGATGCCGATGCGGGCCCAGCCGGCGTGGAGGTCGATCAGGCCGGCCTCGCGCGCCAGCACGGCCACGGCGAACACGTCGTCGGCGCCCTGGCACATGGAGATGATGTACGACTCGATGACCTCGGGGCCGAAGGTGTCCAGCGCCTTGCGGATGGTCTGGAAGACGCCGAAGGTCTTCGCGCCGGCGGCGTCCAGCGGCGGCGGGGTGGGGGCCAGCGGGCGGCGGGAGCGCAGCTCCTTGGCCAGCAGGCGCTGCCGGTAGTCGCGCGGCATGTCGGCGTACCGCCAGGACTCCTCGCCGAGCCGGTCGAAGAGCTGCCCGAGGGCGTGGTGGTGGGCGTCGGCGTGCTCGCGCACGTCCATGGTGGCGAGCTGGAGGCCGAAGGCGGCCAGGGTGCGCAGCGCCCGGTTCAGGTGGCCGTCGGCGACCAGGGAGCCGCGGTGCTCGCGCAGGGACGTCTGGACGAGGGTGAGGTCCTCGATCAGCTCGCCGGTGCCCAGGTAGTCGCGCCCGGGGACGTGCGGGGTGTCCTCGGCCAGCCGCTTGCGGGTGTTGAGGAGCTTCTGCCGGATGCAGGTGACCTTGAGCCGGTAGGGCTCCTCGGCGTTGAGCCGCTTGTAGCGGGGGCTGATCTCGGGGAGGAGTTCGAGGTCGCGCTGGAGGGAGTCCAGCAGTTCCCGCGTGGCGCCGCTGTTGCGGATGGAGTTGGACAGGGAGGCGCGCAGGTCGTCGATGTGCGCCAGGGCGTCGTTGATGCCGTGCTCGTGCTGGAGCAGCAGCACCTCCCAGGTCACGGCGGGGGTGACGTTGGGGTTGCCGTCGCGGTCGCCGCCGATCCAGGTGCCGAAGGTCAGCGGGCGGGTGGTGGGCGGCAGCGGGGCTCCGGCGCGCTCCAGCTCGGCGGAGAGGTCCTCCAGGACGTCGCCGACGGCGCCGCGGTGGAGCTCGTCGAGGTAGTAGATGGCGTTGCGGGCCTCGTCGGCGGGCTCGGGACGGGCCACGCGCAGCTCGTCCGTCTGCCAGATGAGGTCGATGTTCTCGGCGAGCCGCAGGTCGGTGCGGCGCCGCTCGTTGGGGTCGGTGTTCTCCAGCAGCTCGGCGATCCTGCGGAGCTTGGTGAGCACGGAGCGGCGGGCGGCCTCGGTGGGGTGCGCGGTGAAGACGGGGCGCACGTTCAGGTTCCCGACGGTCTCCCGCAGGTGGGCGGGGTCGGCCTCCTTGAGCATGTCCGCCGTGCGGGCGAGGTTTCCGCCCTCGGCGGCCCGGCGGGCGCGCAGTTCGCGTCCGCGGTGGACCTGCTCGGTGATGTTGGCCAGGTGGAAGTAGGTGGAGAAGGCCCGGACGAGCTTGGTCGCCGTCGCGAGGTCGGTCCGCCGCAGCAGGGCCGCCGCGGCCTCGCCGTCGGTCCTGGTCAGGGCGCGTACGCGTTCGACGAGCTCCAGCAGTTCGGTGCCCTCCTGACGGACCAGGGTCTCGCCGAGGAGATCGCCCAGGCGGCGGATGTCGGCCCGCAGGGCACTGCTCGTTTCGGGGGTGGGTTCGGGGTTGCCGGATTCCGTCGGGCCGTCCGGGGTACTCGGAAGGCCCGGTGTGGGGACCCCCCCGCCGGGGACAGGACTCGTTCCACCGGTGTTCGGGGAGGTGTCGGCACTGCTCACAGGTGCGGCTCCTTGCGGCGATGCTTCTGGCAGGTCACGGACCGCGCTGTCCGACGGCCACCAGGATAGGCCGCGTCCCGCCGCCATGGATCATCCCGTCCACGATGCGGCCCTCTTGTCCGCTCGCCCAGGACTGCCATACTTACGATGCCGTAGGTTACGGCACCGTAAGTATGGCGACCCCGTCCCCAAGCTTCAAACGAGAGTTACGCATGACCACTGGTCCGGACGTAGTGACAACCGCTCCGAAAGCTCCTCCGAACTCCTCCGCGGCGCCCGGGGAGAACCCCGTCCCCTCCGCCACGCTCGGCGGTGAACAGCGCCGTTCCATCGAACAGATCACCCTGCTGCTGTTCATCACCGTCCCCTTCATCGCCCTGGTGGCCGCGATTCCGCTGGCCTGGGGCTGGGGAGTGAGCTGGCTGGACCTCGGCCTCCTGGTCGGCATGTACTTCCTGGGGTGCCACGGCATCACCATCGGCTTCCACCGCTACTTCACGCACGGTTCCTTCAAGGCCAAGAAGCCGCTGCGGGTCGCCCTGGCCATCGCCGGCTCGCTGGCCGTGGAGGGCCCGCTGGTGCGGTGGGTCGCCGACCACCGCAAGCACCACAAGTTCTCCGACGCCGAGGGCGACCCCCACTCCCCCTGGCGCTACGGCGAGACCGTTCCCGCCCTCCTCAAGGGCCTGTGGTGGGCCCATGTCGGCTGGATGTTCGACGAGGAGCAGACGCCGCAGCACAAGTACGCGCCGGATCTGATCAAGGACCCGGTGATCCGTCGGATCTCCCGCCAGTTCGTGCTGTGGACGACCGTCTCGCTGCTCTTCCCGCCGCTGGTGGGCGGGCTGGTCACGATGTCCTGGCAGGGCGCGCTGAGCGCCTTCTTCTGGGGCTCGCTGGTCCGGGTGGCGCTGCTGCACCACGTCACCTGGTCGATCAACTCCATCTGCCACGCGGTCGGCAAGCGGCCGTTCAAGTCGCGCGACCGCTCCGGCAACGTGTGGTGGCTGGCGGTGCTCTCCTGCGGGGAGTCCTGGCACAACCTCCACCACGCCGACCCGACCTGCGCCCGGCACGGCGTGCTCAAGGGGCAGCTCGACTCCAGCGCGCGGCTGATCCGCTGGTTCGAGAAGGCGGGTTGGGCGTACGACGTGCGCTGGCCCTCCGACAAGCGGATCAACTCCCGCCGGCAGCGGGAGGCCGCCGAGGCGGCATGATGGAGGTGTGGCGACCGACGACAGCAGGACCCAGGACAGGAGCTCGAACTCCAACCGGCGGGGGCGCCGCCGGATGACGGGGAAGGAGCGCCGCGAGCAACTGCTGGACATCGGTCGCGCGCTCTTCGCCGAGCGGGGCTTCGAGGGCACGTCGGTGGAGGAGATCGCGGCCAAGGCCGGGGTCTCCAAACCGGTGGTGTACGAGCACTTCGGCGGCAAGGAGGGCCTGTACGCGGTCGTGGTCGACCGGGAGATGCGCCGGCTGCTGGACATGGTGACGGGCGCGCTGACCGGCGGCCATCCGCGCGAACTGCTGGAGCAGGCGGCCTTCGCGCTGCTGGACTACATCGAGTACTACACCGACGGCTTCCGGATCCTGGTGCGCGACTCGCCCGTCGCCCAGTCGACGGGCACCTTCGCCTCGCTGATCAGCGACATCGCCACCCAGGTCGAGGACATCCTGGGTCTGGAGTTCAAGGCGCGCGGCTTCGACCCGAAGCTGGCGCCCCTGTACGCCCAGGCCCTGGTCGGCATGGTGGCGCTGACGGGGCAGTGGTGGCTGAACGCGCGCAAGCCGAACAAGTCCGAGGTGGCCGCCCATCTGGTGAACCTGGCCTGGCACGGGCTGGACGGGCTGGAGCAGAAGCCGCGCCTGATAGGCCACCGACGCAGCTGACCGCGCCGTCCGGGCGGAGCCCCGCCCTCTCCCGGGCCACGCGCCCGCGGCGAGAGGGCGGGGCTCCGCCCCTTCGACGACCGTCGCCCCTCCCCCGCCGTCCCCGGACGGGCGCGAACGGACCCGGACGGGCCCCCAGGGGCTCAGAGGGGCTTGCGGGCGACCGCGAAGATCCGGCGGAACGGGAAGAGGGTGCCGTGCGGACCTCGGGGGTAGGCCGCGCGCAGCAGGTCGCGGTACTCGGCGAGGAACGCGTCGCGGGTGGCGGGGTCGCCGTCGAGCGCGGTGAACACCGGGCGCAGGGCGGTGCCCTTGGTCCACTCCAGCACCGGGTCCTCGCCGGTGAGGACGTGCACGTACGTGGTCTCCCAGACGTCGACCTCGCAGCCGAGGTCCGCCAGCACGCGCGCGTACTCGACCGGCTCGGCCACGGGGGCGCGGTCGGCGCCCTCGCCCAGGCGGTCGCGCCAGCGCGGGGAGGTGCGCAGTTCGGCGAGGAGGGTGTGGCTGGGCGCGTCGAAGTTGCCGGGGACCTGGAAGGCGAGGACGCCGCCGGGCCGGAGGGCGTCGACCCACACCGGGAAGCGCTCGGTGTGCCCCTCTCCCCTTCCCCGGCCTTCGGCAGGGAGAACCCGTCCCTTGCCTCCGGCAGGGAGAACCCAGTGAAGGGCCGCGTTGGACACGATCAGGTCGTACGCGTGCTCGGGGCGCCAGGTGGCGATGTCGGCGTGGACGAAGTCCAGGTGTCCGCCGCCCGTGGTGGGTCCGGCGTAGGCGCGGGCCTCGGCGAGCATGGCCTCGGAGACGTCGTAGCCGGTGATCACCGCGCTCGGCCACCGCTCGGCGAGCAGGAGGGTGGGGCCGCCGGGGCCGCAGCCCAGATCGGCGATGCGCGGCCGGGGCGAGGGGAGGTCGGGGATCCGGGCCAGCAGGTCGTACAGCGGTCGCAGGCGGGGGCCGGCGTGGTAGCGGTACTGCTCGGGGTCCCAGGCGGGGGTGCCGGTGTCCGATGAAGCGCTCATGGGAGGAACCCTTCCCCACCAGATATCTTGATGTCAAGAGACTTCATGTCGACAGAACTACTACACTGATCCCATGCAGGACGAGGTCGATCGACTGGTGGCAGCGTGGCGTCGCGAGCGCCCGGATCTCGACGTGGAGCCCTTGGAGGTGCTCAGCCGCGTCAGCCGGCTCGCCCGCCACCTCGACCGGGCCCGTCGCATCGCCTTCACCGAGCACGGGCTGGAGCCGTGGGAGTTCGACGTGCTGACCGCGCTGCGCCGCGCGGGCGCCCCCTACCAGCTCTCCCCCGGCCAGTTGCTGACCCAGACCCTGGTCACCTCCGGCACCATGACCAACCGCATCGACCGGCTGGCCAAGAAGGGCCTCGTGGAGCGCCTGCCCGACCCCAGCGACCGGCGCGGCGTCCTGGTCCGGCTGACGGACGCCGGACGCGACCGGGCCGACCGGTCCCTGGCCGGGCTGCTGGAGCAGGAGCGGGCCATCCTCGCGAGACTCTCGCCGCTCCAGCGCGGCGAGCTGGCCGGACTGCTGCGGCAGCTCACCGCCCCCTTCGACAACGTCTCCGCGGAGCACGACTAGCCCTCCGCGCCCGCGCCGCGACGGGGGCACGGGCATGGCATGCCCCTGACACCGCGGGCTAGGTGGCGACGTGCTCCAGGTCCACCGGACCGACCCCCGCCCGTCGGGCCAGCGCCACGGCGGCCAGGGTGGAGTGCACGCCGAGCTTGCCCAGCACGTTCTGCATGTGGGTGCGGACGGTGTGCGGGGACAGGTACAGCCGTTCGGCGACCGCCTTGCGGCCCAGCCCGGCCACCATGCAGCGCAGCACCTCGTGCTCGCGCGGCGTCAGCGACTCCACCAGCCGTTCGCTCTCGGTGCGGTGTCTGCGGTTCGCCGTCAGCTCGCGCAGCACCCCGGTCAGCAGGGCGGGCGGCAGGTGCGTCTCCCCCCGCAGCACGCCCCGGACCACCTGGAGCAGCCGGGAGAGCGAAGAGTCCTTGGCGACCCAGCCCGACGCCCCCGCCTGGAGCGCCGCCGCCGCGCGGCGCGGATCGTCGCGCTCGGCGAGCACGACCGTACGGGTGTCGGGATGGGCGGTGTGGATCCGCGAGACCAGGGCCAGCCCGCCGATCGCGGCCGATGCCTCCCCCGACTCCGGAGGGGACACCTCCACTCCCTCCGCCGGCGCCCCGCCCAGGTCGGCGTCGATCAGCAGCACGTCGAAACGGCGGCCGTCGGACACGGCCCGCTCGACCGCGCGCAGCGCCGCGGGGCTGCTGCCCGCGGCGGCCACGTCCACGTCCTGCTCCACCGCCAGCGCAGCGGCGAGCGACTCGGCGAATATGCGGTGGTCGTCCACCACGAGAACCCGAATACGTTGCACGCACACCCCCTGTCGCCGGAAAGGACCCACCCGTACCGGACGCGGCGCCCGGTGCGGAACCCCCGCGGTCGCACGGCCGCCGCCATGTCCCACTGGTACCCCGCGCCGGGCGTCGCATCCGGCGCGCTCTCGCCCCCTGATGCGGCGTCGGCCCCCACCGACGCCGTTCATCAGCGTACGGCGGGGGTCCGACAAGGGAAGTGGGTTGGAGGAAACTGACCGACTCCGTGGTCTTTTCCAGCGTCACGAGCGCTGTTCACGGCGCTCCACGGTGCGCGGAGCGACCGTTTCGGCCGGGATGTGATCATCCGATCGACCTTCCGGCGGTCCGTCGCCCGCGCGTCCGCGTCCCCCTCCTCAGCCGTCCAGCCGCCGCGCCCCCTGCGAGGGCACCGCCTCGAACAGGCGCGGGGCCCGGTGGCCGGCCGCGGCGAAGGCGTCGACGACGGCCTTCCCGATCTCCTCCGCCCCGGTCTCCTCCACCAGGACGATCGCCGAGCCGCCGAAGCCGCCGCCCGTCATCCGGGCGCCCAGGGCCCCCGCGGCGACGGCCGTCTCCACCACCAGGTCCAGCTCGGGGCAGGAGACGGCGAAGTCGTCGCGCAGCGAGGCGTGCCCGGCGGTCAGGATCGGGCCGATGGCACGGGTCTCGCCCGCGTCGAGGCGCGCCATGACCTCCCGCACCCGCTGGTTCTCGGTGACCACGTGACGCGCCAAGGGCCGCAGGTCCGGGTCGGCCAGTCGGGCCAGCGCCGCGTCCAGCTCCTCGTGGGGCACGTCGCGCAGGGTGCGCACGCCCAGGGCCTCGGCCGCCGCCTCGCACCCCGCCCGGCGCCGGGCGTACTCGCCGTCGCCCAGCGCGTGCTGGACCCGGGTGTCCACCACCAGCAGCCGCAGCCCCTCGGCCGCCGGGTCGAACGGGACCTGGCGGCGGGACAGGTCGCGGGTGTCCAGGTGGAGCACGTGCCCGGCCGTGCAGCAGGCCGACGCCATCTGGTCCATGATCCCGCTGGGGACGCCGACGAAGGCGTTCTCGGCGCGGCGGCAGAGCAGGGCGATCCGTTCGGCGTCCAGGCCCAGGTCGTACAGGTCGTTCAGCGCGACGGCCACGGAGACCTCCAGCGCGGCCGAGGAGGACAGACCCGCGCCGGTCGGCACGTCGCTGTGGACGTACAGGTCGGCGCCCCCGGCCGTCCGCCCGGAGTCCCCGGAGAGCAGTCCCGCCTCGCGCAGCGCCCACACCACGCCGGCCGGGTACGCGGCCCAGCCGTCCGCCCCGCCGGCGCCGCCGCCCGGGGCCGCCTTGCCCACGTGCAGCCGGACCGTGCCGCCCGCCACGTCGGCCGAGTGCACGTTCAGCACCCCGTCGTCGCGCCGGGCCGCCGCCACCCGGGTGGTGTGCGGCAGGGCGAGCGGCATCACGAAGCCGTCGTTGTAGTCGGTGTGCTCGCCGATCAGGTTGACCCGGCCCGGCGCCGCCCACACCCCGGCGGGCTCACCGCCGTGGACCGCGCGGAACCCGTCGACCGCCGCCCGTACGGCCGCCTCCGCCGTCCCCGTCCCGCTCATCCGCCGCTCCCCGCCTTCGCCTCGTGCTCCCCGGCGTTCTCCAGCGCCTTCCCCCGGGCGAAGGCCCAGGCGTCGGCGACGATGTCCTTCAGATCGGTGCGGGACGGCCGCCAGCCCAGCCGCTCCCTGGCCCGGTCCGCCGAGGCGACCAGGAACGCCGGGTCGCCGCCGCGGCGCGGCGCGACGACCTCGGGCACGGGGTGGCCGGTGACCTCGCGGACCGTCCGGATCACCTCGCGGACCGAGAAGCCGTTGCCGTTGCCGAGGTTGCACACCAGGTGCTCGCCGGGCTTGGCCGCCTCCAGCGCCAGCAGGTGCGCCTCGGCCAGGTCGGCGACGTGGATGTAGTCGCGCACGCAGGTGCCGTCGGGCGTCGGGTAGTCGTCGCCGAAGACCGCGATGGCCTCCCGCTGCCCCAGGGCGACCTGGAGCACCAGCGGGATGAGGTGCGACTCGGGCTGGTGCCGCTCGCCCAGGACGCCGTA
Organism: Streptomyces macrosporus; assembly: GCF_039533145.1. Lineage (NCBI taxonomy): Bacteria > Bacillati > Actinomycetota > Actinomycetes > Kitasatosporales > Streptomycetaceae > Streptomyces > Streptomyces macrosporus. Next base: position 143,992 of record NZ_BAAASZ010000031.1, read on the forward strand.
CTTGCCGCGGTACGCGCCCGCCACGTTGAAGTAGCGCAGCGAGACGGCGGCCAGCCCGTGGGCCGTGCACTCGCTCGCGATCATGTGGTCCACGGCGAGCTTCGAGGCGCCGTAGGGGCTGGTGGGCGCGGTGGGGGCGTCCTCGGAGATCGGGATGGACTCGGGCTCGCCGTAGGTGGCGGCCGTGGAGGAGAACACGAGCGTGCGGACGTCCGCCTCGCGCATCGCGTCCAGCAGCGCCATCGTGCCGCCGACGTTGTTCCTCCAGTACTTCTCGGGGTGCGCCACGGACTCGCCCACCTGGGAGCTGGCGGCGAAGTGCAGCACCGCGTCGTAGGAGGAGTCCAGCACGCGCGCGGCGTCCTGGATCCTCCCCTCGACGAACTCCGCACCCTCGGGCACGCCCTCCCGGAAGCCGGTGGACAGGTCGTCCAGTACGGTCACCCGGTGCCCTGCCTCCAGCAGGTGCGCCGCGACGACGCTCCCGACGTAACCGGCACCGCCGGTCACCAGATACGTGCCGCTCACTTGCTTGCCACCTCTCGCAGTCGTTCGGCGGCGGCCTCCGGCGGCACGTCGTTGACGAAGACGCCCATGCCCGACTCGGAACCCGCCAGGTACTTCAACTTCCCCGATGTGCGCCGGATGGTGAAGAGTTCCAGGTGCAGGGCGAAATCCGCCCGCCCGGCCCAGTCCTTCCCGTCCTCCGGACCGGTGGGCGCCTGGTGCCAGCCCGCGATGTAGGGCGTGGGAGGCTCGTCGGGGCCGAAGATCCGGTCGAAGCGCCGCAGCAGTTCCAGGTAGACCGCGGGGAACTCCGCGCGGGCGGCGTCGTCCAGCGCCGTCAGGTCCGGCACACGCCGCCGAGGGTACAGGTGCACCTCGTACGGCCAGTGCGCGGCGTGCGGGACGAAGGCGATCCAGTGCTCCGCGTCGAGGACGACGCGTCGTCCGTCGGCGCGCTCGGCGGCCACGATGTCGTCGAACAGGTTGCCGCCCGTGCGCTTCTGGTGGGCGGCGACCGAGCGCAGCATCCGCTCGGTGCGCGGGGTGACGAAGGGGTAGGCGTAGATCTGGCCGTGGGGGTGGCCGAGGGTGACGCCGATCTCCCTGCCGCGGTTCTCGAAGCAGAAGACCTGCCGGACGCCGGGCAGCGCGGAGAGTTCGGCGGTGCGGTCGGTCCAGGCGGCCAGGACCAGGGCCGCCCGGTCCTCGTCGAGGTCGGCGAAGGACGCGTCGTGGTCGGAGGTGAAGCACACCACCTCGCAGCGTCCGGCGCCCGGGGCGCGCAGGAAGAGGCCGCCGGCGTCCTCCGCCGTCGCCGGCCCCGGCGGGCCCGCGAGGGAGGGGAAGCGGTTCTCGAAGACCGCCACCTCGTAGTCCTCCGCCGGAATCTCCGTCAGGCGTCCGTTCCTGGACGGGCAGAGTGGGCACTCGTCCGGTGGCGGGTGGTACGTCCGGGCCTGGCGGTGTGCCGTGACGGCGATCCACTCGTCCAGCAGCGGGTCGTGGCGGATCTCCGAGGAGGTGGCGACGGTATCGAGGGGACGCCGGTCCACCGCGTCGCGTCCCGGGGAGTCGTGGGTGTCGTAGTAGATGAGCTCACGGCCGTCCGCGAGGCGAGTCGAGGTCTTTTTCAATTCGGGTCTCCTTATACTGCGATCCAAACATAATCGAACACAAAAAACCATGAGTGAACATTGACGTCAAGGGGCCGCCCCCACGCACCGGCCCCGTCACGCCACGGAGGCGACAAGCTCATGCCGTACCAGCTGGCCCAGGATCTCCGGCTCCCCACGAACGCCCTGGACTACGCGATCCTGGCCATCTACTTCCTCGTCGTCCTGGGGGTCGGGTTCGCGGCCCGGCGCAGCGTCAAGACCAGCCTCGACTTCTTTCTCTCCGGCCGCTCGCTCCCCGCCTGGGTCACCGGTCTGGCCTTCGTCGCGGCCAACCTCGGCGCCCTGGAGATCCTGGGCATGGCCGCCAACGGCGCGCAGTACGGCGTCTACACCGTGCACTGGTACTGGGTGGGCGCCATCCCGGCGATGGTCTTCCTCGGCCTGGTGATGATGCCCTTCTACTACGGGTCGCGCGTGCGGTCGGTCCCCGAGTTCCTGCTGCACCGCTTCGGGCCGTCCTCCCACCTGCTGAGCGCGATCCTCTTCTCGGCCGCCTCCGTGCTGATCGCCGGCGTCAACCTCTACGCGCTCGCCATCGTCCTGGAGGCGCTGCTCGGCTGGCCGCAGTGGGTGTCCATCGTCATCGCCGGCCTGTTCGTGCTGCTCTACATCACCCTGGGCGGCCTGTCCTCGGCCATCTACAACGAGGTCGTGCAGTTCTTCGTGATCCTGGCCGGACTGATCCCGCTGACCGTCATCGGCCTGAAGCGGGTCGGCGGCTGGGACGGGCTGTACGACTCGCTCACCGGCGCCAAGGGCGAGAACTTCATGACCGCCTGGGGCGGCACGGGCATCGGCTCGGACAACCCGCTCGGCGCCAACTGGCTCACCATCGTGCTCGGCCTCGGCTTCGCCCTGAGCTTCGGCTACTGGACGACCAACTTCGCCGAGGTGCAGCGCGCCCTGTCGGCCAAGAACCTCTCCGCCGGCCAGCGCACCCCGCTGATCGCCGCCTTCCCCAAGATCTTCATCCCGGCGATCGTCGTCCTCCCCGGTCTGATCGCGCTGGTGGTGGAGCCGAACATCGGGCGGGGCGACGGGCTGCAGTACAACGACGCGATCCCGTTGCTGATGCGGGACCTGCTGCCCAACGGCGTGCTGGGCGTGGCGGTGACCGGTCTGCTCGCCGCCTTCATGGCGGGCATGGCGGCCAACGTCTCCTCCTTCAACACGGTGTTCACCCACGACATCTGGCGGGGCTACCTGGTGAAGGACCGCCCGGACGGCTACTACGTGGTCACCGCGCGGGTGGTCACCGCGGTCGGCGTGGTGCTGGGCATGGGGACGGCGTTCATCGCGGCGACGTTCAGCAACATCATGAACTACCTCCAGACGCTGTTCTCCTTCTTCAACGTGCCGCTGTTCACCGTGTTCATCATCGGCATGTTCTGGAAGCGGATGACGCCCGCCGCCGGTTTCTGGGGGCTGCTGGCGGGCACGGTCGCGGCGATGATCAACTACTTCTGGTTCTACCGGGGCGGGGTCGTCGACATCCCCTCCGACCAGGGCGCCAACTTCGTCTCGGCCATCATCGCCTTCGTCGTCGGCGCGCTCGTCGTCGTCATCGTCACCCCCCTCACCAGGCCCAGGCCCGTCGAGCAGCTCGCCGGCCTGGTGTACGGCACCCGCTCCCCCGGACTGGAGGAACTCCCGGAGCCGGGGGACGAGGTCTGGTACCGCAAGCCCGCGCTGCTGGGCTGGGGCGCGATCATCCTCGCCGCCCTCTGCTACGTCCCGTTCTCCTTCTGAGCGCCCCGCGCACCGCACAGCGAAGGATGTGATCCACCGTGACGAACGGCGTGAACGGTCCCCACGGCTCCTCCGAGTTCACCCCTCCGGAGTGGCAGGAGGAAGAGAAGGAACTGGAGGAACGCTCGGCCAGCGCCGCCCGGCTGTTCGACGTCCGTCGGGTCATCGGCTTCCTCTTCGTGGTCTACGGCGTCCTGGTGACCCTCGCCGGGATCTTCGTCTCCGACGAGAACCTGCGGAAGGCGCAGGACGTCAACATCAACCTGTGGACCGGGCTGGCGATGCTCGCCCTGGGGCTGCTCTTCCTGCTCTGGCTGCGGCTGAGCCCGACGGTCCCGCCGCCGTCGGCGGAGGAGCGCGAGCGCAGGTCCGCTCCCCGGGAGCGTCCGACCTTCGGCGAGTGACCCTCCGACCCGGCCGGGGGCGCGGCGTCGGTCTCAGCCCGTCCCCGGCCCGGTCACCCGGTCCAGCAGCCCGGTCCGGGCCGCGAGCGCGGCCGCCTCCAGCCGCGAGCCGACCCCGAGCTTCATCAGCACCCGCTGCACGTGCGTACGGGCCGTGCTGGGCGCTATCCCCATGCCCACCGCGATCCGCCGGGTGTCCTCCCCCTCGGCCACCCGCACCAGCACCTCGACCTCCCGGGGCGTGAGCATCTTCAGCAGCCGGGCGCCCTCGTCGTCCGGTTCGGCCGTGGGGTTGAGCAGTTCCGCGAACGCGCCCTGGAGCAGTTGCGGCGTCACCGCCGCCTCTCCCGCGCGCGCCCTGAGCATTCCGCGCTCGACGCCCTCGATCCGCTCGTCGTGCCGCACGTACCCCGACGCCCCCGCCGCGAAGGCCGCCGCTATCCCCTTCGGGCTGGGCACCGGGCCCAGCACCACCACCGCTATCCGCGGCTTCTCCCGCTTGATCCGCGCCACCGGGTCGAACGCCCCGGGCTCCGCGGGCGCCGCCGTCCCCCACAGGCAGACCTCCGGCACCCGGCTGACCACCAGCTCCGCCGCCCCCGCGGCCGGTGCGGCGGCGGCGAGCACGCGGTGCCCGCGCAACCTCAGCGCCGAGGCGAGCGCCTCGGCGTGCAGACGGTGGTCGTCGACCACCACGAGTCGCACGGTCATCCACACCCCTGTCGTTCCGTCCGCGCCGGCTCCGGTACCCGGGCGCCGCCCCGACCCGCCCGGCGCCGTCTTGCCCCCGGAAGCTACACGCTCACCCGGCGGTGCGCTCCCCTTCCGACAAGAACGGCGCGAGCGGCCCCGCGCTCCTTCACCAGGGGGTGCGGGGCCGCTCGCGCCGGGAGGGTCCGGGCCGGTCCTCGGGACGTCAGCCGAACGCCATCAGACCTTCCAGGTCGGTGCCGTTCTCCGCGACGAACTCGTGCGCCACCAGGAAGAACCCGCCGTCGTGCCAGTACGGGCGGCCCATGCCCGCGTTCATGCGGAACTCTGCCTTCCAGGTGTTGTCCGGCAGTTCCGCGTACAGGGTCGTCTCGCCGGTCGCGGGATCGATGGAGGTGATCCGGCCCGCCTCGTCGGGCGTCGGCGGCTCGTATCCGATCAGCTTGCCGCCGTCCATCGCCAGCGGGGCGGCCTGGCCCTTCCTGGTCGGCTCGGAGAGCCACTTCGACGTGCCCGTGGACAGGTCGAACGCGACGACCTCGCTGACGAGGAGGCCGTCCTCGTCGTCCATGCGCCTGTTGGACTGGAGGTAGAGCGCGTCGTTCGCCTTGTCCACGACGACGTTGCGGCACCCGGCCAGTTCGTGGCTGGGCCAACAGGAGAACCAGTACCGGTCACTGCCCAGGCCGATCTTCGACCGGACCTTCCCCTCGTCGTCGAGGACCACGATGTCGGTCATCTCGGTCTCGCCTCCGGCGGTCACCCCGACCACCACCGGGTCGACCGAGAAGATCCGGTTGATCTCGACCCCCTCGGGGGCCTTCCACTTCCAGTTCTTCCTGCCGTCGGGCTTGAGGGAGTGGATCTCCTGGCTCTCGCCGTACCCGCAGTCGACGTGCGCGACGAGCCGCTTGCCGCCGACATGGCCCAAGTCGCGGCACTCCGCGTCCTCGGCCGTGCTCCACAAGGGCCTGCCGGTCGCCAGGTCGTAGGCGAACGCCTTGTCGCCCCACGCCACGGTCGCGGTGTCGCCACCGACCGCCATCTGGGTGAAGTCGAACTCGAACTCGCCTCCCCCCTCGGACGGCAGGTCGTCGCGCCACAGCTCCTCGCCCTCGGCGAGGTCGATCCCCATGACCTTCTCGCACCTGGCGCCCCACTGGAGCACGGTCCTGCCGTCCGACGTCCCGGGAGCCGCGGCGCAGGAGGCGCCGCGCGTCACGTCCAGCGACCAGACCTCCTCGCCGGTGTCCAGGTCGTACGCGACGACCGAGTCGAACAGCGCCCGGACGAGGTTTCCGCCGACGAACCAGGTGCCGTAGGCGAAGCCGCTCTTGTCGGGGAGCGCCGAGGTGTCCGGCGAGCCGGTCTTCCAGATCGCCTCGAACCGGCCGTCGTGCTCCTTCTCCACTCCGTTCCCGTTCCGGCCGGCCTCCGCGCCGGCGTCGTCCTCGGTCAGGAACCACACCCCGCCGCCGACGACCAGCAGGACCGCGACCACCGCGGCGACGATCGCCGGGACCTTCCTCCTCCCGCCACCGCCCGTCGGCGGCGCGCCCCCGCCGAACGCGGGCTGCGTCGGATGGAGGTCGTACCGCCCGTACGCGGACGGCGGCTGCCGCGGGGGGCCGTACGCGGACGGCGGCTGCCGCGGGGGGCCGTACGCGGACGGCGGGTACTGCGGTGGCGGCCCGAAACCGCCCGAGGGCGGCCTGCCGGGCGGCGGAGGCGGCTGCGACATGGGGTTCCCCGTTCACGCGCGGACCGACTGCCCGGCCCATCGGACACTGGTCCGCCACTTCTCGACGTATGGGCACCGACGGTTGGAGCGAACTTCTTTCTACCACCGGTCGCGTACACGGCGGTTGTCGGTCCTCGCCGCCCGGAACCGCGCGCTCGTCCGGCCCGGCCGGCGGGCGCGCCACGGCGGCGGAGGGGAAGGAGGACGACGCCGACGCCGAGGGGCCGGCCGCGCGTCGCACGGCCGGCCCCTCGGGGAAGCCTCCACCGGACGGGTTCCGGTGGTGTCGGGCGCTTCCGCACCGTGGTCGCCCGCTCCGCCGGGAGCGGCCCTGTCCGCCCGGGCCGCCGGTGCCCCGGCGGGCCGGGCGGTCGGACAGGGGTCAGTGGTAGGCCACGATGGCCAGGTCGCTCAGGCCGGCGCTGGCGTAGAACTTGTTGTTCACCAGGAAGAAGTGACCGTCCTTCCAGTACGGACGCACGTCCGAGCCGGAGGCCATGTCGTACTCCCGCTTCACGTCGGCGCTCGGCATCTCCATCCGCGGGGACGCCTTGCCGGTCTCGGGGTCGACCCTGACCACCTTGCCGGGCCTGTCGTAGCCGGGTATCTCGTAGGCGATCAGCGAACCGTTCTCCACGGTGACCGGGACGATCTGCCCCTCCTCGGTCGGCTCTCCCAGCCACTTCGACTTACCGGTGGTCAGGTCGAAGGCGATGATCTCGCTGGTCCGGCCGTAATCGGCGTCGCCCTGGTGGGGCTGGGAGGAGATGTAGAGGGTGTCGCCGTCCACCACCGCGCCGGAGCAGTCGCTCAGCGAGATGCCACGGCAGCCCATGTTGTGCCGGTCCTTGGAGATGGAGATCTTGTGCTGGAGCTTGCCCTTGTCCGAGAGGACCATCAGGTCCGTGATGTCGATGCTGGACTCACCGCCCGCGTTGACACCGAGCACCACGGGGTCGGTGGACAGGACCTTGAGGACGTCGACGCCGCTGGGAGCACTCCACTCCCACTTCTTCTCGCCCTTCTGGCCCACCCCCTGGACCTTCTGCGGGCCGCCGAAACCGCACTCCACCTTGGCGACGAGCTGGCTGCCGCCCGAGTAACCGCGGTCCTGGCACTCGGAGTTCTCCTCCTGCTGCCACAGCTGCTTGCCGGTCGTCAGGTCGTAGCCGACCGCGTTGCCGATCCAGGACACGGCGGCCACGTTGCCGCTGACCGCGATTTCCGTGTAGCTGAACTCCGTCGGGGTCGCGCGCTCCGACGGCAGCTCCTTCTTCCACAGCTGCTTGCCCGTGGCCAGGTCGACGGCCATGACGAACTCGCACCGACCGCCGTACTGGACCACGGTCTTGTTCCCCGACATCCCGTGGGCCGCGGCGCAGCTCTTCGGGCGCGGCATCTTGATGCTCCACGCCTCCTTGCCGGTGTCCATGTCGTAGGCGGTGGTGGAGGACGTCGTGGTCTTGACGATGTTCTTGCCGACGAACCAGGTGCCGGGCACGTCCGTGAGGATGTCCTCCTTGTCCACCTTGGGCGGGTCGGTCTTCCAGGCGAACTCGGCCTTGATCACGCCGGTCTCGCCCTCGGTGCCGCCGTTGGTGCCGCCCTCGCTGGTGCCCTTGGTGTCGCCCTTCGCCTCGGTGTCGTCGTCACCGCCGGCCAGGAACCAGATGCCGCCCCCGGCTATCAGCAGGACCGCGACCACCGCGGCGACGATGGCCAGGATCTTGCCGCTCCCGTTGCCCGACCCCGACTGCCCGGCGTTGGCCATGGGCTGCGTCGGGTACTGCCCGTACGGTCCGTACGGCGGCTGACCGTACGGCGGCTGACCGTACGCGGGCGGCTGTCCGTACGGCGGCGGGCCCTGCTGCGGGTAGCCGTAGGACGGCGGGGCCTGCGGAGGGTACGGCGGCTGCGCGCCGGCACCGGGCGCGGGCTGCTGCGGGTAGCCGTACCCCGGCTGCGGCGCCTGGGGCGGCTGGGCGGACGACGGCGGGTTCTTGGACAGCGGGTCCGGCTGCTGCGGCTGCTGCGGCTGCTCACCGGGCTGTCCCGACGGCTGCTGCGGATAGCCGTACGCGGACGACGGTTCCTGCGGCGGCCCGAAACCGCCGGAGGGCGGCTGGTTGGGCGGCGGAGGCGGCTGCGACATGGGTTTCCTCATTCACGCGCGGACCGACTGCCCAGCCCTTCAGCCCCCCGTAGGGCAGAGCGCATCGGACACTGGCCCGCCACTTCTCGACTGTTCTCGACGTATGGACACCGACGTGGACACCGACGGTTGGAACGATGCTCTTTCTATCACCGGACACCGACGGGCCCGTTGCCGGTTCCCGTCCGGTCGGCGAGGTGAGACCGGTCCGCGACCGCGCCGTTATCCGCGCCGGCCCTCCGGCGGCCGGGCGCGAAGCCGCCCGTCACCCCTCCTCGGCCAACTCCAGCCAGCGCGTCTCCAGTTCGTCCCGCTCCCCCGCCAACTCCCGCAGCTCGGCGTCCAGTCCGGCGATCCTCTCGAAGTCGGTGGCGTGCTCGGCCATCTCGGCGTGCAGCGCCGCCTCCCTCTCCCCGATCCGCTCCAGCCTGCGCTCGATGCGCTGCAACTCCTTCTGGGCCGCCCGGGACAGGCCCGCGGACCCGGCGGGCTTGGCGGACCGCTCCGACCCGGCCGCCGCCTTGGCCGCCGCGGTGGCCGTCCCGGAGATCGGGGCCCCGGGGGCGGTGCCGGCCTGCCGCATCCGCTCGCGGCGCTCCAGGTACTCGTCCAGGCCGCGCGGCAGCATCCGCAGCGTGCCGTCGCCCAGCAGCGCGTACACCCGGTCCGTGGTGCGCTCGACGAAGTAGCGGTCGTGGGAGATGACGACCAGCGAGCCGGGCCAGCCGTCGAGCAGGTCCTCCATCTGGGTCAGGGTCTCGATGTCCAGGTCGTTGGTCGGCTCGTCCAGGAACAGCACGTTCGGCTCGTCCATCAGCAGCCGCAGGAGCTGGAGCCGCCGCCGCTCGCCGCCGGAGAGGTCGCCGACCGGCGTCCACTGCTTCTCCTTGCCGAAGCCGAAGCGCTCGCACAGCTGCGAGGCGCTCATCTCGCGCCCCTTGCCCAGGTCGACGCGGGCGCGGACCCCCTCCACGGCCTCCAACACCCGCCAGGTCGGGTCGAGTTCGGCGACCTCCTGGGAGAGGTAGGCCAACCGCACCGTCCTGCCGACCCTGATCCGGCCGCCCGCGGGCTGCTCCTCCCCGCCGGTGTCGGCCGCCGCGGCCAGCGCCCGCAGCAGCGAGGTCTTGCCCGCGCCGTTGACGCCGACCAGGCCGATCCGGTCGCCGGGGCCGAGCTGCCAGGTCAGGTGCTTGAGCAGCACCTTGGGCCCGGCCTGGATCGTCACGTCCTCCAGGTCGAAGACGGTCTTGCCCAGGCGCGAGTTGGCGAACCTCATCAGCTCGGCGCTGTCGCGCGGCGGCGGCACGTCGGCGATCAGCGCGTTGGCCGCCTCGACGCGGAAGCGCGGCTTGCTGGTGCGGGCGGGGGCGCCGCGCCGCAGCCAGGCCAGCTCCTTGCGGACCAGGTTCTGCCGCTTGGCCTCCTCGGTGGCGGCGATGCGCTCGCGCTCGGCGCGGGCGAAGACGTAGTCGCTGTAGCCGCCCTCGTACTCGTACACCGTGCCGCGCTGCACGTCCCACATCCGCGTGCACACCTGGTCCAGGAACCAGCGGTCGTGGGTGACGCACACCAGCGCCGAGCGGCGCGAGCGCAGGTGCCCGGCCAGCCAGGCGATGCCCTCGACGTCGAGGTGGTTGGTGGGCTCGTCCAGGACGATCAGGTCCTGTTCGGCGATGAGCAGCTTGGCCAGCGCGATGCGCCGCCGCTCGCCGCCGGAGAGCGGCCCGATGACGGTGTCCAGGCCCTGCGGGAAGCCGGGCAGGTCCAGTCCGCCGAACAGCCCGGTGAGGATGTCGCGGATGCGGGCGTTCCCCGCCCACTCGTGGTCGGCCATGTCGCCGATGACCTCGTGCCGGACGGTGGCGGCCGGGTCGAGGGAGTCGTGCTGGGTGAGCACGCCCAGCCGCAGCCCGCCCACGTGGGTGACCCGTCCTTCGTCGGCGGGCTCCAGCTTGGACAGGATGCGGACGAGGGTGGTCTTGCCGTCGCCGTTGCGCCCGACGACGCCGATCCGGTCTCCCTCGCCGACCCCGAGGGAGACGCCGTCGAGCAGCGTACGCGTGCCGTACACCTTGCCGACGGCTTCCAGATTGACGAGGTTCGTGGCCATGGGGCTCCCGCTGCCCGGCACGCCGGGCTGGTGTGGTCTCGAATGGGCTGGTCGGCCTCTCAGCCTAGTCGCCGCCCGGCGGGCACGGCCCGCCCGTCCCACACCCGTCCCGGCCGTGCCCGGGCGGGCCCGCGGATCAGTACGTCCGGCCCTGCCGGGCGGGGGCCGAACGCGGTGTGGGCCGGTTGAGGCCGAACAGCGAACCGGTGGCGCTCGTCAGCTCCGCGGCGCACTCCACCGACGTGTCGTCCGGGATGCCCATCCGGCGCAGGGCTCCGGCGAAGACGTCCTCCAGCAGCGCCAGCCGCCAGTTCAGCTCGGCGGGACCGACCTGGCCGCGGGGGCGGCTCGCCAGGACGGTCAGCACGTCCTGGGCGTTGGCCTGGAGGTCGTTCAGGGTCTGCCAGCCGTTCGGCAGGCGGGCGGCCGACTGTCCGGGCTCGGCGCCCGGCGCGCCGAGCGTCAGGGGGAGCTGGGTGGGGATCGTGGAGTACCAGTCGACCAGCGCGCCGCCGAGGTCGGCCCGGAGCCCGTCGAGGAAGCTCAGCAGCACGGCCGCGCCCACGGGCGCGCCGACGGGTTCGATCCGCGGGGGGGCGTTGTCGGGCGCGGGCGGCCTGGCGGGCCCGTCCGACCCCAGGAAGGAGCGGATGACGACCGAGACCTCCTCCTGCTGCGGTGGGGCGGGGCGTTGGGCGGGCACCAGGAGCGCCCTCACGGGCGCGACACCGCGGGCAGCCTGCTCGGCAGCCGCCTGGCACGCGTAGTCAGTGGGCACGGAACGGTCCCCCTTCTTCCGAAGCCGCCTTCTCCCGCGGCATCGGCCTTACGTTTCGGGGCGGTACCGTATCGCTCCGCGACGGGTTCGGGGAGATGTTCGTCACGGAGAGTTCACGCGCCGTGGCTCCTACCGGAAATCTCCCCCCATGCGCCCGGAAAGCTTCCGATGATCCCCGGCGAGCAGGGCGTCTCCGACCGGTCGCCCCTCCGTGCCGCCCTGTCCTGGCCCTGTCCTGCCCCTGTACCGGCCCTGTACCGGCCCCGCACCGGCCCCGCGCCGCCCGGTTTCGGCCCGCGGGGTCTCCCCGCACCCTCCGCACGACCCGCCACGATCCGTTCCGGGCGCGCGGTGCCCGGCGGTCACGGACCGTGCGGCCGTCACGCCGTCGGGCCGCCGGCGGTCTCCTCGCGGACGTCCGCGACGGTGGCGCCCGCGTGGGCGATCAGGGACTTCGGGTCCAAGGGGAAGACGGTGTGCGGGGTGCCGGCGGCGGCCCAGACGGTGTCGTGGGCGAGCAGTCCCCGGTCGGCCAGTACGCGCAGCCTGGTGACGTGTCCGAAGGGCGGTACGCCGCCGATGGCGTAGCCGGTGGCGGCGCGCACGGTGTCGGCGTCGGCGCGCTTGACCTTCCCCGCGCCCAGCTCCCGCCGTACGCGCTCCACGTCGACCCGGGACGCGCCGTCCATCAGCACCATCACCGGCTCGCCGTCCGCTTCGAAGACCAGCGACTTGACGATCTCGGCGAGTTCGCAGCCGACCGCCTCGGCCGCCTGGGCCGCGGTCCGCGTGGCCTCGGGGAAGGCGCGGACCTCGACGCCGGCCAGGCCCAGCTCGGCGAGGGCGGCGACGAAACGGGGATGGGCTGCGGCGGAGGGCGTGGCAGGTCGGGTCGTCATGCGGGGGACGTTAGCGGAACGCGGACGGCCCGCGCGAAGGGGTTCCGCGCGGGCCGTCCGGGGTGGGCGTCCGGTCGGGCGGGTCAGCCCGCGGAGTTCAGGACGGCGCGGACGACCGGACCCGCGTTCTTGCCGCCGTGGCCGGAGGCCGGGACGACCGCCGCGACGGCCATGTCGTTGCGGTAGGCGGTGAACCAGGCGTTGGGCTTCTTCTGGCCGTCCACCTCGGCCGAGCCGGTCTTCGCGCCGAAGTCGCCGCTCGTGCCGGCCATCGCCTCGGCCGCCGAGCCGCTGGTGGCGGTCAGCCGCATCAGGGAGCGCAACTCCTGGGCGACGGACGCCGGGAGGGCGCGCGGGGCCCGGGCCAGGGTGCGGCCGTCCACCTCGGGCGAGACGATGTACGGCTGCTTGAAGACGCCGCTCTTCACGGTCGCCGACACCGAGGCCATGACCAGCGGGTTCGCCCGGACCCCGCCCTGTCCGATCAGCGAGGCGGCCATCTGGGCGTCGGACTGCACGGGCACCGAGCCGTCGAAGGTGGCCGTGCCGACCTGCCAGTTGAGCCCGATGCCGAAGACGTCGCGGGCCTGCCGGGTGAGGTCGTCGTCCTTCAGCTTCCCGGCCTGGCTGATGAAGGCGGTGTTGCAGGAGGCGGCGAAGGACTGGGCGAAGGTGCCGCCCTTGATCTCGAACTTGTCGAGGTTCTGGAACCGCCACCCTCCGTGGGTGAAGTACTTCGGGCAGGGGTGCTGCTCGGAGCTGGACGCCAGACCCTTCTCGATGAGCATCGACGCGGTCACGATCTTCATCGTGGAGCCCGGTGCGAGGGAGCCCTTGAGGGCGGTGTTGAAGCCGTCGGCCGGGGTGTTGGCGACCGCCAGGATCTCACCGGTGCCGGCCTTCAGCGCCACGACCGACGCCCTGCCCTTGCCCGAGATGGCCCGGACGGCGGCCTTCTGCACCTTCGCGTCCAGGGTGGTCCGCAGCTCGCCGGGGGTGCCCTTGCTGAACTCCTTGAGCTTCTTGACCTCCTTGCCCTCGGCGTCGACGATCCGGGCCTCGACGCCGGGCCTGCCGTCGGTCTTGTCGCCGTACCGCTTGCGCAGGTCGGCCAGGATCCCGGCCAGCTCGGGGTACTCCTCGGCGGTCAGCTCGGTGCCGTTGCGGTCGAGGGCCTTGATCGGCGGGGCCCCGGCCTCGGCGGTCTCCAGCGTCTGGCCGTCCTCGAGGGCGGGGTGGAGCACGGACGGCTCCCAGTCGACGACGGCCTCGCCCGTCTCGGTGTCCCGCACGACCGTCAGCTCCGACTCGTAGGTCCAGCCGGCGCGCCGCCCCTTGTCGTACGCCACCTGGGCGGTCACCGTGAACGGGACGTCGGCGCCCGTGGCGGTGCCCTGCTCGAAGGAGGCCCGCGCCACGCGGGCGTCCTTGCGGTAACCGGTCAGCGCCTCGGCCGCGGCGGCCTCGTCGTCCGTCAGCGCGGCGGCCTCCTCGACCTTCCCGGCCTGCCAGGCGGCGAGGAACCTCTCGGCGGTCGCCCGGACCTCCTCGGCCGACGGCGGGCCGGTCTCGACCGCCGCGTCCGCCGACCCCTCCGCGACGGTCACGTCCTGTCCGCCTCCGTCGGAGGACGTGCCGCCGTCGCCGATCAGGGTGTACGCCCCGAATCCGGCGGCTCCGACCATCGCGGCGAAGACCGCTCCGATCACCGCCACCTTTCGCCCGTCGCGCATGAGTGTCCGAACCTCCGCCCCTGCCCCGGCCCGTCACCGCCGAGGACCCGTGCGAGGAACCCTAGAGCACTCGGGTGACGGGAGTCGGACCCAGGTGTCCGTGACAGGAGGTCGCCCGAACGCTTCGGAGCCGAACGGGGGAAACGCGTCTCCGCCACGACCGGCGCGGCACGCGGCGTCCACCCGCCGGGCAGCGGGGAAAACGGGGTTCCCGCCTCTTTCCGCCACGAGAATGATTGGTCATTTTTTCCGAAGAAAAGCGAGCGGAGAAATCCCTCCCGCCCGCGGGGCACCCGGTTGACGCACCCGGACGTCACCCTTACGGCAGCGCAACCCCACCGCGTGTCGCTCGTTACCACGGAGAGCAGAAGGCCGATCCTCCTTCGGCAATAACCGTGCGGGCCCGTGCCACAGCCTGTGGCGCGGGCCCGTTACACGTATGGAGCAGAAACAATTCCGCGGCGCGCGGCAACGCCTCCCGAATATTCGAACCAAGGGACCTAGCATTGCACAACGCCAGCCTGTGAAGCGGCTTCGTACATTGGAGGTACACACCCATGAGCCTGAAGCGCACCGCCGCCATCGCGCTCTCCACCGCCGCACTGGTGCTCGGTGGCGCCGGCGCCTCCCACGCCGGTGACGGCCCCAAGTTCAAGAACAACAACCAGATCCTGCCGTGCCCGAACGCCGAGGTCGTGAACGTCCCGATCCTCTCGGCCGACACCAACAACCTCGACTGCTCCCAGAACGAGAGCCGGTTCGCGAAGGTCCTCGAGGCGCGGCTGGGAGGCCTCCTCTAAAACCGACCTCCGGAACCGACCTGTCACCGCAGAGGCCGCCCCCGACTGCACCGGGGGCGGCCTTTGCGACGCCCGTCGCGCCCGCGATTCACGGATTCCTCGACATCGGGTTCGGGAAAGGACGCCCGAACTCCACCGGTCCGACGACGCAGACGGCGCGGAACGCCTCGCGGTGCGCGGCGCACACGGGCCGGCGGCCGAACACGCCGCCCTCGACCCCGCTCCCGGGAAACCGTCCCGCGACATCCGAGCAGGGCACCGGAGGAGGCCGGGAACTCGACGCCTCACCGCCCGAGGAGCGGTTTTTCACCGCCTGCGGCTCACGACGGCACGGCACGGCGCGACGGGGGCCGGCGGGTTTCCCGCGCTTCCTGTCGCCACGGGGACGATCGGTCGTTTTTTCCACGCGGAACGAACAGGGAAAGTCCCGGCCCCGGGCCACCCGGGTGACACGCCGGAATTTCACTCCCACGGCAGTACGATCGCCTCTCCGCACCGCTCGTTCCCACGAACAGCAGAAGGCCGATCCTCCTTGCGTGGACAACCGGACGGGCCCGCACCACCGGCCGCGGAGCGGGCCCGTTACACGTATGGAGCAGATGTAATACGACGGCGCGCGGCAACGCCTCCCGAGCATTCTGCGAAAAGGTCCTAACATTACACAACGCAAGCCCTCGAAGCGGCTTCGTACATTGGAGGTAAACGTCCATGAACCTGAAGCGCACCGCCGCCGTCGCGCTTTCCACTGCCGCGCTGGTGCTCGGTGGCGCCGGCGTCTCCCACGCCGGTGACGGCCCCAAGTTCTACAACAACAACCAGATCCTGCCGTGCGCCAACCTGGAGCTCATTCAGATCCTCCTGCTGGCCGCCGACACCAACAACCTCGACTGCTCGGGGAACTACAAGGAGGAGTACCACTACTCGTCCTACAAGTCCTGGAAGCAGGAGAAGGACCACGACAGGGACCGCGACAGGGACTACGACCGGGACCGCGACAGGGATTACGACCGGGACTACGACCGGGACCACGGCCGGGACCACGGCCGGGACCACGACAGGAAGAACGACCGGGACCACGACGAGGACCACGGCCGGGACCACGGCCGGGACCACGACAGGAAGAACGACCGGGACCACGACGAGGACCACGGCCGGAACCACGACAAGAAGGACGACCGGGACCACGACGAGGACCACGACAAGAAGGACGACAGGGACCACGGGTACGGGCGCTGAGCACCCGATCCTCGCGGCACCTCGAAAGGCCGCCTTCCGGTTCGCCGGAAGGCGGCCTTTCGCCTTTTCCGGCCCCGCCCGCGGAATACCGCCGAAGCAACAACACCCGCATGGCGTAACAACACCGTGGAGCCGCAGGTCGTCCCCCGGTGGGCAATGTCGGAGACGGGCTTTCCACGAGACACGCAGAAACGCAAAAGCGCGCAATCGCGGATTTGGTCCGTTAATGTCGCCGACGTGGGGGTAACTCCCGCCCTTCCGGTGGACCGGCCGCATGGTGACTGTACTCCGGAAACCGATTCTTCGGCCGCTCGGCGGCGGCCGGGGATCATCTTTCCTTCTCTCGTCAAGGAGACAAGACCGCATGAAGCTGAAGAAGACGCTCTTCGTTTCGTTCGCCGCCGCCATGGCTCTCGCGGGCGGGGCGGCCAGCGCCCACGCCGGCGAGGCGAAGTTCGAGAACAACAACCAGATCCTGCCCTGCCCCAACCTGGAGGTCGTCAACATCCCGATCCTCTCGGGTGACATCAACAACCTCGACTGCTCCCGCAACTACAAGGAGGAGATCGAGGTCAAGAAGGTGACCAAGATCGAGAAGGACGAGAAGTTCTCCTTCGCTCCGAAGTTCGCGCAGCTCCAGGGCCAGGCCCAGGGCCAGGAGCAGGACGCCAAGGCCAAGCAGGGTCAGAAGCACGACGAGCGGGAGTACGACCGGGACCACGACAAGAAGGACGACAAGGACGACAAGGACTACGACAAGAAGGACTGACGCCGACGCGCCGGCACTCGCGCGTCGCCCCTTGTGACCCTCCATTAGACCCTCCACATGACGCCGCCCGCCGGGTTTCCCGGCGGGCGGCGTCGGTCGTACGGGGGGTTGCTCGGGACCTCAGATCCAGGTGTCCAGCCACATGCGGTCCTGCCAGGCGTCCTTGGGGATCTGGCCCCCGGTGTAGATCGGGTAAAAGTAGACGAAGTTCCAGACGATCAGCAGCACCAGGACGCCGGCGGCCACGACGCCCACCACCCGCCGCCGCTCCGGGGAGCCGGGCGGACCGAGGATCGCGCCGATCGCCATCGCCACCGCCAGGCACAGGAACGGCACGAAGACGACCGCGTAGAAGTAGAAGATCGTCCGCTCCTGGTACAGGAACCACGGCAGCCAGCCGGCCGCCACCCCGCACAGGATCGCGCCCGCGCGCCAGTCGCGCCGCAGCCCCCAGCGGTAGAGGCAGTACAGCAGCGCGAAGCAGGCGGCCCACCACAGCAGCGGGGTGCCCAGCGCGAGCACCTCGCGGGCGCAGCCGCCCTCGGCCGTGCAGCCGTTCTCGCCCCGCTCGGCGGACTCGTAGAAGTACGACACCGGACGGGCGGCCACCGGCCAGCTCCAGGGGTGGGACTGGTAGGTGTGCTCGGAGGTCAGCCCGACGTGGAACCTGTAGACCTCGGCCTCGTAGTGCCACAGGCTGCGCAGCGCCTCCGGCACCCAGGTCATGTCGAACCGCGGCAGCGGGATCCGCAGCTCGGTGAGGGGCAGGGGGATCGACAGGTCCGGCGACAGGCCCCGCCGGCCCTCCGCCCAGGTGCGGAAGTAGCCGTCCCGGCTCGCGAACCAGCCGGCCCAGGAGGCGAGGTAGACGACGCCGGCGACCGGCACCAGGGAGAGGAACGCGGGTGCGGCGTCGCGCCGCAGCATCGACCGGTAGGGGTGCCGCGCCCCGGCGGCGCGGCGGGACGCGGCGTCCCACAGGACGGTGAGGACGCCGAAGGCCGCCAGGACGTACAGGCCGTTCCACTTGGTGGCGCAGGCCAGCCCCAGGCAGACCCCGGCGGCGAGCCGCCAGGGCCGCGGGCCCGGGCCCAGCCGTTCGGCGACGCCCGCGTCGGGCCGCCCGTCGGGCAGGGCGGCGGCGAGGCGGGCGCGGGCCCGGTCCCGGTCGACCAGCAGACAGCCGAAGGCGGCCAGCACGAAGAACATCAGCACCATGTCGAGCAGCGCGGTGCGGCTCATCACCAGGTGCAGCCCGTCCACGGCCAGCAGGGCGCCCGCCAGGCAGCCCAGGGCGGTGGAGCGGAACAGCCGGCGGCCGATCCGGCAGACCATCAGCACCGACAGCGTGCCGAGCACGGCGACCATGAACCGCCAGCCGAAGGGCGTCAGGCCGAACATCGCCTCGCCCAGGGCGATGATCCACTTCCCGGCGGGCGGGTGGACCACGTAGGAGGCGGCGTCGCCGAGCGGGGCGGCGGCGGGGTTGTCGAGGATGGTCTCGTTGGCGCCGTCCGGCCAGGTGCCCTCGTAGCCGAGCTTGTACAGCGACCAGGCGTCCTTGGCGTAGTACGTCTCGTCGAATATCACCGCGTGCGGCGAGCCGAGGTTCCAGAACCGCAGGAGCCCGGCGAGGAGCGCGACGAGGATCGGGCCGCCCCATCCGACCCGGCGTCCCAACAGGTGCGCGTCGCCCGAATCCAGCCCGAACACGCCCCACACCCGGCTGCCGCCGGGCGGGGGGAAGGGCGGTACGAGCCGTTCCCGCACGTCGGCCCGCCGGGGCGCCGCGTATCCGTAGCGCCGCAGTCGCTCCCGCCATGACGGGGTCTGCTCCCCGACGGGCTCCCCGTGCCGGGCCTGAGTCGCGGTGTCACTGGTCACGCGGGCCATCGTAGGGAACCGCCCGCGGCGGGCACGCCGCCTCCCGCCGCCCGGTCCGTTCCGCGCGGGGGCGCGCGGGCGGCCGGGAGCGGCCCGGAGCTGGGAGGATGGCGGGGTGAGCGGAACACTCGTACTGGCAGGAACCCCCATCGGCGACATCGCCGACGCGCCGCCGCGGCTCGCGGCCGAGCTGGCGGAGGCCGACGTCGTCGCCGCCGAGGACACCCGGCGGCTGCGGCGGCTCGCCCAGGCCCTGGAGGTGCGGGTCTCCGGCCGGGTGGTGTCGTACTTCGAGGGCAACGAGGCCGCGCGCACGCCCGAGCTGGTCGACGCGCTCGCGGGCGGCGCCCGGGTGCTGCTGGTGACGGACGCGGGGATGCCGTCGGTGTCCGACCCCGGCTACCGGCTCGTCGCCGCCGCCGTGGAACGCGGGATCAGGGTCACGGCCGTGCCCGGGCCGTCCGCGGTGCTGACCGCGCTGGCCCTGTCGGGGCTGCCGGTGGACCGCTTCTGCTTCGAGGGCTTCCCGCCGCGCAAGGCGGGCGAGCGGCTGGCACGGCTGCGCGAGGTGGCCGAGGAGCGCCGCACCCTCGTGTACTTCGAGGCGCCGCACCGCCTGGCCGCCACGCTCGCCGCCATGGCGGAGGTCTTCGGCGCCGGGCGTCGGGCCGCGGTCTGCCGGGAGCTGACCAAGACCTACGAGGAGGTCCGGCGCGGCGCGCTGGCGGAGCTGGCCGCCTGGGCCGAGGAGGGCGTGCGGGGGGAGATCACGATCGTCGTGGAGGGCGCGCCCGACGCGGCGCCGGGCGAGGTGGACGCCGCCGAGCTGGTGCGCCGGGTCGCCGCGCGGGAGGAGGCCGGGGAGCGCCGCAAGGACGCCATCGCGGCGGTGGCGCGCGAGGCGGGGCTGCCCAAGCGGGAGGTGTTCGACGCCGTGGTCGCCGCGAAGAACTCCTCCGCCGGCTGAGGCCGGGGCGGCACGGACCGGAGGCCGGGCCGAAAAAGACGCCGGAGGACTCGTGCATTTCCGGGACACATGGGGTCCACTGGGAGGAAAGCGGGAGGAGGTTCCCATGAAGGATCCCAAGGACTCCGCGCGCCCCCAGGCGACGACCGTCCACGAGGAGTACTCCTTCGCCTGCATGCACTGCGGCCACGGTTGGGAACAGGCGTACGACATCCGGCACCACGTCGACCTCGACGGCCGGCCCTTCGTCACCTACCACGACCCGGTGAGCGGCCGGCGCGTCCCGTCGCCGCTGACGCGTCCGGTGTGTCCGAACTGCGACACGCACGTGGTGCGGATCATGCGGCCCGGACGGGTGGCCACGGCCGAGCACGCCCGGTCGCACGAGTGAGCCCCGTGGGCGCCCGTTCCCGCCCGGGTGACCGGCGGGCGGCGGGGCGGGGCGTTCTAGGATCGCCCGCATGGAGAAGTCCGCGAAGGCCGTGACGCCCGCGCCGCCGCCGGTACCGCTGAACGTGCCGGTCGCCGACTCGCACACGCACATCGACATGCAGGACGCCGGCGTCGAGGAGACGCTCGCGGCCGCCGCCGAGGTCGGTGTGACGACCCTGATCCAGGTCGGCTGCGACCTGGAGCGGTCGCGCTGGTCCGCGCGGGCCGCCGCCGAGCACGACGCCGTGTGGGCCGCGGTCGCCCTCCACCCCAACGAGGCGCCGCGGCTGGCCCTCGGCGAGGGCGGGTGGAAGGCCCTGGACGCCGCGCTGGAGGGCATCGCCGAACTGGCCGCCCGACCGGAGGTGCTGGGCGTCGGCGAGACCGGGCTGGACCACTACCGGACCGGACCGGAGGGCCGGGAGGCCCAGCAGTACTCCTTCCGCCGCCACATCGAGCTGGCCAAGCGGCTGGACAAGGCGCTGGTGATCCACGACCGCGAGGCGCACGAGGACGTGCTGCGCATCCTGGAGGAGGAGGGCGCGCCCGAGCGGACCGTCTTCCACTGCTT
Organism: Streptomyces macrosporus; assembly: GCF_039533145.1. Taxonomy (NCBI): domain Bacteria; kingdom Bacillati; phylum Actinomycetota; class Actinomycetes; order Kitasatosporales; family Streptomycetaceae; genus Streptomyces; species Streptomyces macrosporus. The sequence goes on from NZ_BAAASZ010000031.1 coordinate 164,613, forward strand.
CTCCGGCGACGCCGCGATGGCCGAGGTGTGCGCCGCCAAGGGCTGGTTCATGTCGTTCGCCGGGAACGTCACCTTCAAGAACGCCCGGCCGCTGCGCGACGCCCTGGCCGCGGCGCCGCCCGAGCTGCTGCTGGTGGAGACCGACGCGCCCTTCCTGACCCCGGCGCCGTACCGCGGCCGTCCCAACGCCCCGTACCTGATCCCGTACACGCTGCGCGTCATGGCCGAGGTCAAGGGGATGACCGAGGACGCGCTCGCGGAGCACATAGCGGCCAACACCGCCCGCGCCTTCGGCTACCCACGGTGACGCGCCCCCTCCCACGGGAGGTGTGCGGGCGGATCATCGGCAACTGTGAGTAGTCGTACGACTTGGGAGAGCGACGTCCACTCCGCTAGGGTCCCGCCCCGCCACCCGGACCGCTTGGGAGTACGTCGTGAGCCATCCGCAGGGAAGCCAGCCGCACGGTTACGGGTACCCCTCCGCGCAGTCGCCCCGCCCGTGGGAGCGCCGCGACCGGGACCCTGAGGACACCTACCGCCCCTCGTACGAGTGGTACGGGGCCTCCGCGGCGTACCAGGCGTACGAGGCACACGAGACGCACTCCCCGTACGGCGCGTACGCGGCCCGGGAGGCCCACGGCGGACACGGCGGGTACGGCGGTGCCTACGGCGCCTGGGACGCGTACGGGGTGTACCGCGTCTGGGACGCGCCCGGGGTCCACGCCCCCTACGAGCCGTACCCGCCCCACGCGCCGTACGGCGCGCCACAGGACCCGCCGACCGAGCCGCTCGGCGAGCCGCTCGGCCGGTTCGGGCCCCCCGAGCCGGCCGGGCCGCCGGCCGCGCCCGTCGAGCCCGCCGCCGCGCCGGTCGCCCCGCCCGAACCGCGGGCACCGCTCGCGCCACGGACTCCCGGCGCGGCGGACGAGACGTCCGAGGCGCCCTCCCCCTTGATCCCCCGGCAGTCCACCGGAGGCCGGGCCGCCGCGCGGCGGGCGGCGCGCGCCCGCCGGACCGACCGGCGTCCCGAGACCCTGCGCAGGCTGCTGCCCCAGGCGCTCGTCGTCGCCTTCCTCGCGGGCGGCACCTCCGCCTTCGTCGCCAGCGACAAGGCCGTGCGGCTGACCGTGGAGGGCCGGCAGCGCACCCTCCACACCTTCGCGGACGACGTCGCCGAGCTGCTGGCCGACGAGGGCGTGACCGTCGGCGAGCACGACGCGGTCTCCCCCGCCCCCGGCACGCCGCTCTCCCACGGCGACCGGGTCGCCGTGCGCTTCGGCCGCCCCCTGACCCTCACCCTGGACGGCCGCCGGCAGCGCGTGTGGACCACCGCGTCCACCGTGGAGGAGGCGCTGCGCCGGCTCGGGGTGCGTCCGGAGGGGGCGTACCTGTCGGTGCCGCGCGACCGGCGGATCGACCGCGACGGCCTGGCGATGACGGTGCGCACCGAGCGGAGCGTGACCTTCCTGGCCGACGGGCGCGAGCACACCGTCCGCACCAACGCCGCGACCGTGCGCCAGGCCCTGGCGGAGGCGGGCATCGGGCTGCGCGGCCAGGACACCGCCTCCGTCTCCCTGGACTCCTTCCCGCGCGACGGCCAGACGGTCACGGTGCTGCGCATCACCGACACCGAGCAGGTCCGCGAGGAGTCGATCGCGTTCACCACCGTGCGGCGCGAGGACCCGACCCTGCCCAAGGGGACGGAGGTGGTGGCCCAGACGGGCCGGCCCGGACTGCGGCGGATCACCCACGAGCTGCGCACCGTCAACGGCGTGCGGCTCAGGCCCCGGCACGTGGAGACCGTGGTGGTGCGCGAGCCCAGGCCGCAGATCGTCCGGGTGGGCACCCGGGAGGTGCCGTCCTCGGTGCGCGGCGCCGACCACCTGGACTGGGACGCCCTGGCCCGCTGCGAGTCCGGCGGCCGGCCCGACGCGGTGGACCCCACCGGGACGCACGGCGGGCTGTACCAGTTCGACGCCCGCACCTGGCGGGACCTGGGCGGCCGGGGCCGCCCGCAGGACGCCCCTCCGGCCGAGCAGACCTACCGCGCGAAGAAGCTGTACGTGCAGAAGGGGGCGAGTCCCTGGCCGGTGTGCGGCCGTAAACTGCACAGGTGAGTTCAGCCCCCGCACCGGCCCCCGACCCCCTGCTGGGCCCCGCAGACGTCCGTGAGCTGGCCGCCGCGCTGGGTGTCCGCCCCACCAAGCAGCGCGGCCAGAACTTCGTCATCGACGCCAACACCGTCCGCCGGATCGTGCGGACCGCCCGGGTGCGTCCCGACGACGTGGTGGTGGAGATCGGGCCGGGCCTGGGGTCGCTGACGCTGGGGCTGCTCCAGGAGGCCGCGTGGGTGACGGCGGTGGAGATCGACGACGTGCTGGCGGCGGCGCTGCCCGCGACGGTCTCCGCGCGGCTGCCGGAGCGCGTCGACCGCTTCGCGCTCGTCCACGCGGACGCGCTGCGCGTCACCGAGCTGCCGGGCCCGACGCCCACCGCGCTGGTCGCCAACCTCCCCTACAACGTGGCCGTGCCCGTGCTGCTGCACATGCTGGCCGGCTTCCCGAGCATCGAGCACGGCCTGGTGATGGTCCAGTCCGAGGTCGCCGACCGGCTCTCGGCCGAGCCCGGCTCGAAGGTGTACGGGGTGCCCTCGGTGAAGGCCGCCTGGTACGCGGAGGTGAAACGGGCCGGCGCGATCGGGCGGAACGTGTTCTGGCCCGCTCCCAACGTGGACTCCGGGCTGGTGTCATGGGTACGGCGGGAGCCGCCGCGCACGAAGGCCACCCGGGAGGAGGTCTTCGCGGTGGTGGACGCCGCGTTCGCCCAGCGCCGCAAGACGCTGCGCGCCGCGCTGGCCGGCTGGGCCGGTTCGGCCGCGGCGGCCGAGGCGGTCCTGGAGGCCGCCGGCGTCTCGCCCCGGTCCCGGGGGGAGTCGTTGACGATCGAGGACTTCGCGGCCATCGCGGAGCGGAAGGACACCACCGCATGAGTGCCCCCGACACGGACCTCTTCTTCGGCATGGACGGCACGGACGGCACGGACGCCCCCGGCACCGACGACACCGGCGCCCGCCGACGCCCGGAGGACGGTGGCGGGAACGTCCCGATGTCGGTCACCGTGCGCGTCCCCGCCAAGGTCAACGTGCAGCTCGCGGTGGGCGGGCTGCGGCCGGACGGCTTCCACGACCTGGCGAACGTCTTCCTCGCCGTGGGCCTGTACGACGAGATCACCGTCACGCCGACGGCCCCGACCGAGGGCCCACGCGTCACCTGCTCGGGCCCCGACACCCACCACGTGCCGCTGGACCGCTCCAACCTGGCCCTGCGCGCCGTGGACGCGCTCGCGCTCCGGCACGGCATCTCGCCGGACGTCCACGTCCACATCGACAAGGACATCCCCGTCGCGGGCGGCATGGCGGGCGGCAGCGCGGACGCGGCGGGCGCGCTGCTGGCCTGCGACACGCTCTGGGGAACCCGGACCCCGCGCGAGGAACTGCTGGACATCTGCGCCGAGTTGGGTTCGGACGTGCCGTTCTCCCTGGTCGGAGGCGCGGCGCTGGGACGGGGCCGCGGCGAGGTGCTGACGCCGCTGGAGGTGGGCGGCACCTTCCACTGGGTGTTCGCCGTCGCCGACGGCGGGCTGTCCACCCCGGCCGTCTACCGCGAGTGCGACCGGCTGCGCGAGCGGCGGGGAACGGGCTCGGGCGTCGACGACGTGCCCGCGCCGGAGGCGTCCCCCGTGCTGCTCGCCGCGCTGCGCTCCGGGGACGCCCGCCTGCTGGCCGCGAACCTGTCCAACGACCTCCAGCCCGCGGCCGTCTCGCTGCTCCCGTCCCTGGACGAGACCCTGGCGGTGGGCAGGGAGGCGGGCGCGCTGGCCGCGCTGGTCTCCGGGTCCGGGCCGACCTGCGCCTTCCTGGCCGAGGACCCCGCGTCGGCGTCGGACATCGCCGTGGCCCTGCGCGACGCGGACGTCTGCCGCGACGCCCGCACGGCGACGAGCCCGGCTCCGGGCGCGACGGTGCTCCGGGCCGCGGTCTGACGGGATTCCGGACCGCGGCCTGAGTACCCCGACTCAGGCCGCGCCGGCGTGCTTTGAGTACGAACGCCGTGCCGGGTGGACGACCGCGCACGCCAGTCTCCTCCCATGGAGACCAGGGGAGTCACGAGAACCGGGGACGTCGGTGTCCGCGCGCTCGCCGCGGCCACGCCCGCCACGCGCGACCGTTTCGTCGACCTGCTGCGCGTCGTCTCGCTCGGCACGGTGGTGCTCGGCCACTGGCTGATGGCCGCCGTCGCGGTCGACCCGGACGGCGGCGTGGAGGTGGGCAACCTGCTCGCCGTCGTGCCCGCCCTGCAGCCCGCCACCTGGCTGTTGCAGATCATGCCGGTGTTCTTCTTCGTCGGCGGCTTCTCGCACGCGCTGTCCTACCGCTCGCTGCGCCGCCGCACGCCCGCCGGCGCGTCGCCCTACCCGGCGTTCCTGCGCGCCCGTCTCCAGCGGCTGCTGCGCCCGACCATGGCCTTCGTCGCGGTGTGGGGCACGGGCGCGACGGTCCTGCAACTCGCCGGCGTCGGCGGCCCGTTGGCGGACACGGCGGCCCGGCTGGCGACCCAGCCGCTGTGGTTCGTCGGGATCTACCTGGCGATGGTGGCCCTCACCCCGCCGCTGCTGCGCCTCCACGAGCGGTACGGGTGGGGGGTGTTCGCCGCGCTCGCCTGGTCCGCCGCGATGGTGGACCTGCTGCGGTTCGCGGCCGGTGTGCCCTACGTGGAGTTCCTGGCCTTCGCCTTCGTCTGGTCGGCCGTCCACCAGTTGGGCTTCCTGCGCGCCGACGGCCGGCTCCGGGAGGGGCCGCGCATCCCGGCGGTCCTGGCCGTGACCGGGTCGGCGTCGGCCGCCGCGCTGGTGGCGCTGGGTCCGTACCCGCTGTCGATGGTGGGGATACCGGGCGAGCCGATCAGCAACATGGCCCCGCCCACGCTGGCCCTGCTCTGCCACGGCGTGTGGCTGGTCGGCGCGGTGGAGCTGCTGCGCGGGCCCGCGGCGCGGCTGCTGGAGCGGCCCCGGGTGTGGCGTGCCGTGGTCGCCGCGAACGGTGTGGCCATGACGGCGTTCCTGTGGCACCTCACCGCGATGCTCGGGGTCTACGGGCTGCTGCTCGCCCTCGACGTCCCCCTGCCCGCTCCGGCGAGTGCGGCGTGGTGGCTCCAGGCGCCCGTGCGCGTCGCCGCCGCGGCCGTCCTGACCGCGCTGCTGGTGGCCGTCTTCCGCCGGTGCGAACGCCCGGCGCCCGCCGCGGGGTTCGCCCCGTCGGCCACTCCGTCGGCCGGCGCGCACCGCGCCGCCGCCCCGGCCGCCGCGTTCGGCGTCGCGCTGTGCCTGCTGGGGGTGCTGGGCCTGTCGGCGGTCGGCTTCGGCGGGCTGTTGGAGGGGCACAGCGCGCTGCTGATCGCCGTCCGCGTCACCGCTCCGGTGGCGGTGGGCATGGCGGCGGTGGGGTGGCTGCTGGTGGAGCGGTCCGGTCGTCGGACGGGGTGACGCGGGCCCGCCGGGCGGCGACGGCGAGCCGGGGGCGGGCCGTCGCGGCGGCGGCGGTGGGCGGGAACGGAAAGGCCCCGCCGGGCGCGGGCGCGTCCGACGGGGCCGTACCACCACCGATGTCGCCGAGGATGCGTCCGGCGGATCGGGGTCAGCGGAAGTTCACGTCGCTGCACAGGAAGTAGGCCTGGTCCATGTGGGAGGCCTGCCAGATCGTGAAGACGATGTGGCGTCCGCTGCGGCCGGGGGCGCTGACGTCGAACGAGATGTTCTGGGCGGGGGCGTAGCGACCGGTGGTCTTCACCAGCTCCAGGTCGCTCCAGCGCAGGGCCTGGCGGGTGGCGTCGAAGCCCTGCTTGGTGACGTAGACGCGGAAGAAGTCGGCACCGTGGCTGGCCTGGTCGTACAGCCGCATCGTGAAGTTGGTGCTCACGTCGGTCGTCTTCCACGGGCCCACGGCGTCCAGGGCGTTGTAGCGTCCGCCCTCGGCGCCGCCGCCGCTGCACAGCCTCCCGTCGGGGAGAGCGGCCTGGAAGTTGCCGCCGACCCCGTTCTTGTACAGGCCGTTCCAGTTCCACATGGCGTTGGGGTTGGCCTGCCACGCCTGCCAGCACATCGGGTCCTGCTGCTGCATGGCGGGGTTCAGGTGGTCGCTGCCCCACCGCTCCCAGCAGCCGTAGGCGCGGAAGGCGGGACTGACGATCCCCCCGTGCGCGGAGGCGGTGTCGGCGGTCCAGGGGATCAGGGCGAGCAGTCCCGCGAAGAGCGCGACGACGGCGCGTAAGACCCTGCGGGGGGTTTCGACATGTTCATGACAGTGCATTGCGCGATCTCCGTTTTCCGGCTGTGGGGGTCTCCGGATCATGGGAGCGCTCCCATGTCACGTCTGCTTTACCCGCCGACACGGAACCGAAACCTTCGGAAACCGAAATCCCGGCCTTCGGCGTGGCCGACTCCCCACGCCCGACCGGCCCCCGCCGTCCGTCAGGCGTCGCCCCTCAGGGCGCGGAACAGGCCGAGGTTGCTCGCCAGCAGGCCGCCGTCGACGGGCAGGGTGACGCCGGTGATCCAGGCGGCGTCGGCGGAGGCGAGGAAGGCGACGGCCGCGGCGATGTCCTCGGGACGGCCCACCCGCCCCAGGGGGTACTCGCGGGCCGCGCGCTCCAGGGCGTCCTCCCTGCCCTCCCAGACGGGCGTGGCCACCGTGCCCGGCTCGACCAGGTTGACCCGCACCCCCCGGGGTGCCGCGTGCCCGGCCAGGGTGCGGGTGAGGGAGGCCAGGCCCGCCTTGGCGGCGCTGTAGGCGTGGTTGCCGAAGTCCCGTTCGCCGTTGACCGAGCCGATGGCGACGATCGAGCCGCGCCGGTCCGGGGCGGCGGCGAGGTGGGGCAGGGCGGCGCGGGCGCAGCGGAAGGCGCCGGTGAGGGTGGTGTCCAGGTCGCGCTCCCAGTCCTCGTCCGAGGAGTCCTCGAAGAGCGGGGCGTCCGGACGGCAGGAGTGGGCGTTGGCGACCAGGACGTCCAGGCCGCCGAAGAGGTCCACCGCGCGGGCCGCGGCCGCCTCCACCGAGGCCCTGGACCCCACGTCGCAGACGGCGGCCTCGGCCCGCCCGCCCGCCTCCCGCACGGACGCCGCCGTCCGCCGTGCCCGCTCGCCGTCGACGTCGGTGACGAGCACCCGCGCGCCCTCGGCGGCCAGCCGCCGGCAGATCGCCGCGCCGATGCCGCGCCCGGCGCCGGTGACCCAGACCGCGTACCCCTCGAACCGGTGTGTCTCGAAGCCCTCTTCGGATCGCCGCATCGGCCCAGGCTAGGGTGCCGGCCGGGGTCCTGTCGCCACGTGGCGCAGGGCGCGTACGAGGGCCTGGGCACGGGGGTCGGACGTGACCGATCTCTGGAGGGAGTTGGTGACGTAGGCGAAGGCCACGCCCGTCTCCGGGTCGGCGAAGGCGAGGGAGCCGCCGCGGCCGGGGTGGCCGAAGGAGCCCGGCCCGAGCATCGGGCAGGACGGTCCGTGGAGCATGTAGCCCAGCCCGAAGCGGGTGCCCACCACCAGGACGCGGTCCGGACCGACCGACTCCTCGGTGCGGGCCTGGGTGAGGGTGGCCGGGGCGTACAGGCGGCGGGTGCCGTCGTCGAGGTCGCCCAGCAGGGCCGCGTAGAAGCGGGCCAGGGAGCGGGCGGTGGCCACGCCCCCGGAGCCGGCGAGTCCGGCGGCCAGGTAGGCCGGGGCGTTCTCGTCGGGCGGCGGGGTGATGGCGCCGAAGGCGCGGCGGGTGAGGGAGTCGGGGTCGGCCCACGCCTCGGCGACCTCGCGCTTGGGGCGGACCCGCAGGCCGCGGGAGAGCGGTACGGGCGGGGTGGGGACCTCGGCGATCCGGCCCACCCGGTGGGCCTGTTCGGCGGGGAGCCCGAGCCAGATGTCGAGGCCGTACGGGCCGGCCACCTCGTCGGCGAACCAGCGGCCCAGGGTGCGTCCGGTGACCCTCAGCACCAGCTCGCCCAGCAGCCAGCCGTAGGTCTGCGCGTGGTAGCCGTGCGCGGTGCCCGGCTCCCACGCGGGCGCCTGCGCGGCGATCGCGCGCGGCCCGGAGACGCCGTCGACGGCCTGCTCCGGGGTGAGGGGGGTGTCGAGCACGGGCAGGCCCGCGCGGTGGGTGAGCAGGTGGCGCACCGGTACGCGCTCCTTGCCCGCCGCCTTGAACTCCGGCCAGTACGTGCCCACGGGGGCGTCCAGGTCCAGCCGGCCGCGCTGGTGCAGCAGGTGGAGGACGGCGGCGGCCGGGCCCTTGGTCACGGACCGCACGACCTGGGCGGTGTCCTCCCTCCAGGGCGCGTCCCCGTGGGGGTCGGCGAGGCCGCCCCACAGGTCGACGACCTTGTGTCCGTCCCGGTAGACGGCCACGGCCGCGCCGCGGTCGCCGCGCTCGGTGAGGTTGGCGCGGAAGGCGTCACGGACCGGCTCCCAGCCGTCCGCCACCGTTCCCTGGACGTCCGCCACTGTGGTTGTGCTCCTGCCGTTCGTCGGTCGATGCGTGCAGCGTCCATGGTCCTACGCGCGTGGCGGCGTCACGGACCGGGGGTCGAATCCGAAGGGCGGTTCCAGACGGTGGGCGCGCATCAGTTCCGTGTCGCTCAGCAGGTCCTGGGTGGTGCCGTCGGCGACGATCACCCCGTCGTCGAGGACGACCGAGCGGGGGCACAGCTCCAGGGCGTAGGGCAGGTCGTGGGTGACCATCAGCACGGTGACGTCCAACGACCGCAGGATGTCGGCGAGTTCGCGACGGGCGGCGGGGTCGAGGTTGGAGGACGGCTCGTCCAGGACGAGGATCTCCGGGCGCATGGCCAGGACGGTCGCCACCGCGACGCGGCGCCGCTGCCCGAAGGAGAGGTGGTGCGGCGGGCGGTCGGCGTACTCCTCCATCCCGACCCGGGTCAGGGCCTCGCGCACCCGCTCCTCCAGCTCGGCGCCGCGCAGTCCGGCGGAGGCGGGGCCGAAGGCGACGTCCTCGCGGACGGTGGGCATGAAGAGCTGGTCGTCGGGGTTCTGGAAGACGATGCCGACGCGGCGGCGGATCTCGGCGAGGTTGGCCTTGTCCACCGGCAGCCCGGCCACGGTGACGCTGCCCGCCCCGGCGGCGAGGATGCCGTTGAGGTGGAGGACGAGGGTCGTCTTGCCCGCGCCGTTGGGCCCGAGCAGCGCGACCCGCTCGCCGCGCGCCACGGTGAGGTCCACGCCGAACAGGGCCTGGTGGCCGTCGGGGTAGGCGTGGGCGAGGCCGCGGACCTCCAGGGAGGGAGGCGCGGTGGCGGCGTCGGACGCGGGGTCGGCGGATGTCACAGGGCCCATCCCAGCAGCCGGACGACGAGCGCGGCGAGCGGGAGGGCGGCGGCGGACGACCACTGGGCGCGGGTGGCGGTCGCCTCCTCGACGACGGGCATCGAACCGTCGTAGCCGCGGCTGACCATGGCCAGGTGGACGCGTTCGCCGCGCTCGTAGGAGCGGATGAACAGCGCCCCGGCGGACTTGGCCAGGACGCTCCACTGGCGCGGCCCGCGCGCGGTGAAGCCCCGCGAGGCGCGGGCGACGCGCATGCGGCGCATCTCGTCGGCGATCACGTCGCCGTAGCGGAGCATGAAGGACGCGATCTGCACCAGCAGTGGCGGCAGCCGCAGCCGCTGGAGCCCGAGGAGGAGGTCGCGCAGCTCGGTGGTGGCGGCCAGCAGGACGGAGGCGGCGACCCCGAGGGTGCCCTTGGCCAGGACGTTCCAGGCGCCCCACAGGCCGGCCTCGGCGAGCTCCACGCCCAGCACGTCCACGCGCGGTCCCGCCGCGACGAAGGGCATCAGGACCGCGAAGGCGACGAACGGGACCTCGATCGACATGCGGGTGAGCAGATGGCGGGGCGGTACGCGGGCCGCGCCGGCGACGGCGGCGAGCAGCAGCGCGTAGAGCCCGAAGGCCCACACCGCCTCGCGCGGGGTGGAGACCACGATCAGGACGAAGGCCAGGACGGCCACGATCTTGCAGTGCGCGGGGAGCCGGTGTACGGGCGAGTGGCCGTGGTGGTGGAGCCGGTGGGCGTGCCCGGCGCCCATCTCAGGTGGACTTCCCGGTCGGGGCGTCCGCGTCCGTGCGGCCCTCGGACGCCTCGGCGGCCCGGGTTCCGTCCGCGGCTCCGGCGGCCCGGCGCCGGCGCACGACCACGAACACCCCGGAGCCGACGGCCAGCGTCGCCCCGACCCCGATGACGCCGGCGACGCCGACGGACAGCCGCTCGTTCGTAATGGACGCCACGCCGTAGTCGGCGAGCGGGGAGCCGGCGAGGCCGTGCTCCTCCTCCCGGGCGGAGATGCCGTACTCGCCGGCGACCTTCTCCAGGCCGTCGGGGGCGGAGGAGGCGTAGAAGCCGACGACCCCGGCGCACAGCAGGGTCGCGGCCAGTCCGCCCGCCCAGACCTTCCGGGCGGAGGGGGCGGTGCGCGCGGCGGGGGCGACCGGCTCGGGGGCGGGCTCCGGCGCGGCGCCGGCCCCGCCCGGTGCGGTGCGCAGGACGAGGGGCCCGGCGAGGTCGCGGGCCGCGTACACCAGGTCGGGGCGGACGGCGAGGACCGCGCCGACGGCGGCGGTGGTGACGATCGCCTCGCCGACGCCGATCAGCGTGTGGACGCCGAGCATCGCGGCGAGGACCGCGCCGAGGGGGACCTCCGCGGTGCCCCCGAGCGCGTACAGGCCGGTGAAGACGGCGGCGGCGGCCGGCACGGAGACCAGCGACGCCACGAAGCCGGCGACGGTGATCGCGCTCCGCCCGCGCGGCAGGACCCGCACCAGGCCGCGGAAGACGAGGTAGGCCGTCACGACGGTGACCACGCCGATCAGCGTGATGTTGGTGCCCAGCGCGGTGAGGCCGCCGTCGGCGAAGAGGAGGGCCTGGAGCAGCAGGACCACGGACAGGCAGAGCACGCCCGTGTGGGGGCCGACGAGTATCGCCGCGAGCGCCCCGCCCATCAGGTGGCCGCTGGTTCCGGCTCCGACGGGGAAGTTGAGCATCTGGACGGCGAAGACGAACGCCGCCACCAGACCGGCCAGCGGAGCCGCGCGGTCTCCGCCGAGGTCGCCGGGGGCGCCGGCCGCCTCGCGGCGGGCGCCGCGCAGACCGGCCGCGACGGCGGCCGCGGCGACGACGCCGCCGGCCACCGACACCGGGGCGTCGAGGAATCCGTCGGGGACGTGCATGGCGGGGCTCCGCTTCTCCGGGGCTTCTCCGGCCTTCACCGGTCTTCCCCGGCCTTCTCCGGTCGCCACGGCGGCGCGAGGTCGGCTCCTCCTCCGATGGTAGGACCTTGTTGCAAGGCTTTCGCAAGAGCGCTCGCGTCGCGGGCGACCGTGCGCGACGGATCGGCCACCGAAAGCTTTTCCTTTGGTCCGCTTCTCGATGGGATGAAGGAATTCGACCGATACAGGGCACTCGACTTTTATGCCGGACCTTCACAGAACTGTTGCAGAGGTCACAGAAATTACTCGCGGTATTCCGTCATGAAAACGCCCTGACGGGGTCGAAGGAGAAACAGGCCCCCTCGAACGCCCGAGCCAAGGAGCAGCCGCCATGCCCACCGTCATCGACCACACCGTCCAGGCCCGCCTGGTCACCGTCCCCTCGGCCACCCGGGACGTCACCGTCGCGCTCCGATACGACCGCCACGATCCCTTCGCCGTGCGGATCGTCTTTCCGCCCGATGTCTCCCTCGACGGACAGGAGGTCGCCTGGGTCTTCTCCCGCGAGCTGCTGGAGGAGGGGCTGCGCGCCTCGGTGGGCCGGGGGGACGTGCGCGTCCGGCCGAACGGCGAGACGCGGACCGTCGTCGAGCTGCGCGCCCCGGAGGGGGTGGCGGTGATCGAGTTCGACACCGCCGGGCTGCGGAACTTCCTGCGCGGCACGTACAAGCTGGTGCGCAGCGGGACGGAGCACCTGGAGATGGACCTCGACCGCGCCCTGACCGCCCTCCTCCGGGGTGTGTGACACCCCGACGCGCACGCGGGCGCGCGGACGCGCCGGGGACCGCACCGCCCCGGCGGAGGCCGGCGGCCCGGCCCCGTCGACGGACCGCTCCGCCCGGTCGCGGACGACCTCCACCGGCACCCCGGTCTCCGGATCGGCCCCGCGGACGCGGCGGCCGACGTGCGGGCGCGGAAGGAACGAGGGAGCGGAACTCCGGTGACGGTCCGCGTCGGAACGCCGTCTCCCGCTCGACGGACGAACGCACTCGGGACGTGAGGACCACGTCACTCTCCGGCCCCGCACCGCGCAGGAGTTGCCGCGAGCCGGCCGGCCGGCGACCATGGGAGGGGTGACCGTTTCCTCCGGCCCTTCGGGCCCGTCCGTACCGCCCTCCCCGGGCGCCTACCTCAGGTTCCCCCACATCCACGGCGAACTGATCTGCTTCGTCGCCGAGGACGACCTGTGGATCGCCCCGATCGCCCCCGAGGGCGCGGAGCCCCCGCGTGCCTGGCGGCTGACCGTGGACCGCACCCGGACCGGGCACCCCCGCTTCTCCCCCGACGGCCGGCACATCGCGTACACGAACTGGCGCAGCCTGGACCCCGAGGTCCACCTCGCCCCGATAGAGGGCGGCCCGGCGCGGCGGCTGACGTACTGGGGCGCCGTCGACACCCAGGTCTGCGGCTGGACCCCCGACGGGGAGATCCTGGCCGTGGCCTCGCACGGCCAGCCGCTGTCGCACCTCACCTGGGCCTACCGGCTGCCCACCGACGGCAGCCCCGGCGAGCGGCTGCCCTGGGGGCCGGTGTCGCACATCGACGTCGCCGACCTGGACGGCGAGCGGCGGACGCTGCTGCTGACCGGCAAACCGTTCCACGAGCCCGCCGCCTGGAAGCGCTACCGCGGCGGCGCGATGGGACGGCTGTGGCTGGACTCCGAGCGCCTGATGCCCGAGCTGTACGGGCACCTGGACTGCCCGATGTTCGTCGCCGGCCGCATCGCGTTCCTCTCCGACCACGAGGGCGTCGGCAACCTCTACTCCTGCCTGCCCGACGGCAGCGACCTGCGCCGCCACACCGACCACGCCGACTTCTACGCCCGCCACGCCTCCACCGACGGCGAACGCGTGGTCTACCAGTGCGCGGGCGAGCTGTGGCTGGTGGACGACTTCTCCCCGCACGCCCGACCGCGCCGCCTGCCCGTACGGCTGGGCGGGCCGCGCGCCGGGCGGCGCTCCTACCAGGTGTCGGCCGCCGGCCACGTCAACTCCCTGGCCGTGGACACCACCGGGCGGGCCAGCGCGGTGGGGGTGCGCGGCAGCCTGTACTGGCTCACCCACCGCGACGGCCCGGCGCGGGTCATCGCCGACACCCCGGGCGTGCGGGTCCGGCTGCCGGAGATGCTCGGCTCCACCGGGCAGATCGCCTACGTCACCGACGCCGAGGGCGAGGACGCCGTGGAGATCGCCCACCTGCCGCGGGTCAGCGGCGGACGCGATCCGCGGCGGCTGGCCGCGGGCAGGCTGGGGCGGGTGCACGAGCTGATCTCCTCCCCGGACGGCGCCACGCTCGCCGTCGCCTCCCACGACGGCCGGCTGCTGCTGGTCCGCACCGGCGCCGAGGAGGCCGAGGGCGGCGGGTCGGCCGGGAAGGACGCCGGGGAGACGGGCGGCGGAACCGCGGAGACCGGGACCGCCGGGGCCGCCGGCGAGGAAGAGGTCGCCGAGGAGGAGGGAGAGGTGGTCGAGCTGGTCCGGTCCGTCAACGGGCCGGTGCGCGACCTCGCCTTCTCCCCGGACTCCCAGTGGCTGGCCTGGGCCCACCCCGGCACGGGCGGCGCGCTCACCCGCATCCGGATCGCCCGCCTGAGCGACCGGACGATCCTGGACGTCACCGAGGGCCGCTTCGAGGACGAGGAGCCCGTCTTCACCCGCGACGGCCGCTACCTGGCCTTCCTCTCCTGGCGCGGCTTCGACCCCGTCTACGACGTCCACACCGGGGACCTGTCCTTCCCGCTGGGCTGCCGCCCGTACCTGGTGCCGCTCTCCTCGGCGACGCCCTCGCCCTTCGCGCTCTCCCCCGAGGGCCGCCCGGCGGCCGGGGGGCTGGACCCGGACGCCCTCGGCGAGGTGACCGGCGAGGAGGGCACGGTGCTGGTGGAGGCCGAGGGGCTGGCCAGCCGGGTCACGCCGTTCCCGGTGTCGGCCTCGAAGTACTCCTCCCTCCATCCGGTCGGCGGCGGCGGGCTGGTCTGGCTGCGCTGGCCGATCTCCGGGGCGCTCGGCGAGACCTTCGCCAACCCCGCCGACACCTCCGGCCGTCCCACGCTGGAGCACTTCGACCTGGCCAAGGCCAAGCGGACCGAACTGACCAGCAGCGTCGACTGGTTCGCGGTCAGCGGCGACGGCACCCGGCTGGTGGTCAACGACGACGGCGAGCTGCGGGCGGTCCCGGCCACCGAGACCGCCGACGGCGACTCCACCACCTACCTCGACCTGCGCCGCATCCTCCACGACGTCGACCCCTGCGCGGAGTGGCGGCAGTCGTTCGACGAGGCGGGCCGGATCATGCGGTCGTACTTCTGGGACCCGGGCATGTCGGGCGTCGACTGGGACGCGATCCTCGACCAGTACCGTCCGCTGGTCGAACGGGTCGCCTCCCCGGACGAGTTCGCCGACCTGCTCCGGGAGACGGTGGGCGAGCTCGGCACCTCCCACGCGTACGTGACGTCCGCCCGGCGGAACGAGGGGCCGGCCCACTACCAGCGGCCCATCGGGCTGTTGGGCGCCGACTTCGCCCGCACCGAGGACGGCCGGTGGCGGGTGGAGCGCATCCTGCCCGGCGACTCCTCCGACTCCCGGGCCCGTTCGCCGCTGGCCGGTTCCGGCATCCGCGAGGGCGCGGTGCTCACCCACGTCGACGGGCGGCCCGTGGACCCGGTCGCCGGACCGTCTCCGCTGCTGGCCGCGGCGGGCGGCACCACCGTCGAGCTGACCTTCCAGGGCCCGGGCGGCGAGGGGGAGGACGCCCCGCCGCAGCGTCCCCGCCGCGTCGCCGTCATGCCGCTCGTCGACGAGCGTCCGCTGCGCTACCAGGACTGGGTGAGCCGACGCCGGGCGGTGGTGCGGGAGTTGAGCGGCGGCAAGTGCGGCTACCTCCACATCCCGGACATGGGCGGTTCCGGCTGGGCGCAGTTCAACCGCGACCTGCGGGTGGAGGTGTCCCGGCCCACGCTGATCGTGGACGTGCGCGGCAACGCGGGCGGCCACATCAGCGATCTGGTGGTCGAGGCGCTGACCCGCACGATCCTGGGCTGGGACCTGGTGCGCGACGCCCAGCCGGTCAGCTACGCCTCCAACGCGCCGCGCGGCCCCATCGTGGCGCTGGCCGACGAGGCCACCGCCTCCGACGGCGACATGATCACCGCGGCGTTCCGGCTGTTGGGGATCGGCCCGGTGGTCGGCGTCCGCACCTGGGGCGGGGTGGTCGGGATGACCGGACGGCACCGGCTCGGCGACGGCACGGTCATCACGGTGCCGATGAACGCGGCGTGGTTCGACGCGTACAAGTGGTCGGTGGAGAACCACGGCGTGGAGCCCGACATCGAGGTGCTGCGGACGCCGCGAGACTGGGCCGAGGACCGCTACCCGATGCTGGAGACGGCCGTGCGCACCGCCTTGGACCTGCTGGAACGGCATCCGGCCGCCACGCCGCCCGGCTACGAGGACGTCCCCGACCGCAGCCGTCCGCCGCTGCCGCCCCGGCCGTGACCGCGCGCGGCGGGAGCACGGGGGGAGCGGACCGGGCACAGGGGGGGACGACACGGAGAAATGCCCGATGTGCGCCGATTGTCGGATCGTGTCACCCTGAAGGGGAGAAACCGCCTGGAACACCTTCCGGGAGTTGCGCATGGGCACACGGGACAGGAACACGGACGAGTTCCCCGAGGAGCGCCGCACCGCGCGCCAGCGCGGCGGGAACAAGCCGGACGACGACCGCTCCCGGCGGCGCGGCCGTGACCGCGAACAGGACGACTGGAAGATCCACCCGCGCGAGGACAGTCCCCCGGAGTGGGACGAGGAGGACCGACCCGACGCCTGACGGACGAACGGCCGGGCCCGGGGAGCGATCCGCTCCCCGGGCCCGGCCCGTCGTCGTACGACGAGGCGTACGGGGGCGCGCTCAGTCCCCGGAGCGCTCCCTCTCGTCCGCCGCGCCGCCCGCGCCCACCAGTCCGGGGCGGGCGGCGTCCGCGGCGGCCAGGCGGGGCGCGAAGCGCCGCATCTCGCGCTGCCCGACCCGGCCGATGATCCCGGGCAGGCAGCCGCGGACCGACTGCATGCCGCGCAGCCACCACTGCCCGTAGACGTGGAACGAGCGGCGCTCGATCCCCGCGACGATCCGGTCCACGGCCGGGCCCAGCGGATACGTCTTGTTGGCCGGCCAGGGCAGCCGCCCGCGCAGCTCGCGCAGCACCTCGTCCCGGTCGGCGCCGCGCACCATGTCGGTGTCGGTCCAGCTCAGGTAGCCGACGCCGACCCGCACCCCCTGGTAGCCGACCTCCGCGCGCAGGCTGTGCGCGAAGGCCTCCACCCCCGACTTGGAGGCGCAGTACGCGCTCATCATCGGGGCGGGGGTGATCGCCGCGAGCGAGGCGATCTGGAGCAGGTAGCCGCGCGACTCGATCAGGGCGGGCAGGAAGGCGCGGGCGGTGGTGGCGCTGCCGATCAGGTTGACCTCGATCACCCGGCGCCAGGAGACCTCGTCGGAGTCCGTGAACGGGCCGCCGGTGGCCACCCCGGCGTTGGCGACCACGACGTCCACCGATCCGAAGCGCTCCCGCACCTCCCGCGCGACCCGCGCCATCGCGGCGTGGTCGGTGACGTCGGCGTGCCAGTGCGCGGAGTCCGTCGGCAGCGTCGCGGCGACCTTCTTCAACTCCTCCGGCTCCAGGCCGACCAGCGCGAGCCGCGCGCCCTGTCCGGCGAGCTTGCGGGCGAGCAGCTCGCCCACGCCCCGGGCGGCACCCGTCACCACCACGACCTGGCCCTGGAGGCTCCTGCGTCCCATCTACGACATCTCCTTCTCGGCTGAGCGGGCGGGCAAGGGCGCGTCCGGTGCCGGACGGTCCGTCAGATGGTCGCGCACCAGCGCGGCCACGGCGTCGGCGACGGTCTTCGGCGCCTCGATGGGGGTCATGTGCCCGAGGCCCGGCAGCTCGGTCAGGCCGGTGCAGTTCGGCAGCGCCTCGGCCAGGCGGCGGGCGTGCACCGGCGGGGTGAGCCGGTCCTTCTCGCCGGCGATGACGGCGGTGGGCACGTCCAGGGCGGCGAGGTCGGCGTCCAGGTCCAGCACCGCCAGGACGCCCCGCGCCCAGGAGGCCCGGACCCTGCGCGGGCAGGCGTGGACGATGCGGGCGCACGCCTCCATCTGCTCCGGGCCGGCGGCGGGCCCCATCGTCGCGTACCGCAGGACGCGCATGCCCAGCGGTGTCACGGGGCCCAGCGGCAGGCTGGAGCCGAGGATCGCCTTCTGGACGCGGTAGCGCAGTCTCCCGGCCCTCAGCGGCGCGACCGTGGACTCGTGCAGCAGCCGGGAGCTGCCGGTGTTGCACAGCAGCGCGGCGGCGGCGCGTTCGCGCATCTGCGGGCGTCCGGCGGCGGCCATGATGGTCATGCCGCCCATGGAGTGGCCGGCGACGACCGCCCGGGACCCGGCGGCCTCCAGCACGGCGCACAGGTCGTCGGCGAGGGCGGTGGTGGTGTAGCCGCCGGGGCCGACGGCCGGGGAGCGGCCGTGGCCGCGCTGGTCGTAGACGATCACCCGGTGGTCGTCGGCCAGGTGCCGGACGACCGGGGCCCAGAAGGCCGTCGAGCAGGTCCAGCCGTGCGCCAGGACGACGGTGGGGCCGTCCTGGCGTCCGTGCTCCTCGACGTGGAGTTCCGAGCCGTCGGCGGAGACCACGGTGAACTCGCGGTGGGCGGGCGAGGGGGCGTACGGCCCCGAGGTGACGTGTCCGGGCCGGGGTGTTCTCATCGGGCCGCCCCCGCCGTGTCCGCGGCCTGCCGCCGCGTCCGGTCCGGTACGCGCAGCACCCGGTACTCGGCGAGGTCGACTCGTCTGGTCACCCTGCGGAACTCGCCGGTGGTGCCCGGCCAGACGGTGGTGTTGCGGCCGTTGGCGTCCAGGTACCAGCTCCGGCAGCCGCCGGTGGTCCACACGGTGCGCTTCATGCGCTCCTGGACGCGGTCGTTCCAGGCGCGGACGGCCTCGGGACGGGCGTCGAGCGCGGCCCGGCCGGCGCCGGCGGTGGTGAGCGTGTCGAGCTGCCTCAGGTAGTCGACCAGGTAGTTGAGCTGGGCCTCGATGATGAGGATCATCGAGCTGTTGCCGAGCCCGGTGTTGGGCCCGATGACCGTCATGAAGTTGGGGAAGCCCGCGGCGGTGGAGCCGCGCAGGGCCTCCATCCCGTCCTTCCACGCCTCCGCCAGCGTCGTGCCGTCGGCGCCCGTGATCCGCTGGGCGATGGGCATGTCGGTGACGTGGAAGCCGGTGCCGAAGATCACCGCGTCCACCTCGGCCTCGGTGCCGTCGGCGGCCACCAGGGTGTTGCCGCGGACCTCCTTCAGACCGGAGGCGACGACGTCCACGTTGGGCCGGACCAGGGCCGGATAGTAGGTGTTGGACAGCAGGATGCGCTTGCAGCCGATGCGGTAGTCCGGGGTGAGTTTGGCGCGCAGCACCGGGTCCTTGACGACCTTGGTCATGTGGTGCTTGGCGAGCTTCTCCACCAGGCCCAGCTGGGCGGGGTGCTTGGTGAAGGCGCCGACCTGGAACTCGCGGATGATCCAGAGCAGTTGACGGCGCAGGGCGCGCGTGGGGGGCACCGCGGCGTGCAGTCGGCGCTCGAACCGGCTGATCTCCCGGTCCATGCGCGGCATGACCCACGCCGGGGTGCGCTGGAAGACGGTGAGCTTCCCGACGACCGGCTGGATCTCCGGGATGATCTGGATGGCGGAGGCTCCGGTGCCGATCACGGCGACGCGCTTGCCGCGCAGGTCGTAGTCGTGGTCCCACTGCGCGGAGTGGAAGACCTTTCCGGTGAAGCCGTCCAGGCCGGGGATGTCGGGGATCATGGGGTCGGAGAGCGGGCCGGTGGCCGAGACGAGCATGTCGGCGGTGAGGGTGCCCGAGCGGGTCTCGACCTCCCAGCGCAGCTCCTCGGCGTCCCAACGGGCTTGGAGCACCTCGGAGTCGAACCGGATGTGGGGGCGCAGCCCGAACGTGTCGGCGACCCGCTCCAGGTAGGCGCGGATGTGCTCCTGCCCGGAGAAGTTCCGCGGCCAGTCGGGGTTGGGCGCGAAGGAGAACGAGTAGAGGTGGGAGGGCACGTCGCAGGCGCACCCCGGGTAGCTGTTGTCGCGCCAGGTGCCGCCCACGGAGTCGCGGCGCTCCAGCACCACGAAGTCCGTGATGCCCGCGCGGCGCAGTCGTACGGCGGCGCCCAGGCCGCCGAACCCCGATCCGATCACCGCCACCCGTACATGCTCGTGCTCGGCCATGCCGCCTCCCGACTTCCTGCGTCGCACTCACGGAACATGCCAGTAATCACTGGCATGGTGGGAGGGTAAGGCAGGAGCGTACTGATCGGTAGGGGTCGGGACGAGGAAAGTTACCGACGGTTGCACCCCGCTCCGGCGGCCCGGCGACCCACTCGTCCCGCATAGGCTTCCGAATGTGGCGGACCCAGGACGAGACGCAGCACGAGACCCCGGACGCGCTCCGGAACCGGACGCGCGGCCGGCGGACGGCACGGCACACCACGACGGAGAGCCCGCTCCCGTCGAGTACCGCACGGCCGAACTGGCCGAGGCGGCGGGCATCACCGTGCGCACCCTGCGCTTCTACCGCGAGCGCAAGCTCCTTCCGCCGCCGCGCCGCGAGGGCCGGGTCGCCTGGTACAACGAGCACCACCTCGCCCGGCTGCGGACGATCTCCGTGCTGCTGGCCCGCGGCCACACCCTCGGCGGCATCGCCGACCTGATCGACGCCTTCGAGAAGGGCCGGGACAGCGGGAGCGCCGCCGAACTCCTCGGCCTGGAGAGCACGTTGGCCTCCCCCTGGTCGGAGGAGACCCCCGTCCGCCTCACCCCCGAGGACCTGGCCGCGCACTTCCCCGACGAGGTCACCTCCGACAACCTCGCCACCGCCCTGGACCTGGGCTACATCGCCGTCGACGGCGACGAGGTGGTCCACGTCAGCCGCCGCCTGCTCGACGCGTCCACCGCGCTGGTGCGCGAGGGCATACCGCTCGCGGCGGTGCTGGAGGCCGGGCGCGTGGTGCGCGAACACGCCGACGCCGTCGCCGACCTGTTCACCCGTCTCGTCCGCGACCGGCTGTTCGCCGGCGTCGACGAGCTGTCCCCCGCCGACCTCCGGCGCCTCACCGAGATCATGGACCGGCTGCGCTCTCCGGCCAAGCAGGTCGTCGACGCCGAACTGGCCCTGGCCATGGACCGCCGGCTGCGCGCCGAGCTGGAGTCGTGGCCGCGCGCGCACGTCGACTCCGAGACCGAGCGGGACTCCGGGCGGGGGGCCGGCACGGCACCCGAGGCGTCCGGGGCGGAGTCCGGGACAGAATCCGGGACGGGCACCGACGCGGCGTCCGCCGACGCCTGAGCCCGCGCCGCCCGGGGCGAGGCGCCCCGTACGGGGCCCGTCCGCCACGCATGTCCGGCCGCCCACGTGGCAGGGGTACCTCCATGCTCCACATACGTTCCGTGCCCTCGCGTGCCCGGATCGCCTCGCCGTGGCAGGCCGTGCGGGCGGAGGCGTCCTGGATCGCCCGGTCCGCGCGCCGCGCCTGGCGGGAGCCGGGCCGCGAGCGCGACCTGGCCCTCCAGTCCGGCAAGGCCGCGCTCGCCGCCCTCCTCGCCTGGCTCGCCGCCTCCTGGCTGCTGCCCGACGCGTTCGCCCTGATGGCGCCGTGGGTGGCCGTGGTCCTGGTGCAGGCGACCGTCTACCGCTCGGTGCGGCAGGGGCTCCACCAGACGCTGGCGATCACCGCGGGCACCGCGCTCGCCGCGGCCCTGGTCATCCCCTTCGGCCACCCCGTGCTGATGATGGCCGTCGTCCTGCCCCTCGCCACCCTGATGAGCAACTGGCCGCGCTTCGGCGACCAGGGCGTCTACGCCTCCACGGCCGCCCTGTTCACCCTGGTCCCGGGCGAGACGACGCTCGACTCCGCCGTCTCCCGCGTCCTGGCGGCGCTGCTGGGCACGGCCGTCGGCATCGCCGTCAACGCGCTGATCCTGCCGCCCGTCTACCTGCGCAGCACCCACGAGGCGGTGGACGGCGTGGTCCGCGAGGCCCGGGAGGTCGTGGCGGAGATCGCCGACGGCCTGGACGAGCCCTGGGAGTACGACCGCGTCCGCGGCTGGTACGAGCGGGCCTACCGCCTCCCGAGGCTGATCCGCGGCGTGCACTCGGCGCTCGGCTGGAGCCGCGAGAGCCTGCGGCTCAACCCCGACCGCCGGCGCCGTGCCGAGTTGGCGCGGATGGACGCGGCGTACGCCGAGACCCTGTCCACCCTGGAGAACATCTCCAACCGCCTCATCGGACTGACCCGCACCCTGGTGGAGGCCGCCGCCGACGACGACGAGACCCCCCGCCCCAGCCACGCCGTCACCCGCCCCTACGCCGGCTTCCTCCGCCAGGTCGCCGACGCTCTGGACGCCTACGGCCGCGTGGTCGCCGACGGCGCCCCCGAGGCGGCCCGGAGGGAGCTGCGCGAGGCCGTCGACGCGGCCCGCGCCACGCAGGACCGGCTCCGCGCCGAACTCCCCCGGCACGCCGGCGCCGATCCGGGGCGCGTGGCGGTGTTCGGCACGCTCCTGGCCGAGGCGCGCCGCCTCACGAACTCCCTCCTGCCCGCCGACGGCGGGCGAAAGGGGGACGGGGGCGGGGGCGGGGACGGGGCCGCGCCCCGGAAGCGTCAGGGCCCGTAGACGACCGTGACGGGCGCGTGGTCGCTCCACCGCCCCGCGTGGTCCGCCGCGCGCTCCACGTACGCCTTCACCGCGCGGGCCGCCAGCGGTTCGGTGGCCACGTGGTAGTCGATGCGCCAGCCCGCGTCGTTGTCGAAGGCCCGGCCGCGGTAGGACCACCAGCTGTACGGCCCCTCCCGGTCCGGGTGGAGACGGCGGACGACGTCGGCGTAGCCCGCCTCGTCGAAGACGCGGCCGAGCCAGGCGCGCTCCTCGGGCAGGAAGCCGGAGTTCTTCCGGTTGGCCCGCCAGTTCTTCAGGTCCGCCTCTTGGTGGGCGATGTTCCAGTCGCCGCAGACCAGGACCTCGCGGCCACCGGCGGCGGCGCGTTCGCGCAGGGAGACGAGGTAGGGCAGGAAGGCCGCCATGAAGCGCTCCTTCTCCTCCTGCCGTTCGGTGCCCACCTCGCCCGAGGGGAGGTAGAGGCTGGCGACGGTCAGCCCCGGGAGGTCGACCTCCAGATAGCGGCCGGAGTCCGTGAACTCGGACACGCCGAAGCCCACCTGCACCCGCTCCGGCGCACGCCGGGTGAGCACCGCCACACCCGCGCGCCCCCGGGCCGAGGAGGGGGCGTACAGGGCGTGCCAGCCCTCCGGCTCGCGCACCTCGTCCGGGAGTTGATCCGGCTCGGCGCGCACCTCCTGGAGGCACACCACGTCCGCGTCGGTCGAGGCCAGCCACTCGGTGTAGCCCTTCCTCGCCGCCGCCCGCAGTCCGTTCACGTTGACCGTCGAGATCGTCAGCACCCGGGCACTTTACGATGCGGACATGCGCATCGTGCCCACCACCTTCGACCATCCCGACGTCGTGAAGCTCAACGACCTGGTGCAACAGGAGTACGCAGAGCGGTACGGAGGGGAAGGCGACGTCACCCCGCTGGACCCGGCGATGTTCCAGCCGCCGAACGGCCTGTTCCTGGTGGCGTACGACGAGCGGGACCGTCCCGTGGCCACCGGCGGCTGGCGGGCGATGGACGAGAACGAGGAGAACTACCGGGACGGCGACGCCGAGCTGAAGCGGATGTTCGTGATCCGCGAGGCCCGGCGGCAGGGGCTGTCCCGCCGCATCCTGGCCCTCCTGGAGGAGGACGCGCGGCAGGCGGGACGGATCCGGATGGTGCTGGAGACCGGCACCATGCAGCCGGAGGCGATGGCCCTCTACGAGTCGAGCGGCTACGCGCCGGCCGAGAAGTTCGGGGTCTACCGCGACGAGCCCAACAGCCGCTGCTACGCCAAGCCCCTGCGCTGACCCCGGTCCGGCCGGGTCGAGCGCACACGGGCCGGACTCCCGGCGCACGGACGTGAGCTCCGCGTCCACGGCGGCACCGTCCCGACCAGGGGAATCGCCTCCCTCCTCCGTCGACTCCCCTCTCCTTGACCTCAAGCCCACTTGAGGCCCTAGCGTCGGTTCCGCAGACCGGCCACCGTGAAGGGGAGGACGCATCATGACGGAACGCGGCGGCGAGACGGACCGCCGGTGGGAGGGCGACCTGCTGGACCTGGACGCCTACCTGGCCCGGATCGGCCACACCGGGGACCGCTCCCCCACCCTGGAGACCCTGCGCGCCCTGCACCGCGCGCACGTCCTGGCCGTTCCCTTCGAGAACCTGGAGATCGTCCTGGGACGGCCGGTCCCGATCGATCTCCCCGCCCTCCAGGACAAGCTCGTGCGCCGGGCCCGCGGCGGCTACTGCTTCGAGCACGCCCGGCTCTTCGCGGCCGCCCTGGAACGGCTGGGCTTCGGCGTCACCGGGCTGTCCTCCCGGGTCGGCATGGGCTCGGACCGCGTCCGGCCCGCCACGCACGCCGTGCTGCGGGTGGAGACCGCCGAGACGCCGGACACCGGACGGGTGTGGATCTGCGACATCGGCTTCGGCGCCGGCCCCCTGGAACCGATCGAGTTCGCCGACGGCGCCGGCACCGGCGACAGCGGCCGGTCCTTCCGCCTGGAGCGACACGTCCGCGCCCTCGGGGAGACCCTCGCCGCCGAGGAGTGGACGCTCCGCGAACGGCGCGCGGGCGGACACGGGGAAGGGGACGGGGACGGCTGGCTCGACCTGCACACCTTCACCCCGAACCCGCAGTACGTCGTGGACTGGACGGTGGGCAACCACTACGTCTCCACCCACCCCCGCTCGCCCTTCGTCCGGCGTCCGATCGCCCAGCGCACCGGCCCCGACGCCCACCACGCGCTGTAC
This sequence comes from Streptomyces macrosporus, assembly GCF_039533145.1. NCBI lineage: Bacteria > Bacillati > Actinomycetota > Actinomycetes > Kitasatosporales > Streptomycetaceae > Streptomyces > Streptomyces macrosporus. The sequence continues at coordinate 188,895 of NZ_BAAASZ010000031.1, forward strand.
GGCACCACCTGGGTGACCACCGCCCGCGCCGACGGCTCGCGCCGGGTGCGGGAGTTGGAGCCGCACGAGGTGCCCAAGGTGCTGGAGGACGCCTTCGGCATCGTGCTGGACGCGGAGGACGGCGCGGCGCTCGTCACGGCCCTCGAACGCCTCCCCGCCGACCCCGCCCCGGAGGACTGACGCGGGGTGTGTCGCCGCACCCGGAAATGCCGCCGCACCCGGAAATTCGGTGTCCCCGTCACGCCCCGCGGAACTACCGTTCCCCGGTGACCACCGACACCGACCGGCCGCCCCGGCTCACCCGCCTCGTCTTCCACGGGCCTCTCTCCGAGGCGCGCGCCGACCGCATCGTGCGACGGCTCGTCCGCACCGGCCCCGCCACCGTCCTCGACATCGGCTGCGGGTGGGGCGAGTTGACGCTCCGCCTCCTGGCGGCGGCGCCCGGGGCCACGGCCGTCGGCCTCGACCTCGATGCCGACGACCTGGCCCGCGGACGCCGCGAGGCCGAGGCGCGCGGGCTCGCCGACCGGGTGGAGTTCGTCAAGGCGTCCGCGAAGGAGACCGCCCGCGGCCCGGCCGACCTCGTCCTGTGCGTCGGTTCCGGCCAGGCACTCGCTACCGCCGAGCCGCCCGGACACGCCGTCGGGGCCCTGCGGAAGCTGCGACGGCTGGTCGCGCCCGGGGGGCGCGTCCTGTTCGGCGAGGGCTTCTGGCAGCGCGCCCCCACCCCGGCCGAGCTCTCCGGCATGTGGCCGGGGGCGTCCGCCGCCGACCACCTCCACCTCGCGGACCTGGTGGACACCGCCGTCGCCGCCGGGTTCCGGCCGGAGTGGATCGAGACGGCGAACGAGGACGAGTGGGAGGAGTTCGAGTCGGGCTACCTGGCCGATGTGGAGGAGTGGCTCGCGGCCCACCCCGACCACCCCCTGGCGGCCGAGACCCGGGAGCGCGCGGACCGGCACCGCGCCGCCTGGATGACCTACCGGGGCGTGCTGGGCATGGCCTACCTCACGCTCGTCCCCGCCTGACGGCCGTTCCCGGACGGCGGGAGGACGGCTGAAGGACGGCTGAAGGACGGCGGGAAGCCCGCCCGGTCGTGCCGGTCGGGCGGGCCTCCTCCGAAGCGGGCGGGCGGCCCGGCCGCCTCAGGCCGCCGGCGTCCCCAGCCGCACCGGCAGCGTGCTCGCGCTGTTGGAGAACATCGACGGCACGGGCACGAGCTCCGCCGGGTCCGCGGCGAGGGAGAGCTCCGGGTAGCGGGCGAAGAGGGCCGGGAGCGCGATGCCCGCCTCCAGCCGGGCCAGGGGCGCGCCGAGGCAGGCGTGCGGGCCGTGCCCGAAGGCGAGGTGGCGCTTCTGGTCGCGGGTGATGTCGAAGACGTCGGCGTCCGGGCCGTGGTGGGTCTCGTCGCGTCCGACCGCGCTGTACGGGGCCATGATCGGCTCGCCCTTGGGGATGGTGACCCCGGCGATCTCGATGTCCTCCAGCGGGTAGCGGAACGGGAAGTTGCCGATGGGCGCGTCCCAGCGCAGGACCTCCTCGACGACCGCCGACCAGGTCGCCTCGTCGCCCTTCAGCGCCGTCTCCCGCTGCTCGGGGTGGGTGAGTAGGGCGCGGACGGCGTTGGCGATCAGGCTGAGCGTCGTCTCGTGCCCGGCGGTGAGCATCAGCAGCAGCGTGCCGACGAGTTCGTCCTCGCTCAGGGCGTCGGGGTCGGCCTCGCGCGCGGTGATCAGGGCGCTGGTGAGGTCGTCGCCGCGCTCGGTGCGGTGGAGCTCGACCACGCGGCCGAGGAGCCGGTAGATCGCGATCTGGTTCGCCCCCACCTCGGCGGGGGTGAGGTCGGAGCGGAAGATCTTGTCGACCATCTCGCGCAGCCCGGGCCGCTCGTGCTCGGGGACCCCGAACAGGTCGCTGATGACCTGCATGGGCACGGGGTAGGCGAAGTGGCGGCGCAGGTCGACGACGCCGTCGGCGTCCGCGTGGGAGGGCAGGGCGTCCAGGAGGTCGGTGACGATGCGCTCCACGTCGGGCCGCATGTCCTGGACGCGGCGGGGCGTGAAGGTCTGGCCGAGGAGTTTGCGCAGCCGGCGGTGCTCGGCGCCGTCGGCGGTGACCATGTTGGTGACCTTGACCATGCCGATCAGCGGCCAGTCGTCGGGTATCTCCCCGTTCCGGATGGCGTTCCAGTTGCGCCAGTCCTTGGAGACGCGGGAGTCGGCGACCAACTCGGCGACCAACTCGTGGCGGGTGACGCTGTAGGCGACGACGTCGCCCGGCAGGACGACGCGGACCACGGGGCCGGCCTCGCGGAGCCTGGCGGCCTCGCCGTGGTGGTCCCGGCCCTCGGGGTCGAGGGTGATCAGCGGCAGGTCCGCTGCCACCCCCGGCGCGTGCTGTTCGAGCGTCATGTGCGGCCTCCTCGGTGAGTGGGACGAACGGGAGCACGACGCCCGCCGGCGGCCCGGCCCCGACGCGGCAGGGCGCTGAAGGTCACCGGCAGGGCGGTGGGGCAGCGCGTCCACGGGGAGGGGTTCCAGGTCACCTCCTGCGGGTCGATCGTGAGCCGGAGACCCGGCAGCAGGTGCAGAGCCGTGTTGACCGCGGTGTGGGCGATCAGCCGGGACGGCACCCGGGCGGGGCACATGTGGGGGCCGGCCGAGTGAGCCATGTGCCCGCGGCTGCCCGGGGGCAGCCGGTCGAAGGGGATGAGGGAGGGGTCGCTGTTGGCGGCGGCCAGTCCGAGGACGAGGACGTCCCCCTTGCGGATGTGCTGCCCGCCCAGCTCGGTGTCGCGCAGGGCGTAGCGGGCGGGCATGTGGGTCATGGGGGGCTCGCGCCACAGCACGTCGTCCAGCGCGTCGTCCACGCCCAGGTCCCCGCCGCGCAGACGCGCCTCGAAGCCGGAGTCGGTGATCATCCGGTACAGGGTGTGGGCGATCCAGCTGGTGGTGGTCTCGTTCCCGGCGGAGATCATCACCACCATGGACTGCAGGACCTCGTCGTCGTCGCGGAGATTGGGGTGCCGCAGGAAGGCGGTGGTCAGGTCGTCCGCGGGCTCCCGTTTGCGGGCCTGGAGGGTGTCGAAGAGGATCTGCTCGAAACTCCGGTTGCCCGCCTGGGAGTCGTCCTGGCTGCCGAAGAGCGCGATCAGGGCACGGCGCAGTTCGTGGCCCTGCTCGGTGTCGAGGCCGAAGAGGTGGCCTATGGCCAGCATGGGGATGTAGGCGGCGTAGTCGGCCACCAGGTCGGCCGTCCCCGTCTCCGCGAACTCCTCGATCAGCTCGGTGCACATGCGCTCCACCTGGCGGCGGAGGGCGCGCTTGTCGATCCGGGCGATGCCGTCGTCCAGGGGCTTGCGCAGCCGACGGTGCTCGTGCTGGTCGGCGCCGATGACGTTGGGGCGGTAGGCCATCATCGGCAGCAGTCCGGAGTCCGGGGAGACGACGCCCTCGTTCAGGTCGCGCCAGTTGCGGGCGTCGCGGGAGTACAGCGGCTCCCGCTCGGTGATGACGCGGATCTCCTCGTAGCCCATGACCAGCCAGGCCGGCACTCCGGGTTCGAGCTCCACCGGCGCCACCGGGCCGTGCGCCTCGCGCAGTCGCGCGTAGATCGCGTGGGGGTCGCGGGACTGGGTGATGGCCGTCAGCGGCATGCGTCCGGAGGAGACCGGGCATGCGGGGGGCGGAGCGGCGGGCGAGGTCACGCTGGTGTCTCCTGGAGCGATCGGTTGCCGACATGGCTGACGAGTGCGATCAGGGCCTGCAGCGACGACTGGGGGTCGCGGGCGTCGCAGTGCACCACGGGGGTGGTCGGCAGCAGGTCCAGCGCCTCGCGGATGTCCTCGTCGCTGAACCGTCCGCTGTCGGGGAACTGGTTGACGGCCACGGCGAAGGGCAGTCCGCGCTCCTCCAGTTGGTCCAGCACCTCGAAGCTGTCGTCCAGGCGGCGGGTGTCGACCAGCACCAGCAGGCCGACCGCGCCGACGACCAGGCCCTCCCACAGGTCCCAGAAGCGGCGCTGCCCGGGGGCGCCGAACAGGTAGAGGACCAGCGTGTCGCTGAGGGTGATGCGACCGAAGTCCATCGCCACGGTGGTGGTGGTCTTCGACTCCAGGCCCCGCAGGTCGTCGATGCCCGCGCCGGCCTGGGTCATGACCTCCTCGGTGCGCAGCGGCTCGATCTCGCTGACCGAGCCGACCAGCGTCGTCTTCCCGACCCCGAACGGACCGACGACCAGGATCTTGGCGGACCGCTCGACGGTGGGGGGAAGGTACGCGGGTTCAGGCCGAGAGCTTTCTTCTGAGTCCATCCAGGACCTCCTGGAGCAGGGTGGTGTCGGGGCGGTCGGAGGCGAGCGGCGCGGAGGAGCAGACGGTCAGGTGGCCGGAGTCGATCAGGTCGCAGACCAGGACGGTGACGACGCTGACCGGTTCCTTCAGGTGAGCGGCGGCCTCGACCAGCGCCAGACGGTTCCGGCAGACGCTCAACAGCCGGCGGTGGTGCCTGCTGGCCGTGACGGGCAGGGGATCGGTGGTGTCGGTCGCCTCCAGCAGGGTCTCCACCGGCAGGCGTCTGGGCGGCTGCACCCGCCCGCGCGTGATGACGTAGGGGCGGACGGGGCCGCCCGGCCGATCCGCCGCCGTCATGTCGTACGGGTGCGGCGAGCCGGAGTGGCCTGGTGCTCGCCGAATCTCTTGACCTGGAGCACCATCTGCGAGCCGATCAGCGCCGGGTTGACGGTGTCCTCGGTGACGACGGCCAGGCGGGTGCCGTCCCCCGCGCTGCGCACGAAGAGGAACCCTCCCTCGAACTCGGTCATCTGCTGCACCAGGGCCTTGCCGCCGCGGCCGAAGGTCTTGGCGAGGCTGGTGCCCACGGACATCAGGCCCGAGGCGGCGGCCGCCAGCCGGTCGGCCGTGTCCTGGTCCAGCTCCTGCGAGCGGGTGCGCACGAGCCCGTCGGCGCTGAGAACCACCACGTGGCGGACGCCGGGGACTCCGACGACCTCACTGATCATCCAGTCGTTCTGCGGGGGATTCATCGTCAGTCTCTTTCGGACGGTTCGGTACCGGTTGCGGGGACGTCGCGGCCGGCGTTGATGAATCCGGCCAGGAAGGCACCGGCCTGGGCCGGATCGGTCTCCGGGATTTCGTGTCGGACGGCCGTCGGGGCGCCGTCGGGCGCCGTGGACGCGCGGCGGGAGCGGCGTTTGGGCAGGCCCGACGTGGCCTGCTGCGCCGTCCGGAGCGGCACGGGGCCGCTCGGCGCGGCGGGCTCGGGGGCTTCCGCGGACACGGCGGGCGTCTCCTCCCGTACGGGCGGCGCCGCGTCGGCGGGCTCGACCGGCTCCAGGATGTCGTGGGGCACCAGGACCACCACGCGCAGCCCTCCGTACGGGGACCGGTCGAGACCGACCTCGATGCCGAACTGGTGGGCGATGCGGCCGACCACGGCGAGTCCGGTCTGCGGGTCGTCCAGCTCCCGCAGGGTGATCACGCGCTCACCGCCGACGATCCGGCGGGCCTTCTCCAACTGGCTCTCGGTCATCCCCAGACCGCGGTCGTCGATCTGGATGACCACTCCCCGCTGGACCAGTTCCACCTGCACCCCGACGCTCGCCGGCGGCGGCGAGAAGGTGGTGGCGTTCGCCAGGAGTTCCGCGACGAGGTGGATCAGCCACTCGGCCGCGTAGGGGGACACGCCCATGTCCGGCTCGCCGCTGACCTCCACCCGGCGGAACTCGGTGATCCGGCCGGAGGCGGCGCGGACGACGTCCGTGAGCGGTACGGTCTGCCGCCACTGCTGTCCGGTCCACTCGCCGCACAGGATTCTCACGCCCTGGGCCAGGTGGGACAGGTGGGTCGCCTGGTGGTCGATGCGCATGCCCAGTTCGACCAGTGCCAGGTCGCGGCTCGCGACCAGCTCGGCGGCCTCCTTCTGGACGCGCAACGCCCCGCTCTGCAGCCGCTGTGCCAGGGTCTTCAGGGCGTGCTCGTAGGCGTCCTGGTGGTCCGCGGTCGTCTCGGCCACGTCCTGGAGCGCCTTCCTCAGGAACTCCTGGACCCGCTCGTCGACGCCCGGGTACTCCTGCGCCTCCGGCGGCTCCTGCCCGTCCAGCACCTCGCGGAGCCGGTCGCTCCACACGCTCAGCGCCTTGTCCATCGCGTCGGCCTGGCCCCGGGCCCAGTCCTGCCACCGGGCGTGGACGCCCTCGACCTCGGCGGCGTGCTCGGCCTTCGCCCTCTCCAGCTCGCGGACGGCCGCGGAGTGCCGCTGCCACAGCCGGCCCAGGCAGAGGACCAGCCCCACCGTGGCGAGGGACACCGCCCCGGCCGCCACCGGCGGCCACACCCGCCACGCCGCCACCTGGGCGGTGGCCACTCCGGTCGCCAGGGCCAGGGCCAGAAGCCACGTCATCCACTGCGGGTGCACCGCCGCGCGGGCAGGGGAAGGGGGACTCATACGCAGCCGCTTTCGCATGTCGGGTGTGGTGGCGGAAGGACGCGCCGCCTTTATGACTACCAGTCAAAAAGGTTTGTCCGTATGGGATTTGATCTTATCCAACCGGTCAGCGTGCTCGTCGAGGCCCAAAGTCCTCCTTCCGACGGACGCTCCGTCGGGCCCGCGCGGGGCGACACCACACGCGGGAGACCGCATTCGGGCGGCGGAAACGCCCGCGCGCCGCTCGTGGGACATCACGCCCCCCCTTCCGCGCCGGGCAGCCGACGGGGGCGTGTGGCGACAGACGCCGGGGGCGCCGCTGTCGCGGGGCGGGGAGCATCGCCGACGGTCTTCGGGCAGCACGACGAAGCCCCCTCCGGGAGTCCCGGAGGGGGCTTCGTCGTGCGATGTGGACCTGAGGGGATTTGAACCCCTGACCCCCTCGATGCGAACGAGGTGCGCTACCGGACTGCGCTACAGGCCCTTGCAACGGGTGAAACCCTAGCATCCCCAGCGGCGTGCGCGGAAATCCGTTCCGCGCTGGTCACCGTGGACGCCGCCCCGGTGTGGGGTGGGTCACTCGTTGGCGGCGCGGGGGCGGTCCTCGTCGGCGTACTGGTCGAACAGCGGCGTCTGCCTGCGCGGGGCCGAGGCCGGGGGCCGGTCCGCCGAGGGCTGCCCCGGGGCGGCGGCCGGGGCGGAGGAGGCCGTGGTGGAGCGGGCCGAGCTCCAGGTGTCCGGGGCGCCGAGGTCCACGCCGTGCGCGGTGCGCGGGGCGACCGGGGCGTTGACGTAGGTGGGCAGCGGCACGGGGGTGGGCTCCCAGCCGCCGTCCGCCGGGCCGGGGGCGCGCTCGCGGCGCTGGGAGTCCACCCATTCGGCGTGGTCGGTCTGCTCCACCAGGATCTGCCGTTCGGCGGCGGCCTCCGGGGAGGGCGCGACGGGCTCGGGGGCCGGTTCCGGAGCCGGCTCGGCGGGGACCGTCCGACGCTCGCGCAGCCGGCGGGCGGCGGCCTCGGCCCGGCGCTGGTCCATGACGAAGGCGAAGCGGCGGCGCTCCTGGGCGCGCATGTGGGCGATGTACGCGCTCAGCAGCCCGGCGGGGATCGCGGGGGCCCACAGGAAGGCGATGCCGCCGACCGCGGCGACGATCGCGCCGAGCGTGAAGGCGAGGAAGAGCACCATCGTGGTGCGCCGGCGCCGGGCGAGCAGCTTGGCCCGCCGGGTGCGTCCCGCCGTGCCGGTGTGGTCGGCGCGGACCGCGGTCGCCGGGCGGCGCACCTCGGTGGGGGCCTCGGAGCGCGCCATGGTCGCCGGTCCGGGGACCTCGTGCCGCTCGGTCACGGGGTTGGCGAGGGCCCGGACGTCCACGCCGTCCGCGGGCAGCCCTGTGACGTCCTCGTCGGTGGCCGCGAGGTCCGCCGGACCGTCCTCCTCGCGTTCGGCCGCCTCCCTGAGGTCCTTGGCGTACCGGCGCTCCATCCCCGCCCGGCCGGACAGCAGCCGGATGGCGGTGCTGAAACGCTCGGTGGGACGAGCCTCGTTGAGTTCGTCCTGCCGACGGAGCCACATCGGCACCAGGTAGGCGGCCCAGGCCCCGACGATGACTGCGTAGATGAGGCCGCTGCTGCTCACGTCTCACACGGTAGAGGGGTTTGCCGAGGCCCATACGCCAATTGGCGCGGTGTGTCGCACGATCTGGCTGATATCCCTACCGTTTTTTGTGATTGTTGCGCTCGGAGTTCGCGGATATGTCCGACCGTCGACCGGAAGATGTCCACCCCGTGGATAAAATCGAACGTTTATTTTATTTCCGCGGAGTTCCGGGACTCGTGCGCCGATGCCAGCGGGTCAGCAGCCCTTCGGGGACGTCCTCCGTGGTCAGGGCGTACACCAGGTGGTCGCGCCAGGCGCCGTCGATGTGCAGATAACGCGGCCGGAGGCCCTCTTCGCGGAATCCGAGTTTCTCCACCACGCGGCGGCTCGGCCCGTTCTCGGGGCGGATGCAGACCTCGATCCGGTGGAGTCCGACCACGTGGAAGCAGTGGTCCACGGCGAGCGCGACGGCCGTCGGCATCACGCCGCGGCCCGCCACCTCGCGGTCGACCCAGTAACCGATGTGCCCCGAACACATCGAGCCCCAGGTGATTCCGGCGACCGTCAACTGTCCGGCCAGCCGTCCCCGGTACTCGATCACGAACGGCAGCATCCGGCCCGCCTGCGCCTCCGCCCGCAGGTGGCGGACCATCTGCCGGTACGTCGGGCGCCGCGGCGGCAGATGGCCGGGCAGGACGGGCGGGATGGTGGCCTCCCAGGGGCGCAGCCAGTCCCGGTTGCGCTGGTTCACCTCGCGCCAGGCGCGGTGGTCGCGCAGCCTTATGGGACGGAGGGTGACGTCACCGTCCGTCAGTTCGACCGGCCAGGGGGCGTTCAGTTCGGTTCCTCTCTCGTTCCGTCCTGCGGACGGCCGTTCCCCGAATGGCCTTTCTCCGGATGGTCCTTCCCCGGACGGCCGCCCTCCGGACGGGTGTCCCGCCGTGGGTGGTCGCCGCCGCGGATCTGGTCCACCGCGTGCGCCAACAGGCGCTCCAGGACGGCCAGTCCGTCGCGCACGCCCCCGGTGGAGCCGGGGAGGTTGACGATCAGCGTCGTGCCCGCGACGCCCGCGGTGCCGCGCGAGAGCGCGGCGGTGGGCACCGTGGCGAGCCCGGCGGCGCGGATGGCCTCGGGGATGCCCGGGATCTCGTAGTCCAGCACGCGCCGGGTCATCTCCGGCGTTCGGTCGGTCGGCGAGATGCCGGTGCCGCCGGTGGTGAGCACCACGTCGTAGGAGGCGGCGACGGCGGCGCGCAGCGCCTCCGCCACGGGCTCGCCGTCCGGGACGACGCGGGGGCCGTCGGCGGCGAAGCCCAGTTCGGCCAGGGCCTTGACCAGCAGCGGTCCGGTGGTGTCGGCGTAGACGCCCGCTGCGGCGCGGTTGGAGACGGTGACGGCCAGGGCACGGCCCCGCGTGCCGGTCCGCTCGCCGGTGTCGCTCACTGGTCCCGCCTCCACTCCCCCGAGGCGCCTCCGGTCTTCTCCTCCACCCGCACGTCCGTGATGACGGCGCCCTTGTCCACGGCCTTGACCATGTCCACGACGGTCAGCGCCGCCACCGACACGGCCGTCAGCGCCTCCATCTCCACCCCGGTGCGGTCGGTGGTCCGCACCGTCGCCGCGATCTCCACGGCTCCGTCCGCGACGGACAGGTCGACCTTCACCCCGGACAGGGCCAGCGGGTGGCACAGCGGTACGAGGTCGGGGGTCCGCTTGGCGCCCATGATCCCGGCGATGCGGGCGACGGCGAGCGCGTCGCCCTTCGGCACGCCCTCGCCCCGCAGCAGCTCCACCACGCGCGGCGAGACGAGCACGCGGCCGGTCGCGCGCGCGGTGCGGGTGGTGACCTCCTTGGCCGAGACGTCGACCATCCGGGCGGCGCCCGCCTCGTCGATGTGGGTGAGGCCGCCGGTGGTGCCGGGGGTGCTCCCCTGTGGCGCGCTGTTCATCACACTCCCGCGTCGCTCCGTGTCGGACGACAACGGTACCCGCAGGGCGTCGGGGTCAGTCGGCTCCGTCCAGAGGCACGACGTCCAGTTCGTCGCCCCGGGCGACTTCGGTGGTCCGCTCGGGTACGACGATCAGCGCGTCGGCGCGGGCCAGGGAGCCGAGCAGGTGGGAGCCCGCGCCGCCCACCGGACGCACCGTGCCGATCCGCTCGCCCTCGCCCGGCGGCTCGTACCGGCCGCGCAGGAACTGCCGCTTCCCGGCCGGGGAGCCGATCGGCTCCTCGCACTCCAGGCGCGCGCGGACGGTGGGCCGGGAGACGGGCGCCAGTCCCATCAGGGCGCGCAGGGCCGGGCGGACGAACAGCTCGAAGGAGACGTAGGAGCTGACCGGGTTGCCGGGCAGGGCGAACAGCGGGATGCCCTCGGGGCCGACCAGACCGAAGCCCTGGGGCTTGCCGGGTTGCATGGCGAGCCTGCGGAACTCCACGCTCCGGACGGGCGCGGCCGGCTTCTCGTGCTCGGGGGCGTCCGAGGACTCCCCGGGCTCCTCCGGCTCCGTCAGGTCGGCGCCGCCCAGCACGGTGCCGTCGAGGTCGGAGAGCGCCTCCTTCACCACGTCGTACGCGCCCACGCTCACGCCGCCGCTGGTGACGACGGCGTCGGCGCGGACGAGCTGGTCCTCGATCACCGTGCGCAGGGTCTCGGCGTCGTCGGCCACCGCGCCGACCCGGTAGGCGATGGCGCCCGCGGCCCGGGCGGCGGCGGTCAGGGCGTAGCTGTTGGAGTCGTGGATCTGGCCCGGGCCCAGCGGGGAGCCGGGCCGGACGAGTTCGCTGCCGGTGGAGAGCACGACCACGCGCGGGCGCGGGCGGACGGTGACCGTCTCGCAGCCGACGGCCGCGAGCAGGCCGATCTGCGCGGGCCCCAGGACCGTGCCGGCCTCCAGGGCCACCGCGCCGGCCCGGATGTCACCGCCCTTGTCGCGCACGTACTGCCGGGCCGTCACCGGCCGGTGGACGCGGACCTCGCCCGTCCCGCCGGACGGGTCGGCGCTGTGGGCCGCCATGGTGTCGGCCGGGCCGCCGCCGGTGCCGCCGTCGGTCCACTCCACGGGGACGACGGCCTCGGCTCCGGGCGGCAGCGGGGCGCCGGTCATCACGCGGGCGGCCTGCCCCGGCCCGATCTTCGGCATCCGTCCGGTGCCCGCCGCCACGTCCCCGACGACCTCCAGCACCGCCGGGTCGGCCTCGCTCGCCTTCTCCACGTCGGCGACCCGGACCGCGTACCCGTCCATGGAGCTGTTGTCGAAGGGCGGCAGCGGGGTGGCCACCAGCACGTCCTCGACCAGCACGCAGCCCTGGGCGTCGAGCAGGTGCAGCTCGATGGGGTCCAGCGGTCGCACCGACCGCAGGACGTCGGCCAGGTGCTCGTCGACGGACCAGGTCCTGCTCACGTGACTACAGCTCCTTGGTCACGAAGTCGCGCAGCCACTGTCGGAAGTCCGGGCCCAGGTCCTCGCGCTCGCACGCCAGCCTGACGATGGCCCGCAGGTAGTCGCCGCGGTCGCCGGTGTCGTAGCGGCGTCCCTTGAAGACCACGCCGTGCACCGGACCGCCGATGGAGGGGTCGGAGGCGAGGGTCTGGAGGGCGTCGGTGAGCTGGATCTCGCCGCCGCGTCCGGGCTCGGTCTTGCGCAGGACCTCGAAGACGGCGGGGTCGAGGACGTAGCGGCCGATGATGGCCAGGTTGCTGGGGGCATCCTCACGGGAGGGCTTCTCCACCAGGTCGGAGACGCGCACGACGTCGTCGTCGCCGGTGAGCCTGGCCGCGGCGCAGCCGTAGAGGTGGATGTGCTCCGGGTCGACCTCCAGCAGCGCGACGACGCTGCCGCCGTAGGTGGCCTGCACCTCGATCATCCGGGACAGCAGCGGGTCGCGCGGGTCGATCAGGTCGTCGCCGAGCAGCACGGCGAAGGGCTGGTCGCCGACGTGCGGGGCGGCACAGAGGACGGCGTGGCCCAGGCCCTTGGGGTCGCCCTGGCGCACGTAGTGGATGGTGGCGAGGTCGGTGGACTCCTGGACCTTGGTGAGCTTGGTCTCGTCCCCCTTCCTCCGCAGGACCTCCTCCAACTCGTAGTTGCGGTCGAAGTGGTCCTCCAGCGGGCGCTTGTTGCGGCCCGTGACCATGAGGACGTCGGAGAGCCCGGCCGTGACGGCCTCCTCCACCACATACTGGATCGCGGGCTTGTCGACGACCGGCAGCATCTCCTTGGGAGTGGCCTTCGTCGCCGGGAGGAAACGGGTGCCGAGCCCGGCGGCCGGGATCACGGCCTTGGTGATCCGTGTACGCGAGGTAGTCATGTTCAGCACCTTAGCCCCTGCCCTGTTACACAACGTACGGCTTCAACACGTCTGTTGCGGTTTGCGGACAATCATTCCGGGGCCGCCGAATCGCCCCGGAGCAGGTCGGGGCCGGTCCGCCGTACCACCGGGATGATAATGCGCCTGCGGCGGGCGACGCCGTGACCGAGCGAGCCGGGAGCCGAACCACCGTGAGCGACGCGGAGACCACCACCGACACCGGGAAGCGCGCGCTGCGGCGCGCCCTCCTGGCGGCGCGCGCAGCGCTGCCGGAGGAGGAGGTGCGGCGGGCCGCCGGGGCGCTGGCCCGGCACGCCCTGGAACTGCCCGAGCTGACCGGGGCGCGCGCGGTGGCCGCGTACGTCTCGATCGGGCGCGAGCCGGACACCCGCGCGCTGTTGGACGCGCTGCGCGAGCGCGGCGTACGGGTGCTGCTGCCGGTCCTCCTGCCCGACAACGACCTGGACTGGGCCGCGTACGAGGGCGCGGACCGGCTGGCGCGCGCCGGCCGGGGGCTGCTGGAGCCCACCGGTCCGCGGCTCGGCCCGGACGCGGTGACGACCGTCGACACCGTCCTGCTGCCCGGGCTGGCCGTGGACCGGCGCGGGGCGCGCCTGGGGCGCGGCGGCGGCAGCTACGACCGGGCGTTGGCCCGCATCGAGGCGTCCGGGGCCCGCCCGGCGCGCGTGGTGCTGCTCCACGCCGGCGAGCTGCTGGACGGGCGGGTGCCCGTCGAGCCCCACGACCGGCCCGTGCACGCCGCGGTGACCCCCGAGGGGGTGCACCGCTTCACGGCGTGAGGGCCATGGTGTCCTCGGTCGCTTCCGCGACGGCCTTCTCGCTGAACGCCCAGTCCAGCATCTTCCCCTCGGCCCACAGGTCCGTCTGGTCGACGTAGTGGGGGTGGTAGGCGTGGCCGGAGGCGCCGGTGAGGTTGATCCACCGGGACTCGTCGAGGTCGGCCATGTTGACCACCATCCGCATCGACGGCACCCAGACCACCTCGTAGCCGCCGGCCGCGTTCCAGCCGGTGGCGTTGACGGCCGCCTCGCCGCCGCCGAGGTTCCACGGACCGCGGTTGAGCAGGTGCTGGAGGAAGCCGGGTCCCTCGATGCCCAGGGTCTGGTTCTTGAGCATCAGCCGGTGCAGGCGGCCCCAGTTCCAGGTCTCGATGTCCTTGCCGAGCTTGGTGGTCAGCTCCCAGCGGGCGTCCTTCATGGCCCGCTCCAGCAGCGCGTCCCGGTCGCCGTCGCCCTGCTCGTAGCGGCTGCCGGGGGTCCACCAGCCGCTGTCGGGCTTCTCCAGCAGCGTGCGCACGACCTCGTACCAGCGGTCGCCGCCGTCGGGCTGCGCGGACTCCGGAGAGCGCCGGCCGCACTCGCGGACGGTGCGGACGGTGCCGTCCAGGTCCTCGATCGGGCCGGAGTCGTCCGCCGGGCGGACCCGCAGGCACTGGCCCTCGACCCGGAGCTCCTTGGGGAGCTTGTTGCCGAAGGCGAGCTTGAGGACGTTGCGCCACACGCCGTTGAAGTAGGCGGCGGGGGCCGAGTCGGCGTCCTGGGTGTAGTCCCAGCCCTCCAGGAGCTTCTGCGCCTCGCGGACGTAGGGGTCTTCGACGTCGATCTTCAGCAGGTAGGGCACCAGGATCTTGGCGATCTCGCTGCTGTTGTCGAGCTGCATGGACGCCATGTCGTCCATGGAGATCTTGCCGCCGTCCTTGATCTTCGACCGGATGAGGTCGTTGATCCGCTGGCTGCGGGCGCCGTAGCCCCAGTCGTCGGTGAGCAGGTGGGGGTACTTCTCCTCGTCGATCACGGCCTGGTTGGCGGTGACGATGTAGCCGCGCTCGGGGTTGTACTCCCAGGGCAGCGCGTCCTGGGGTATCCAGCCGGTCCACTCGTAGTCCGGGTCCCAGCCGGGCGCCGGGTAGCGGCCGTCGCCCTCGCCGCGGATCGGGATGAGGCCGGGGGCCTGGTAGCCGATGTTGCCCTTGGTGTCGGCGTAGATCAGGTTCTGCGAGGGGACGGCGAAGTCGCGGGCGGCGGCGCGGAACTCGGTGAAGTTCCTCGCGGCGTCGAGCTTGAAGATCGCGTCCATGGTGTTGGAGGGCTCCAGCGCCGTCCAGCGCAGCGAGACGGCGTAGCCCTTGCCGCGGTCGGGAGCGCCGTCCTGGACGGGGGCGTGGTCGCCGACGGTGCCCAGTTCGGTGCTGCGGTCGGAGACGATCGGGCCGTGGCGGGTGGAACGGACGGTGATCTTCCGGTCCTTGCCGCCGGCGACCTTGATGGTCTCCTCGCGGGTCTCGTACGGGACCCGCTTCCCGTCGTAGACGTACGTCCCGTCCTCGATCTTCTCCAGGTACAGGTCGGTGACGTCGGCGCCCAGGTTGGTGAAGCCCCAGGAGATGTCCTGGTTGTGGCCGATTATCACGCCCGGCGTGCCGGAGAAGCCGAAGCCCGCCACGTCGAACGGGCACTTCTGGCTCACCGTCTTGCAGTGCAGGCCCATCTGGTACCAGATCGAGGGCAGTTGCGGCGCCAGGTGCGGGTCGTTGGCCAGCAGCGGCTTGCCGGTGGTCGTGTACTCGCCCGAGACGACCCAGGAGTTGGAGCCGATGCCGTTGCCGTTGGGGCCGAACAGGGCGGGGATCTCGTCGATGGCGTCGGAGAGGGCGGCGAGTTGGGTTTGGACGCCCTGGGCGGCGGCGTCGGGCGAGCCCTGGGGGGTGGTTCCGTCGGTGGCCGCGGTTCCGTCGGGGTTCGTCGCGCCGCCGGGGTTCGTCGCGCCGCCGGGGCCGGTCGTCCCGCTGTTCGGGGGCGTGGTGGTGCCGGAGGAGGTGGCCTGCGGGTCGAACTCGCCGGTGGCGGTGTCCACCGCGCCGTTCTCGACGATCGGCTTGTTCCGGTCGTACGGGTACTCCGGGTACAGCTCCTCGATCTGCTTCTCCGTCAGGCGGCTGGAGAGCAGGGCGCGGTCTATCTCGTCCCGCATGTTGCCGCGCAGGTCCCAGGCCATGGCCTTGAGCCAGGCGACGGAGTCCACCGGCGTCCACTTCTGCGGCTTGTAGTCGTTGGTGAAGCCGAGGGCCGCGTACTCCAGGGAGATCTCCTCCGCGCCGCGGCCGGCCAGGTAGGCGTTGACGCCCGCGGAGTACGCCAGGAGGTACTGCTTCGTCGTCTTCGACAGCTTGGTGTCGTACTCCTTCTGCGCGACGTCGCGCCAGCCCAGGGTGCGCAGGAAGGCGTCGGTCTCGACCTGGCTCTCGCCGAACATCTCCGACAGGCGTCCGGCCGTCAGGTGCCGCCGCACGTCCATCTCCCAGAAGCGGTCCTGGGCGTGGACGTACCCCTGGGCGCGGAAGAGGTCCTCGGCGGTGTCGGCGTAGAGCCGGGGTATGCCGTTGGCGTCGCGTTTGACGGTCACCGGAGCGGAGAGGCCGTCCAGTTGGAGCGTGCCGGTGGTCTGCGGGAAGGAGGCGCGGACCGTGTCCACGCTCCAGAACGTGCCGTAGCCGATGCCCGCCACGAGCAGCAGCACGACTGCGATCACGGAAAGACGGGCGCGTCGTGAGGTCTTCTTGGCGGGCATCGCTGTCCTTCGAGGGCAGGGTGGACCAGAGTGCTGGAGCAACCATAGGACGAGCCACCCGGGGAGATCGCAGGGAGTCCGGTGCAACGAAACGGCAACATTCAAGTGCTGGTAAATTATTAGGCAACCGAATGACTTTTTTCGGCGGTCGGATCCCGGCCGTTTCGCCCCGTCCGCACGGAAGGATCCGCCCCTGACTGTCGACCGCCTCAACGAACTGATGCTGGTCTCCGCGCTCGTCCTGCTCGTCGCCGTCGGGGCGGTCAGGCTCTCCTCGCGCACCGGGCTCCCCAGCCTGCTGATCTACCTCGGCATCGGGCTCGTCATCGGAGAGGACGAGTTCGGCGTCCGGTTCGACGACGCCGAGTTGACCCAGGTGCTGGGCTACGCCGCGCTGGTGGTGATCCTGGCCGAGGGCGGTCTGGGCACCAAGTGGCGCGAGATCCGCCCCGCGGTGCCGGCGGCGGCCGTGCTCGCCACCCTCGGCGTCGCGATCAGCGTGGGGATCACCGCGGCCGGCGCCCACTATCTGGTGGGGCTCGACTGGCGGCCGGCGCTGATCATGGGGGCGGTGGTGTCCTCCACGGACGCCGCGGCGGTCTTCTCCGTGCTGCGCAGGGTGCCGCTGCCGCACCGGCTGACCGGCATGCTGGAGGCGGAGTCGGGGTTCAACGACGCCCCCGTGGTGATCCTGGTCGTCGCCTTCTCCACCACCGGCCCGACGCACACCTGGTACGCCCTGGTCGGGGAGATGGTCCTGGAGTTGGCGATCGGCCTGGTGGTGGGGTTGGCCGTCGGCAAGCTCGGCGAGTACGGGCTGCGGCAGGTGGCGCTGCCCGCCTCCGGCCTGTACCCGATCGCGGTGATGGCGCTGTGCGTCCTGGCGTACGCCGGGGGCGCACTGGCGCACGGCAGCGGGTTCCTGGCGGTCTACGTCGCCGCGATGATCCTGGGCAACGCCAGGCTGCCGCACCGCCCGGCCACCCGGGGCTTCGCCGACGGGATGGCGTGGATCGCGCAGATCGGACTGTTCGTCCTGCTCGGACTCCTGGCCACCCCGTCGGAGCTGCTGCGCGACTTCGGGGCGGCGCTGATCGTCGGGCTGGTTCTGACGCTGGTGGCCCGGCCGGTGTCGGTGGTGCTGTGCACGCGGCCCTTCCGACTGCCCTGGCGGGACCAGATGCTGATGTCGTGGGCGGGGCTGCGCGGCGCGGTGCCGATCATCCTGGCCACGATCCCGATGGTGCACCAGGTCCAGGGCAGCCGGCGGATCTTCAACATCGTCTTCGTCCTGGTGGTCGTCTTCACCCTGCTCCAGGGCCCCACCCTGCCCTGGGTCGCCCGGAGGCTCGGCCTGGACAAGGGCGAGGGCACGACGGACCTGGACATCGAGTCGGCCCCGCTGGAGCGGCTGCGCGGCCACCTGATCTCGGTGGGCGTCCCCGAGGGTTCGCGGATGCACGGCGTGGAGGTGGCCGAGCTCCGGCTGCCGAAGGGCGCGGCGGTCACCCTCGTCGTGCGGGAGGGCAGCAGCTTCGTGCCCACGCCCACCACCGCCCTGCGGCGCGGCGACGAGCTGCTGGTCGTCACCACCGACGCGGTGCGGGAGGCCACCGAGCGGCGCCTGCTGGCCGTGAGCCGGGGCGGCAAGCTGGCCGGCTGGCTGGGCACGGGAGGCAGTTCGGCCCTGAGGCGTGGCCGCTGACCGGACCGGCCGGCGAACGAGGCGGCGGGCGGACCGGTGGACGGCCGGCGGGGACGGGCCGGCGGGCCGGGCGGCCGGCCGCCGGAGGCCGTGTGCGCCACCCGTACGGCACCGTTACCGGTGAGACCGCCGAGACCATCCGTTAACCTGTGGCCGTACGTTTGTCCGACTTTCGGTGTTCCGACTCCGCCTGATGCAGGGCCGGCGCGACCACACGGCTGACCACACGCCACGGCTGCGCGCGATGAGGACGGCCCTCGGCGCGCCCCGCCGCACCCCGTCGTGCGGTGCCCGCGGCGCGCTACCAGGTGGCAGAAAGGTCCGGTCGTGACCACCACGGTCACTTCCTCGGTCTCCCCCACCCCCGGCGACCCCGGCCGGAAGCCCGGCTACCGGCAACTGCTGCGCACCCCCGGCGCGTGGACGTTCCTGCTGCCCGGCTTCCTGGCCCGCCAGCCCTTCGCGATGCTGACGATCGGCATCGTGCTGCTGGTGGAGCACACCACCGGGTCGTTCGGCACCGCGGGCGCGGTGTCCGCCACGACCGGTGTCGCGATGGCCCTGTTCGCGCCGCGCAGCGGCCGGCTCGCCGACCGCTTCGGCCAGCGCGCCGTCCTGCTGCCCGGCGTCGTGCTGCACGCCGCCTCCGTCGGCCTGCTGGTGGCGCTGGCGCTGTCGCGGGCGCCGCTGTGGGCGCTGCTGCTCGCCGCCGTTCCGGCCGGCGCCTCGGTGCCGCAGATAGGCCCGATGGTGCGGGCCCGCTGGGCGCACCTGCTCGGCGGCGCGCGGGCGGACGGCACGGACGGCACGCGGCTGCTGCCGACGGCGGCGGCGCTGGAGTCGGTCACCGACGAGCTGACCTTCGTCATCGGCCCGGTCCTGGCCACCGCGCTGTGCACCGGCGTGCACCCGGCCGCCGGACTGGTCGCCGAGGCCGCCCTGACCACGGTCGGCGGCCTCCTCTTCGCCACGCGGCGCCACACCGAGCCCCCGGCGCACCGCCGCCCCCGGGCGAAGGGCGAGAAGCACGCGTCGGCGCTGTCGGTGCCGGGCGTGCGGGTGCTGATCGTCGCCTTCCTGGGCATCGGCGCGGTCTTCGGCGGGATGCAGGTGTCGCTGGCCGCCTTCACCGAGGACATCGGACGGCCGGGCATCAACGGCGTGCTGTACGGGATCTTCGCCGCGGGCAACATGCTCGCCGGCCTCGTCTACGGCGCCCTCTCCTGGCGGTCGGCCCCCCGACGGCGGCTGCTGGTGGCGTACGCCCTGCTGACGCTGACCACCGCGCCGCTGTGGGCGGTGGACGCGGTGCCGCTGCTGGCCGTCCTCGGGCTGCTGGCCGGCGCGGGCATCGGCCCGAGCCTGATCACCGGTTTCACGCTGGTGGAGCGGCTGACCCCGCCGGCCCTGCGGACGGAGGCGTTCACCTGGCTGACCGGCGCGGTCGCGCTCGGGCAGGCCGGGGCCGCGACGGCGGCCGGACGGCTGGCGGACGGCTTCGGGGCGAGCGCCGGCTTCACGGTGCCGCTGGTCGCGACGGCCCTGGCCCTGGTGACCGTGACGGCGCTGCGCGGCCGACTGGAGCCGGCGGACGCGTCCGACCCCCGGACGGAGGAGCGCGGACGGGTCGTGACACGTGGTACGGGTCACCGTCCCTCGGCTCCGGTGGACTAAGCCGCCGGAATACTGCACCATGGTGCGTCGTTAGCACTCCACGAGTAAGAGTGCCAGGAGGAGCAAGTGCCGACCTATCAGTACCAGTGCACCGAGTGCGGCGAGGGCCTGGAAGCGGTTCAGAAGTTCACCGACGACGCGCTCACCGAGTGCCCGAGCTGCAAGGGGCGCCTGAAGAAGGTGTTCTCGGCGGTCGGCATCGTCTTCAAGGGCTCCGGCTTCTACCGGAACGACAGCCGCAACTCCACGTCGAGCAGCCCCTCGTCGTCCTCGTCGTCCTCGTCGTCCTCGACCTCGAAGAGCGAGGGCTCCGGCTCGTCCGGCGCGTCGTCCAAGGCCGGTTCCTCGGCCGCCTGACCTCCGCGCCCGGGCCGGCCCGGCACGCCCCCGGAACCCCGCCGCGACCGATGTCCCGGCGGGGTCCGCGGTTCGCGGGCTAGGGTGACGGCCATGAGCGCACAGGCGGAGATAGGCGTCATCGGCGGGTCCGGGTTCTACTCGTTCCTGGACGACGTGACGGAGATCACGGTCGAGACGCCGTACGGCGAACCGAGCGACTCCCTCTTCATCGGCGAGGTCGCCGGACGGCGGGTGGCCTTCCTGCCGCGGCACGGACGCAAGCACCACCTGCCCCCGCACAGGATCAACTACCGCGCCAACCTGTGGGCCCTGCGCTCCGTCGGCGTGCGCCAGGTGCTGGGGCCGTGCGCGGTGGGCGGCCTGCGTCCCGAGTACGGGCCGGGCACGCTGGTCGTGCCGGACCAACTGGTGGACCGCACGAAGTCGCGCGTCCAGACGTACTACGACGGCGAGGCCCTGGCCGACGGCTCGGTCCCCAACGTGCTGCACGTGACCTTCGCCGATCCCTACTGCGAGGCGGGCCGGAAGGCCGCGATCGCCGCGGCGCGCGGGCGCGGCTGGGAGCCGGTGGACGGCGGCACGCTGGTGGTGATCGAGGGGCCCCGCTTCTCGACCCGCGCGGAGTCCCGCCGGCACGCGGCACAGGGCTGGTCGGTGGTCGGGATGACCGGGCACCCCGAGGCGGTCCTCGCCCGCGAACTCGCCCTCTGCTACACCTCGATCAACCTGGTCACCGACCTGGACGCCGGTGCGGAGGCCGGTGAGGGCGTCTCCCACGAGGAGGTCCTGAAGGTCTTCGCCGAGAACGTCGGACGGCTGCGCGAGGTGCTCTTCGACGCCGTGGCGGCGCTGCCGGCGGAGCGGAGTTGCGCGTGCGCGACGGCGCTGGACGGGATGGACCCGGGGATCGCGCTGCCCTGACCGCCTGACCGCTGTCTGACCGCCCGTCTGACCGCCGTCCGTCTCCGGTCCGGCCGCCGTTCTCCGTTCGCCGTCCTGATCGCCGTCTCCGGCCGCTCCGCTCGCCGCCCGTGTGCGGGCGGAGCGGCCGATGGGACGGGTGGGGCTCGTGTGGGTGAGCGAGTTGTCCACAACCGGTGGACGGTCCACAGGCCCCGGCGGATTCCCGCGGCACCGGACATCGTGGAGGGGTTTCCACCACGAGGCGGTGATCGCGATGTCCAGTGCTCCCTCTTCCCCTCCCTCTCCGTACCCTCCCGATGCGTCCCCTTCCTCCGGTTCCTCCGGCTCCCCCTTCCCCGTCGAGGCTCCTCCGGCCTCCTGTCCCCCACCCTCCTGCGCCGTGCCGGACTTCGAACCGGTGCGCACGGGGCGGCCCGGCCCGCTCGGCTCCCTGCGCGGCGCGGGGCCGCGGGTGGTGGCCGTGTGCCTGGCCGTCGCCGCCGTGGCGGCCATGGCCTGGGGGCCTCCCGGGGAGTCCGGCGGAGACCACGCGTCCCCCACGGCCCGGTCCGCGGCCGGGCGGACGGACGCGCCGCCGCCCGCTCCCCCGCCTCCGTCGCCCCTCCGGGAGCGGAGTTCCCCACCCCGGGAGGACGCCGTGACCGTCGAGGCCCCGGTGCGGAT
Organism: Streptomyces macrosporus; assembly: GCF_039533145.1. Classification (NCBI taxonomy): domain Bacteria; kingdom Bacillati; phylum Actinomycetota; class Actinomycetes; order Kitasatosporales; family Streptomycetaceae; genus Streptomyces; species Streptomyces macrosporus. Next base: position 210,157 of record NZ_BAAASZ010000031.1, read on the forward strand.
CCCGGACGCGGCGGTGGTGCGGCTGCTGCGGCCCGGGGACCGGGTGGACGTCCTGGCCACCGCCCCCGCCGACGAGCACTCCGCGGACACCCGAACCGGCCGCGCGCGGATCGTCGCCCGCAACGTACGGGTGGCCGCCGTACCCGGCCCCGACGGCGAGGCGGGCTCACCCGACGGCGCGCACGGCGAGGAGGCCGGAGCGCTGGTGGTCTTCTCGGTGCCCCGCCCGACGGCGCTCCGGCTCGCGGGCGCCGCGGCGCACTCCCGACTGGCGGTGACGCTGTGCTGACCGCCGCCGGCCGCGCGGACGCGCGCGCGTCCCCTCCACCGCCCTCCTCCCACCCGTCTCGTCCACGCCCCCGGGATTGGACAGCCCGCGCGGTGCTCGTGCAGCGTGTGCTGCGTTCCTCCGACAGTGGTCGGCGTGCGTGTTGGGCAGAGAGGCAGTCCGTTGAGCGAGAAGCAGGGCGTCCTGACCGGGTTCAAGACCTTCCTGATGCGGGGCAACGTGGTCGAGTTGGCCGTTGCCGTCGTCGTCGGGGCCGCCTTCACCAAGATCGTTAACACGGTGGTGGAAGGCGTCATCAACCCGGTGGTCGGCTCCATCGGTCCCAAGGACCTGGAGCACTACCAGTTCTGTCTCCAGAGCCCGTGCACGTTCGACGACAAGACGGGCGCGGCCGTCGACGGCATCACGATCAAGTGGGGTTCGGTGCTGAGCGCCTCGCTGACCTTCCTGATCACCGCGGCGGTCGTGTACTTCCTCATGATCGTGCCGATGAACAAGCTCAAGGAGCGGCTGGACGCCAAGGACGCGGCGGAGGCCGCGGCGGCCCCGGTCGAGAAGACCGAGCTGGAACTGCTCACGGAGATCCGCGACGCGCTGCTCGCCGGCCGGCACGACGGCGACGGCCCCGCGAACGCCGCCGTCCTGGCCGCGCAGCGCAAGGTCTCCGGCAACGGTGACCGGCCCGGTCCGGAGGGGCCGTCCGGGGCTTCCGGACAACGGTGACGCCGTACGGCGCACCGCCGCGCGAGCCCGTCGAGGGCGGTGCGCCTCAGAAGTGGTGCGGGGGCTTCTCGTCCAGGAAGCGGGCCAGCTCGGCCGCGCCGCCGTCGCTCCCCGCCGCCGGTCCCTCGCCCCAGCCCCGGTCGGTCTCGTCGGTCGGCGGCAGGCTCAGCGGATCGGTGAAGTCCAGCGCGGAGACCGGGTCACGGTGCCCGGAGTCCTCGGGCGCGGCGGGGTTGTCCATGCCCCCAGGGTACGGCGGTCCGGGCCCGCCTCCGGGGGATCATGGCCGCCATGGACGCACTGACGGATGTACAGGGCCTGCGGGTCGGCCACGCCCAGTGGATCGGCGACGGCCGGTTGACGGGCACGACCGTGGTCCTCGCCCCGGAGGGCGGGGCGACGGCCGCCGTGGACGTGCGGGGCGGCGGCCCCGGAACCCGGGAGACCGACGCGCTGGACCCCCGCAATCTGGTGCAGCGCATCGACGCCGTGGTGCTGACCGGGGGCAGCGCCTTCGGGCTGGACGCGGCCTGCGGGGTGGTGGAGTGGCTGGAGGAGCGGGGTCGCGGCTTCCGGGTCGGCCCCGACCCGGAGCAGGTGGTGCCCGTGGTGCCGGCCGCCTGTCTCTTCGACCTCGGCCGCGGCGGCTCCTGGCGGGCACGGCCGAACGCCGCGCTCGGTCGCGAGGCGGCCGAGGCCGCGGCCCGTACGGCCCTCGGGGCGCCGGTCGCCCAGGGCAACGTCGGCGCCGGGACGGGTGCCGTGGCGGGCGGTCTCAAGGGCGGCGTGGGCACCGCGAGCACGGTCCTGCCGTCGGGGACGATCGTGGGCGCGCTGGCCGTGGTCAACGCGGTGGGTTCGGTGTTCGACCCGGCGACGGGCGCGCTCTACGGCGAGCTGTACGGGGGGCGTCCGGTCCTGCCCGCCGAGGCCGAGCACGCCGAGGCGCAGCGGCGGCTGGCCGCCGCGCGGGAGGAGTCGGAGCGCCGTTCGGCCGCCACCGTGCACCCACCGCTCAACACCACGCTGGCCGTGGTGGCCACCGACGCCGACCTCTCCCCGGCCCAGGCGCAGAAGCTGGCGGGCACCTCCCACGACGGGCTGGCCCGCGCGATCCGTCCGGTGCACCTGCTGAACGACGGCGACACCGTCTTCGCCCTGGCCACCGGCGCACGGCCGCCGGAGGCGGGGGACGTCAACGACGTGCTGGCCGCCGGCGCCGACACCCTGACGCGGGCGGTGGTGAAGGCGGTGCTGGCCGCGGAGGGAGTGGACGGCCCCGGCGGGGTCTTCCCGGCGTACCGCGACCTCTACCGCGGTCCCGGTTCCTGACCTCCCGCACCCCGCGCGCCGGTCCGGACCGGGGGACGCCCGGGCGCGGGTCGGTCACGTCCGCGGACACGGACCGGACACGTCTCCGGACACAGCAGGGCCCCGGCACTCGAAGGAGTGCGCCGGGGCCCTGGGTCCGAGGTGATTCCGGGGGTGGCGGTACGGCGGGGGCACGTCTCGGCACGGCCGCGTCACCCTGCCGCACCGGCTCACGCCGCCGCGTCGAAGCCCGTGTCACGAGCCATCTTCTTCAGTTCCAGCAGGGCGTGCTTCTCGATCTGGCGGATGCGTTCCCGCGTCAGGCCGTGCTGCTTGCCCACCTCGGTCAGCGTGCGCTCGCGTCCGTCCTCGATGCCGTAGCGCGCCCGGATGATGGAGGCGGTGCGGTCGTCGAGCCGCCCGATCATGTCCTCCAGCTCCTCGCGCCGCAACATCACGAGCACGGAGTCCTCCGGCGAGGTGGCGGAGGTGTCCTCCAGCAGATCACCGAACTGTGTCTCGCCCTCGTCGTCCACCGACATGTTGAGGCTGACCGGATCGCGCGCCCAGTCCAGCACGTCGATGACGCGCTCGGCGGTCGAACCCAGCTCCTTGGCGATCTCGACGGGCTCCGGGTCCCGCCCGTGCTCGCGGTTGAACTCCCGCTGCACACGGCGGATGCGGCCCAGCTCCTCCACCAGGTGGACGGGGAGCCGGATCGTGCGCGACTGGTCGGCGATCGACCGCGTGATGGCCTGACGGATCCACCACGTCGCGTACGTGGAGAACTTGAAGCCCTTGCGGTAGTCGAACTTCTCGACGGCGCGCACCAGACCCGCGTTCCCCTCCTGGATCAGGTCCAGCAGCGGCAGCCCGCTGCGGGGGTAGCGCCGCGCGACGGCGACGACCAGGCGGAGGTTGGAACGGATGAAGACGTCCTTGGCGCGCTCGCCCTCGGCGACTATCGCCTCGAGTTCCTCGCGGGTCGCTGTCGCGCTCGGCGAGTCCTCCGAGACGGGATCGACCTCGCCGTCGAGGATCTGCTGGGCGTAGACGCCCGCCTCGATGGCCAGCGAGAGCTCGACCTCCTTCGCCGCGTCCAGCAGCGGGGTGCGGGCTATCTCGTCGAGGTACATGCCGACCAGGTCCCGGTCCGCGACATCCCCGGATGACGAGGTACGTACAGTGCGTGCCTCGTCAGCGCCCTTGGTATCGGCCTGACGACGGGCGACGGCACGGGTTGCCATGCGTACTCCCTTACGAGTGGTCTACAACTGGTCGGTGGCGGTCCGGCCACCCGGCGTCTCCTCACTCGGGTGCCCGCTCCGAAGGAAACAACGACCGCAATCGGGACAGAATTCCCAAGCTAGGCATCGTTTTCGTGGATCATGCGGTATTCTGCGCCGCCACACACGGGGGGCCTTCGCGCCGGAACGCGGAGAAGTCCTGGTCAGAGCGGAAACGAAGGAAGGTCTTCCGGAACCGGCGGACATCCGCCACCACCGCGTCCATGAGACCTCGATCACGCTCGACATCGAGAAAACTCACCGTGGCGGGCAGGCGGCCCCGACCGCTCCCCCTCTGAAGACGGCCCGCACCGCCGTCCGGTTGCCCCGGAAGAGGGGACCGGGTCGCCCCCGGGCCGCGCGACCGGCGGCTCCTTCCGCGTCCCGCCCGCCCCGCACCCGCTTCGGCATCCGTCTCGCGGCCCCCGCGGGAAGGCCGGCCGCCGTCGGGACGTCGCCCGGCCCGAGAAGCCGCCGGGGCCTGCCCGCACCGCACGGCACCGCGCGCCTCCGGGCGGAAAGCACCGTAACCTCACATATCACTCCCCTTTCACCGTCCCGTGCACCTTCCCCGCCCCGTCCACCTCCCCCGTCCCGTCCGCGTCTCCGCCCCCGCCTCGTCACCGTCGTCAATGGCCCGACCACTGACAGTCGTGCGTACCCCTGGCAGCGAACCCGGCGCGCTGGAACGATGTGCCCGCCACGGCTCCGGCATCCCCACATGCCGTTCCTTACGCGCCCGTCCCACCCGTCCCGTTCGCCCATGTGAGGAGAGCCCCGATGCAGCAGCCCGCGACCCCCTCCCGCAGACAAGCCCTCGCCGCCGGCCTGATCGGTGTGACCGCGACGCTGGCCGCCTCCACCGCCCTCGCCTCCCCCGCGAACGCCACCGGCTCCCGGGGCGCGCGCGCCAGGGCCCGGGCCATCGCCCGCCGCATGACCCTGGAGGAGAAGGTCGGGCAGCTCTTCGTCGTCGAGGTGTACGGCCAGTCCGCCGACCAGGCCGCCCAGGGCAACCGCACCCTGTACGGCGTGGACACCCCCGCCGAGGTCGTCTCGAAGTACCACGCGGGCGGCGTCATCTACTTCGACGCCCGCCGCGGCCCCGACAACGTCCGCGATCCGCGCCAGATCGCCCGCCTCTCCAACGGTCTCCAGAAGGCGGCGCGGTCCACCGGCGCGGGCGTGCCGCTGCTGATCTCCATCGACCAGGAGGGCGGCAGCGTCGTCTACCGGCTCACCGAGCCCGCCACCCTCCTCCCCGGGAACATGGCGCTGGCTGCGGGCCGCTCCGAGGACGACGCCCGACGCTCGGCCGAGATCATCGCCCGGGAGCTGGCGGCACTGGGCATCACCCAGAACTACGCCCCCGTCGCCGACGTCAACGTCAATCCCGCCAACCCGGTCATCGGCGTCCGCTCCTTCGGCTCCGACCCGGCCCTGTGCTCCGCTCTCGTCGGCGCCGCCGTACGGGGCCACCACCGCGGCGGGGTCGCCTCCGCGGCCAAGCACTTCCCCGGCCACGGCGACACCGACACCGACAGCCACACCGGCCTCCCGCAGATCAACCACACCCGCGAGGAGCTGGACCGCGTCGACCTGCCGCCCTTCCGGGCCGCCATCGCGCGCGGCGTCGACACGATCATGACCGCCCACATCGTGGTCCCCGCCCTGGACCCGACGGGCGTCCCGGCCACCATGTCGCACCCGATCATCACCGGCCTGCTCCGCGAGGAACTGGGCTTCGACGGCCTGATCGTCACCGACGCCCTGGACATGCAGGGCGCCTCGGGCCGGTTCCCGCCGGACGTCGCCCCGGTCCAGGCGCTCAAGGCCGGCTGCGACCAACTCGTCCTGGCCCCGAAGATGGACGTCGCCTACAACGCCGTCCTCGCGGCCGTCCGCGGCGGCGAGATCTCCGAGGAACGCCTGAACGCCTCCGTCGTCCGCGTCCTGGAGCACAAGATCCGCCGCGGCCTGCTCAAGGACCCGTACGTGGACGAGGCGCGCGCGGAGCGGATCGTCGGCGACGAGCGCCACACCACCGCCGCCCAGGCCATCGCCGACCGCACGGTCACCCTGGTCAGGAACGAGGGCGCCCTCCTGCCCCTCTCCCCCGCGACCCGCTCGGTCCTGGTCACCGGCTGGGGCGTCGGCACGGTCCAGGCCCTCGCCGACGCCATCGCCGCCCGGGACGGCCAGTCGGCGACCGCCCTGGAGACCGGCGCGGTCCCGGCCGCGGCCCGCATCACCGAGGCCGCCACCGCCGCGGCCCGCCACGACCTGGTCGTGGTCGCGGTGAACGCGGTCGCCGCGGGCGGCGACCGGGGCGCCGCCCAGGCCCGCCTGGTACGAGCCCTGATGGACACGGGCAAGCCGGTCGTGGCGATCGCCGTCCGCAACCCGTACGACATCCGCAACTTCCCGGACGTCCCGGCCTACCTCGCCACCTACTCCTACGGCGCGCCCTCCCTCCGGGCCGCCGTCCGCACCCTCTACGGCGACCTCTCCCCCGCCGGCAGGCTCCCGGTCACCATCCCGGCCCTGAACTCGACCGACACGCTCTACCCCTTCGGCCACGGCCTGACCTACTGACCCGCCCACGCACCCCAACACGTTCGGCATGCCCCGCCCGCATCCGCTAACCTGTCCTGAGCCACGCCTTCGTAGCTCAGGGGATAGAGCACCGCTCTCCTAAAGCGGGTGTCGCAGGTTCGAATCCTGCCGGGGGCACGCAGGTCAGAGGCCCGTTCCGTGTCGAACACGGGGCGGGCCTCAGTGCTGGAGTCCACATAGAGTCCACATCGCCCCCGGCTCACCCGTTCGGAGGAGATCAATTTCGGCCCTTCCCTACGCACCTTACGGCTGAGTAAGGTGTGAGCGAGGGGACGGTGCTGCTCCACTCCCGGCACCGTCGATCCACGCCTTCGACGAGCCCGCGGTACCTGTACGGGGAGGTACACACCGTGGGACGCGCCCCCGCCGCAAGCGTCGGCGGGGGCGCGCTTGTGTACACACATTAGACCGCCCCGGCCCTGTACGGACCGGGGCGGGACGCCCTTTGGCCAAGGTTTGGCCGGGCGTCTGGCGGCGGCCGGGCAGATCCACGTATGCCTCAGGTCCGCCGCTCCTGCGCCCCGCGCCATCGCGGGGCCGACTGGGGCACCAAATTTGGTGCTGACAAATGATCACCATGTCGTGATCGTGTCCGGGTGCCGACCGAACCCCTCCCACCGTGGGTACTAGAGGCACGCCAACGGGTCGGCGACCGGGTACGCGAGGCGCGCACGGCGCGGGGCTGGTCGCAGGAGCACCTCGCGCATGTGGCCGGCCTGGACCGCAAAACCATCTACCGGATCGAGCGGGCTCAGTACTCCACGCGGATCGATCATCTGGTGATGGTTGCTGCGGCGTTGGGAGTGCCGATCGGCTCGTTGTTCAGTTAGGTCTGCCGCCTGTATCTGCGACACGCCGCGCATGTCTGTTACGCATACATGCAGTTGGGGCCCCGCCGCTGCGACGGGGGACGCGAGCGGCGGGGCCCCAGGCCCGCCCCCTGGCTGGGCGCCGTCCCACCCATCGAGCCCTGCCCTTGGTTCGACCGCAGGCTCGGGGATGGTCCCAGGGGGCGGGAGCCTTTCAGGCGCCCTTCTGTGCGATCTCCTCATCCCACTGGCCGTGCGGCTGGCAGTCGCGGCAGGCGTAGATGTTCGCCCCGGCGCCGGAACCGGACTCCACCGCGTCCACCATGCGCGTGCTGATCTTCACCTCGCGGCACCTGGGGCACAGGCGGCGGCGCGGCTCGGCCTGCTCCAGCAGCCACGCGCAGCCCCGGGCGAGGCGCGCCACCATCGGCCGTACGGAGTCTGCCGTGACGCCGAGGGCCTCGTCCATGTGGCGGCGGATGTAGTCCAGTCGGGTCCGGGCGTCGTACCACTGGACGCTGCCGTGCCACAGCTTGTCCACGGCCTGCTCGGCGATGGGGAAGAGGAGCTGCATGTGGCCGCGGAGCGAGACGCCCAGCCCGATCAGGTCGTCGTGGGTGCGCGTCGGGTCCTCGGTGAGGGCGTCGCGGATGGTGCGGCTGATGGTGTCGGCGTCGATGGGGTCTCCGGAGGGGCCCTGTGCGGGGGTTGTGTCGGTAGCCTGGGTCATGTCGTCCTGCTCCCATCAGGTCGGCCATCCCCCCGGACCGGTCCCACGGTCGCGGGGGATCACTCTGTGTGGGGAAGCGTAGCCGCCATGTAGAGCTATACATAGCTTTCCAGAGAAACTAGCAGGTCACCGAATCTCTACGTTGCCCGTATGGCTGACGGTGGTGTCCCCGAGTTCGAGGTACGGCCCGCGCAGCTCGTCTACGTCGCGGTGGCCGACCACATCGCCGCCCGCATCCGCGCCGGAGAGCTGCGACCCGGGGCCCGGCTGCGCTCCGAGCGTGACCTCGCCGCAGAGTACGGCGTTGCCTACCTGACGGTGCGCCGCGCCATGGAGGTTCTGCGTAACCGCGGCTACGTGGAGACGGTGCATGGCAAGGGCACGTTTGTCGCCGACCCGTTGCCTGAACATGACGAAGCGCCCCCGCCCGCCAGCCCATAGGGCCAGCAGACGGGGGCACACGAACGGGGGGCTGTGGACACCCCGGGCCGGCCTCATAGCGGGGGGCCGGGCCGGGGCCTCTACACACCAGTGCGGTAGAACTCCTCCACGTCGGGCGGCGCTGGCTCGGGCGTACCGCCGAGCGCGGTCACCTGATCCCGCAGCCGGAACGCCCATCGCAGCACCGACCACACGATCCCGCCGAGCCGTGCGAGCTTCTGCCGCACGTCGGACAGCTCCTTCTCCAGCCGGTCGATGCTGGCCTGGAGGACCGACAGGTCTACCTCCTTCGCGGCCGGCGCGGACGAGATCCTCGCCGCGGCGCGCGACCCCCGCACGCTGAACCAGCCCGCGACGACGGCCGCGACCACCGCCGAGACGGCCCCCACCACAGCCACGAGTGTGCTCACCCGGGTCTCCCATCAGCGCCCCGGCGCGCGGTAGTGCGGTGCGGCTCCTCGAACTCCGGGACACGCGAGGCCCACACGATCAGCATCACGTGGCTCGTGGCGTACCACAGGGCCAGCCACACGCCGCGCGAGTAGGTGCCCGACAGGAACGCCGTCAGGTAGGCGGTGCCCCACACGACGGGGGGCACGAGCGCGGCGACGAACCCCCACCGGTCCCGGCCGACTGGCACGAACGCGGAGGCGAGCGTGACGGCGCCGCAGGCGATCCACAGCCATGACCAGTGCGTCAGGTCACAGAACCGGGTGAGGAGGTCGAGCCCGTGGGGGGATGGCGGGTCGACGAGGAACCCGGCGCCGTAGGCCATCTTGCCGGTGCCGAGGATGACGAGAGCGGTGCCGCGGCGGCCCAGGCAGACCCGCAGCCGCCGGGCCGCGCGGCACCCCATCACACGCCCCGCGGGCCGGTGGCGGTGCTGGCCTCGTAGTGCGGCGGGCGGGCCAGGCCGAGGAACCATCCCCATCCCCGGCCTGCGTGCTGCTCCAGCGCCCGGAACAGGGCGTAGTAGACGGTCCCGAACCCGGCGGTGAGGGCGGCGGTGAGGCTCGCGTCGTCCAGCTCGATGCCGAGCCGGGCGAGCTGCACCCCGACGACCCCGACGAGGTAGGGGACGAGGGTGCGCCACAGGGACGCGAGGAAGTCGTAGACGGTCATGCTTGGGCTTCTCTCTGTGAGGAGGGGATGAGCCCGGCCGCGGGTCACCAGTACAGGCCGCGCAGCCGGGACGTCTGAACCGTGACGGGCTCGGTGTCGTCCTCGTCGGCCGGGTAGTACGCCACCTCGAACCGCAGCTTCTCGTCCCGCGCGATGCTGCCGGAGTGGTGGAAGTCCGCGAACGTCAGCCCCGCCGTCGCCGGCCGCTCGATGATCCCGGACTCCCACCGGCTGCCGTCCGGCCGCAGGTGGTAGAACCGGCCCTGCACCGTCGACCCCGGGGGCATGGTCAGCGTGAGGTGCGCCATCACCGTGTAGCGGGTCGCGCCCGTGACGATGTCCACGCCCTTGATGTCGAGGGTCTTCCACTTCCGGGGGCCGATCTGCCGGTCGGTGGTGTCGTACTCGCCGATCACGTTCGGCACGTCGTCCTCCTGCTGGGGGCGGGTGGGCTTAGGTGATGAAGCTGATGGCTTTGTCGAAGATCCGCTGGGGTTCCAGCTCGCCGGGTGGGCGAGCCGATCGTCGATCAGGCGGCGCAGGGTCGGCGGGGACACGTCCACCCCACCCGCGCCCGACCGGGGGTCGATCTTGCCGGGCTGCCACTCCAGGTGGCCGATCATCGACCGCGCGGTCCACCCATCCTTCGGGCCGCCGTAGGCCCGCAGGATCGCCGCCGACGCGCGGACCATGCAGTCCCGCTGCTCTGCGGGCCACGGGTCCTTCCCGTCACCGAGGTTGATGCACTCGAAGCCGTAGAAGCGGCTGTTGCCGTCCGTGTCGGCCTTCGTCGGGCGCAGCAGAGCGTCGCGGTTGTACGTCTCGGTGCGGACCTTCGTCAGCACCGTCGAGTCGCCGCGTCCGGCGTGGTTCGCGCGCCCGTTGGAGATCAGATGGAAGCGGCCTTGCTTGTCGATGACGCCGTGGCACAGCGGCCCCGGCAGGCTGGAGTGTCCCCGTATGCACAGGTCCACGCTGCCGGACGTGCCGGACGTCACCGTGTGGTGGATCATCACGCCGTTGATCGGGCCGAACCCGCCGGTGGACGGGGGACGCTGCCGGGTGCGCCACCCGGGGTGTTCCACGACGTCCACGCCCTCCTCGCGGAGCGCGCGCAGCAGACGGTCGTCGGACAGCGGTGTGGCCATCAGACCTCCCCGCCCTCGGCCGCCTCGGTCGGGGTGACGTCCTGGGTGACCTCGCCCGTCCGCATCGCGTACACATGGCCGAAGTCCGGCGAGGCGTTGACCAGGTCCACCAGCCGCTGGAACGCGGCCTCCACGTCCTCGATGGGCGCGGACACGGGGTCCACCCGCACATGGAAGTACGTCACGTACTCCGCGCCCTTGTCGGTGCTGACGTCCCGGAACTGGAGGTTGTAGTCGGTGTACCTGGGATCGGTGGGTGTCCCGTAGGGCATGGCGCCCCCTTCTCTTAGCCGATGCGCTGGTAGAGCATCCGGGTTTGGTTGCCGCCGCGGAGGATCGTCTGACCGGTGTTGGCGGTGTACTGGGTGAACTGCATGGTCACTGCGGCGGGGCTGCTGGTGGTGATGAAAGTCCCCTGGTCGTAAGCGGAGAAGAAGCTGCTGATGTCGGTGGTGCCGCCACCGCCGGCGATGCGGTCGGTGCTGTTGGCCGGGCGGCGGAAGATCACGGACGCGGGGGCGTTGAAAGTGCCGGTGGCGTCGGTGTGCCTCGCCTGCGTGAACGATGCGAAGTCCGCCTGCGGCGCGTCCCACCTCCAGCGGAAGTCGGCGGACTCGTGGGCGCTGTAGGAGATCAGCAGCCAGTAGGCGTAGACGGCGTTCACTGCCGGGGTGAACGTGATCTGGCTGTTCACGTAGGCCGTGCTGTTGGTGACGATCTGGTCGGACGCCTGCGTGACCAGCTGCATCGCGCCCTCGTTCAGCCGGGTGTCGGTGATCAGCATCCCCGGGAGCCACGGGAACGGCACGGTTACCTCCCTAGAGGGCGACGATGGTCGGTTGGGCGAGACGCACGTCCGTGCCCGCCGTGTGGGGTTTGACGACGCCGTTGGTGGAGCGGGCCACGGTCATGCGCTGCGGGCCGGACAGCTCAGCGAAGTCCCCCCAGCTCGCGACCACGGGCAGGGTGTTCGTGTTCGCCGAGGAGAGGATCGACCGCATCCCGATCTGCCCCGGCGCCGTCAGGGACGTGTCGGTGGTCTCCACCTGCCACACGCCGGGCTCGGGTCCGCCGTCCCAGGTCCGCGCGCGGAGGGTCGAGCCCGTCACCCGGAACCTGATCCAAAACCGCCTGCCCGGCGCGTGGGTGAGGGCGGTGGTGTGCTGTTGCAGCAGCGTCTCCGTCCCAGCCACCCGGCGGCGGAGGGTGAGGATCACGGTCTGGCTGGTGGAGAACTCCAGCCTGGCCACGTAGCTGTTGTTGGTGTCCTGGTAGCGGGCCACCAGCGCGAGGAAGTGGCCGCCCCCGACGGCGGTCTTGTCCGTGGCCACGGTGGCGACCAGGTCGACGTCCGCGGCCGGGGCCGGCATCAGCGTGTAGCGGGAGACGTTGACGCTGCCGAGGGTGACGTGGCCGCGGCCGATGAACGCGCCTCGGACGGCGGCCACGTAGCGGTAGAAGTCGGCGGTGCGGGGCTTGGTGGCGCGGCCCGTCCGGGTAAAGTCCGTGAAGAAGGCTTCCCGCTGTGCTCGGCTCATCTCCAGTTGCACGCCCATCGACGTGCTGGTCTTGTTGCAGATGTTCGCCGGGTTCGTCCCGGCGATCTCGCTGGGGGCGGTGATGACTCGGAACCCCGCACTCTCCAGGCGGGCGCGGACGCGGGCGACCATCTCCGCGTCGAGCCCGCCGATCGCGGTCTCCGCCACGCCCGTGGTGCCGGTGTAGCCGTGGAAGGACAGGCAGCGGCGGGCGCCGCCCACCAGCGCCAGCGCCGTCGGCTCGTCAAAGTTCGACGATGTGATGTGCAGGTCTTGGTTCCCGGACGGCTTCATGCCGTCAAACTGGTAGTACCGCATCAGCCCACCGGCGGCGACGGCCTCGGCCATCTCCCCGGACCCGGCCTCGATGCCGCCGCCGTGAATCGCGATGCTCGCCCACGTCGCCCCCGGAGGCGAGGAGGAGAGGATGCGATAGTCGACCCCCTCCTCCTCGGCCGCCGCCAGCTCGGCGTACGACTGGTACAGGTCCCCCACGCCTCACGCTCCCTGCACGTAGTAGTCGGACGATGATCCGCCGGTGGTGGTCCATGTCTGGCCGGAGTCGGCGGTGCCCCAGCCGGTGGTGACGGTGCGGGTGTAGGTGTCCTGCGCGGCGTGCGTGGTGGAGGAGACCGTGACCGTCTCGCCGCCCACCTCCAGGTCCAGCGGGTGGTCGGCGGGGTCGGTGGTCCATGGGTGGCCGGCGGTGGCGCGGACCTCCAGCACCGTGGCCGTGGCCGTGGCCGCGGAGGCGAGGACGCTGCCGGAGGTGTCCACCCTGCCCAGCACGGCGTCTCCCACGATGCCGACGGTCCACGGCGAGGCGGGGGCGCAGGCGAGCTGCATCCCCCAGGTACGGACCCCGAGCGTTTCGGTCCATCCCTGCACGAGCTGGTCGATGGGGCCGGGTGCCCACTGGGGTGGGGTGCCGGTGATGGTCAGCCGGTCCCGCAACCTGAGCCCCATCACCGCCGGTATCAGGTGCGAGGCGCGCGCCAGGTCGAGGTTGACGGTCGGGTAGCGCGGCTCATCCACCGTGCCCAGATGCAGCCGCCATCCGGCATGGGAGGGGAGCTGGTCGTCGTTGGCGAGGTTGAGCGTGGTCGACTCGTCGTAGCGGCCCACCCCCGCGGGCGGAGGCTGCACCGACAGCGGGCCGTCCGCCTGCACCGCGTGGGCCGAACTGCCGCCCGGCCTGCTCACGGTGACGTCGTTGCGGACCGCGAGGTCGTCGTCCACCGGCTCCAAGGGCGGTTGGACCTCCCGGCCCTGCCCGTACCGCAAGGGCAGCGCCACGGGCTGGTTGTAGACCGTCGTCCGGGCCCGGTAGATGAGCCCGATCCGCTCCGGGTCCTCGGCCAGCAGCCCGCCGTCTGCGTCCGCGCACTCCTGGAGCAGCTCCAGCAGCGTGCCCGGGCGCTGCGGGCCCATAGCCGCCGACCCTTCCGGGGCGTCCACCAGCACCGGCACGCCCTCCTCGGCGCACAGGCGGGTGATGCGGGCGCTGGCCGTCTCGCCGGTGAAGCCGTGGTCGGCGCGGTTGAAGGCGGTGGTGCCGGCGGTGGCGAACACGGCGACGTGCCCCAGCGCCATGCCTTGCAGGCTGCTGCCGTTCTCGCCCGGCTTCGCCACCCGCGTCACCCGGCCCGGCGACCCGGCGTAGAAATGCGGGTCAAACGTGCGGCCGATTCCGCCGATCTGTATCCACCCCATGCGGATGGAGGTGTTGCTGCCGCTGGTGGTGGCGAAGATCCGGAAGCGTGCCCAGCTACCGACAAGGTCGGCCACGCCGCCTTCGATGATCAGATGGGTTTTGCCGTCCTCGTCCTCCCCGATCAGCTGGATACGGTCGGAGAGGAGCGCTACGTGGAGGACGCGCATGGCGCCGGTGGTGTGGACGTCGACCAGCCACTGCACCGTGCTGGGGAGCTCGTCCAGCCGGTAGACGAACTCCACGTGCCATTCGCCTGCGGGGGCGCCGGGGACGGTGCCGGAGAACGCGGCGGCTGCCCCGAGTGTCGGGAGGGCGGACGATCCGGGGAGGGAGTCGTCCGAGCCCATCTGTATGTCCGTGATCTTCATGGGGCGGACGCCCGCGATCGGCGAGTATGCCTGGGTGGCGTCCCTGTCCTCTTCCATGGGCCAGTACGCGATCGGGGAGAAGGACGGGATGCGGCGCCGCAGGGTGCTGTCGAGTGCCTTCTGGCCCTGGGAGAGGCGTCGGAGGATGCCGGACGCGGTGATCTGCGCTTCCGCGTCGTACCCGCTGGGGCCCCACTTCGTCGGCCACGTGGACACCTCGCCGATGAACCTCGTCTGCCAGTTCGCCACCTGCGCGGGCGTGGTCACGGCCCATGCCCGCCCCGCGCTGTCGGTGAAGTTGGTGGTGCCAAGGTGCAGCCCCCGGAAGTCCGGGCTCGCGACGATCGGCCCGTCGGCGCCGGCGCGGACCTCGGCCCGGTGCACCTGTCCCACCAGCGGCTGCCACGCGATGTCGGCGGTGGGGTCGTCGCCGGAGATCCGGACCGGTGCGCCCCCGGCGCGGATGGGGGTGGTGACGTTGGTGAAGTTTCCGTCGGCGCCGAGCTGCGTCCACGGCCCGTCCATGGTGGGGGCCCAGTACAGGCGGGTCGTGGCCGTAGACGCCACCGTGTTGACCTCGATGGTGGCGCGGAACGCGGCCCGCTCCGGCAGATCGCTGGGCAAAGGACGGGAGGAGAACCACCAGATGCCAGCGGTGCCGTACCAGTACACGCGGAGACTGCCGGTGTTGGTGAGGCCCAGCATCCATGAGCGGTCGCCCGTGGTCCATTTGCCGATCAGCATGCACGAGTTGCTGGGGCGCCAGTCGGCGGTGACCTCGATCCGCACGTCCAGCGCGGTGCCCACGTCGAGCGCCGGGACGTGGGGGGTGGACGCGTGCCCGGCAGGGTCGCCGGTCAGCTCCAGCCGGGACGGGCCTGCCCCCACGGACACGCGCAGGGGCGTGTTGCGCCCGATCCGCCCGTAGTAGGGGCCGACGGGGTTCCTCGGGGAGAACCTGCCGTCGGCGTTCCGCAGGGTGAGGGTGCAGGTGGTCGGGTCGACCGTCGCGGCCTCGCCCCGCTGGCCGCGGGTGATGACGATCCGGCTGTGCTCGTCCCAGTAGGGGGTGATGTCCTCCCACCGGTCCCCGAGGTCCAATTCCGCCCGGATGGGTAGCGGGGTTTCCGGAAACGCCACTTGCGCCCCTCTCTTACGCTGTGAGTTCTGCCTTCAGGCCGGGGCGGGTGCGGATCTCACGGCGGGCGGTGTCCACCCACAGTTCGCCGAACTCCCGGTCGCCGATGGCCACGCGGATCACCATCGGCCGGTCCGCCGCGCTGCCGCCGGGCCCGCCGGTTCTGTGGACGGCGGTCTCAGGCCATGCCGGGACACGCGCCAAAGTGGGGTCCACGAGGTTCGCCATCGCCGCGTCGACCGCGCTCTGACCGGCCTCGATGCCCTCCACGACACCCGCCGGAATCCACCGGCCGATCTGGTCACGCATCAGCTTCGAGGGCGATGCGATGCCCAGCGCGCGGGCGATCGGCCCCGGAATCACGCTGCGGGCCCAGTTGTAGAGGGTGTCCCGCAGCCAGCCGCCCATCGAGCGGATACCAGCCCACAGCCCGCTCACCACGCTCTGGCCCTTGCCGTACAGCAGGGAGCCGAGGCCGCCGATCGCGCGGGAGATCCGGCCCGGCAGACCACCGGCCCACAACGTGATCTCCCGAGCCTTCCGAGAGGCCGCGTCCTTGAAGTCCTGCCACGCATCGGACGCGCGGCGCTTGAGCTTGGAGCCCAGTTCGCCCAGAGCGGCATACGTCCGCCCCGGCAGCGCGTCCACGGTGTCCATCCACGAGTCCCACGTGCGGGACACCGGCCCGGAGATGTACTCCTCCCACAAACCGCCGAACCAGCGGGAGATCGCGCCACCGAGCACATCGAGAACCTCGCCGGCCTGGTCGGCTTTCTCGCTTATCCACTCTCCGAACGCGGTCCACCACTCCGGGATCTTCTCGATCAGCCCGGAGACCAGGCCGCCGACGAAAATCCAGATCGCTGCCGTCGCCGCCGAGATCAGCGCAGCACCGGCCACGATCGGCAGCGCAGCGACCGCAGCCACAAAAGCGGCCCCCATCACCGCGACCTGAAAAACCTCTTCGGGGTTTTCGGTGATGTAGTCGGCGAGATCCTGCCCGGCCTGGAGTATCGCGTCGATCAGCGTGGGGCCGAGTTCCTGGAGTTTCTCCCAGAGCTTCTCGCCCAGACCACCCAGCGCGTTGAGGATCTGGTCCGGGAGCCCGCCAGCGCCCTCGCCGGCCTCGTCCCAGAAGCCGCGCAAACGCCCGCTCAGCTCCTCCAGGCCGCCGATCGCGGTCCCGGCAGCCTCCACGAACCCCTGGGTAAGGCTGCGTTTGAACTGCTCAACACGCGTGCCAGCGTTGTCCCGCAGCGTGTTGCCGGCTTTCTCCGCAGCGCCGCCGACTTCGCCCAGGGCCTCCACAGCTTCGGACGGGTCCATGGCATCTAGTGCCCCCGCCATGTCCTCGGCTTTTGTACCGAAGAGTTCGATGGCCACAGCGTTGCGCTTCGCGGGGTCTTCGATTTTCCGGAGCCGGTCGAATACCTCGTCCAGCGCGTCCCGTGCGCCCTTCCCACCCTTGGCGAACTTGTCGACCATCTCGTCCGCGTCCAGACCAAGGCTTTTGAAGCCCCCGCGCACGCGTTCGCCGCCGGCGACGGCCTCGATGCTGAATTCCTTGATCGTGTCAGCGACCACATCGGCGTCCCGCGCGCCGCCCTTGAGGCCCTGCTGTATAAGGCCCATGGCCTGCTCCCCGGTGAGGCCCATGGACCGGAACTGCGTGCTGTATTCCGAGAACGTATCCAAGAGGTCCTCGGCGGCGTTCGCGCCGCGCTGAGTGCCGGCCACGAGAATGTCGATCGCCTCGGCGCCGTCCCGCGCGAGGCCAGTCTTGACCATCTGCGCGGCGGTCCGGGCCGCCTGGGACACGTCCTCGTCCATCAGCGTGGCCAGGTCCGCCAGCCGCGTGGACATGGACTCGATCTGGGCATTGGTCGCGGTCGGCGGCATCAGCCCTGAGCGCATGGTTGCCTGGATCGCGTCCGCGGCGCCCTGGAAGTCCTCGGTGATCGCCTGGGTGTAAAGGTCGCCGGCGATGTCCCCGTACCGCTGTGCCTCTTCCGCGGTCGCCCCAAGCTGTGCGCCGAGCTTTCCGGTGATGCGGGACTCGTCCATCGCCTCCGTGAAGGCGGCGATCAAGGCCGCTCCGCCTGCGGCGCCGATCGCCGCGCCGGCGGCGGCGAGACGCCCCTGCCCGGCCTCCACTTGCCCGGCGGCGTCCTGCGCCCCCTGCTCCCCGCCCTCGGCCAGACCGTCACCGAGCGCCTCGCCCGCCTGGTCGCCCGCCTGCCGCGCCTCGGTCGTGAGGTCGGAGCGGAGCCCGTCGACTTCCCGCTCGGCCCGGTCCACGCCGTCCGCGGCCCCGTCGGCGAGCCCTTCAGCGAGGGCGTCGCCAGCGGAGTCGCCGGTGCGGTCGGCGTCGCGGACGAGGGCCGTGTGGAGGTCGGCGAGTTGCCGCTCCGCCCGGGTCGCGCCCTCGCCCAGCCCGTCGGCCAGGCCCCGCCCGGCGCGGTCGCCGGCGTCGGTGGCGTCGTCGGCGAGGCTCCGCATCTCCCGCTCTGCGCGGTCCACGCCGGTGTCCAGGCCGCGCGTGTCCAGCGACAGGAACCCGACCAACTCGCCGACGGTGAGCGCCACAGTGGCCACCTCCTACCTGTGGTTCTGCTTGGGTGGGTTGAGGCGGCGGGCGATCCGCGAGTCAGCCGACAGGAGGCCGTAGATGCGGGTGCGGAGCCATATCCACGACCGCTGCCGGAGGATGCCGGAGCGCACGTCGATCTGGTACACCTCGTGGAGGTCGGCCTCGATGAGCGCCCACTCCGTGAGGAGTCGGTCCCACGTCAGTCCGCTTGCTCCGGCGGCTTGCGGGCCGTAGCCCGGGGCGTACTCGTAGTACTCCGGGAGCCCCGTGATCGGGTCGATTTCACCGCCTGGGACGAGCCCTGGCGGGTGCCCGTCGCTCTGCGCGCCGCCCGATTCGGGGCCTCGGGTTCCGGGCGGCCACCAGCCGCCTTCCAGTAGCGTTCGGCCGCCGACGTGCCCGTGGAGATCCACACGATGGCGGTCATCGCCGCGTGCTTGAGCCACGCCCACTTCACCCCGGCCGCCACCATCTCGTCATACGCGGGGCCGAGGACGAGCCGGTACAGGTCGCGCTCTTCGTCGTCGTTGAGGAACTCCATGTCCGGCCGGGTGCCGTCCTTGGCAGCCTGCCGCATGGCCTCCACGAACCGCTCCACGATCAGCCCGTCCTCAGCGGGCGGGGACGGGATGACGTACTCGTGTGTCCCGTCCCTGCCCGGTAGCGGCAGCCGGATCGTCTCGTCCAGCAGCTCATCGAGCGCTTCGAACGCCATCAGGGGGTCACCTCGGGCGCGGCCGGGTTGGTGATCAGCTCCAGCGGCCCGTCGCCGTCCATCGTGGCGACCACCGAGCCCAGGGCGGTGTAGTCGCCGCCCGCCGGGGCCCACGTGACGACCGCGTGGCCCTCGTAGGCTTCCGGCAGGCCGTCGCGGTCGTACCAGCGGATGTGGACCTTGGATGTGCCGCCCCAGCCGAACGCGGCGGCGCGGATGTGCTCGTGCACCGGGCTGTAGGCGGTGGCGTCGGCGGTCCGCTTCCGGTTGAAGGTCACGGTCACCTGCCACGTCTGGGCGGTCTTCGTGTTGCTGCCCCAGCCTCCGTTCTCGTACTCGCCGGACGCCTGGAGCGTCGGGGGCGCGGTGAAGGTGAAATCCGTGATCCCGGGGCACAGCTCCCAGGTCGGCGTCTCGGTGGTGCCGGTGTTGACCTCCAGCCGCCAGCGGCGGGCGAGAGCGGTCTCCGGCGTGGCCGGCGGGGTGGGAGTCGTCACGACGGTCCTCCTATGCGATCAGATGGGGCGCGGACCGAACCGTCCGCAGGTAGTAGTTCGCGGGCAACTCCTGACGCCCCCGCGGATCGGCCGCCGGAGTGGCCAGGCTGTTGCGCCACGCGAGGTTCACGTGCACCCCGCCCAGGGCGAAGTGCTCGCGCATGTGCAGCAGCTCGAAGACGGCGTCCTCACGGTCGAGCACCACACGTGGGTCCGGGCCTGAGCGGAACCAGAACTGCACGCCCTGGACGATGTCCTCGGTGCCGGACGTGGAGTCCACGTCGTACGGGGTGAGAGCGATCAGGTCGTCCGGGGTGTCGGGCTTCCGGGCGACGGTGATCCCAACCTCCCCGGCGTTGTAGGCGCCGCCCGGGCGCCACACGCCGTGCCCGTGCGCGGCCAGCAGCTCGGCCAGCCCGGTGAGGAGGCTGGTGGTGTGGCCGCTCACTGGAACGCCCTCCGGATCTGGGCGGCCACGATGGCGCGCACCTCGTCACGGGAGTCGTTCAGCGCACTCTCCAAGTACTTCGCCCTACGGCCCGGGGCGTGGCGCCACGTCAGTTCCTCGTGCTGCCGCGCGGCATACGGGGCGTCGTAGGCGACCGCCGCCCTCAGCGCGGCAGGGTCCACCGACGCGGTACCAGAGCGGACGAGTTCGCCCTCGTCGATCGGTGCCCGGTCGTTGGACACCCCGAGGACGTGCTCCGCGCCCATGAACAGCCCGCGGGCCCCGGCTGCCCGGATCTCGCGGGCCGCTCCGGTCAGGTTGAGGGTGAGCCGTGCACGCGGCATGGCACCTCCTACTCCAGATGGACGGTCGTGTTGGACGGGACCGGCAGGGAGCCGCCGTCGGCCCGGTCCACGCTGATGACGGTGGTCTTCCGGCCGCCCGGCAGCGTCACGCGGGAGCCGAGCGGCGGCCGGTGCTCCACCGGAGCGATGTAGGAGGCGCTGGATACGGTGTCCGAGCCGTCCGGGCCGCGCACGAGGCGGGTCTGCTCCGAGAGCAGGCACCGCACCTCGATGGGCGGCCCGTACACGTCCCCGAACCCCCCGGACCCCTCCAGCGGCTCCACGGTCACGACGTGCTGCCACAGGCCGGTGGGGATCACGTCCACACCGTCCGGGGCAGGTTAAGCGCCTCCAGGATCTCCACGGCCTCAGCAGTGAGGGCCGTGTCGTCCTCCACGCGGGCGCCCGCGTCCGGCCGGGACATCGACACGGGCCCGGCAGAGACGGACGTCCACGGGCCCAGTTCCGCGCGCTCGGCCTCACGCCCGGCCCAGGCGTCCACCTGCACGCACACCGCCTCGCGGAACGCGCTCCGGGCCTCCGGAGCGGCCGGGTAACCGTCGGCGTCCACCTCGTACACCGCTGCCACCATGGCCGCGTCCACGAGGCGGGAGGCCCGCGCCAGCCGCCGGGCGGCGTTCGCCGGCGCAGGCTTCCCCGTGTACGCCTCCAGTTCGGCCGTGGTGGCGTAGACGCGGCCCACGGCCTACTCCTCCTCGAACTGGTCGGCCGACTCGTCCCGGGTGGCGTCCTCCGCTTCCTCGCGCGGTACGTCCTGCGAGGCTGCGGGCTCGTCGCCGATGCGGTAGCCGGCGTTGCGGCAGTAGGCGACCGCCCGCGGGTCGTCGGTCTCCGCACGGCCGTCCTCGAACTGAAGGCCGCCGGGGCCGGGGCCGCTGAACCCCGTGTCGGGGTGGAGTATCACGGCCACGTCAGACCGCCTTCGCGGTGCTCTCGCCCGTCTCCAGGTTGTGCGTGACCTCCACCTCGGTGCCGTCCGGGCGGGTGGCCCGGTAGGTCTCGATGCGGTCCTTCGAGGTGTCCCGCTCCTCCGTCTCCGGCGTGCTGAGCGGGACGACGGTGTTGACGGTGCCGTGCCCCGCCTGCGCCGCCGCGCCCTTGTCCGGCGTGACCGACGTGGCGCGTTCGGCCGGGTCGGTGGTGTCCGCCGGGCCGTCGCCGGGCGCCGTCGTGGACGGGGCGTCGGTGTGCGCGTCGAGGCGGGTCTCCTCCGGCAGGTCCCCGCCGCTCTTGCTGCTGGTCTTCCTGGTCGCCATGGTCCTGGTTCCCTTCCTGATCAGGCGGCGAGGACGCCGCGCAGCCGGGCAGCGGCCTTCCCGCCGAACACGGCGAGGCCGCAGTAGAACTCGATGCGGGTCCTGTAGGCGGGCTTCTCCTGGAGCTCGCCCAGGTCGTAGACCTGCACGCCGCCGTTGGTGAGGCCGGTGACGGCCTGGTCGCCCTCGTCCTGGCCGAACCGCACGGCGTAGATCGAGCTGGCGTTGGTGGCGGTGCCCTGCGTCTCGTTCTGCGGCAGGATGTCCACGCCGGCGGCGGTGGTGCCGGGGTCGAGCATCGGGATGCCGTTGTAGGTGGGGATGCGCTTGACCATGCCGGGGCCGTCGCCGAAGGACTGCATGATCCAGTCGGTTCCACCGAGGCGCCGGCCGGAGGACAGGATCTTGGCGCGGACGGCCTTGTTCATGTACAGGGCGTCCACGTCGCCGTTGACCTGAGCGATCAGCGCGTCCAGCGCGTCGAAGAAGTCCTGACCGCCCGCGACCGGGCCCATGCCGTTGGTGTCGGCGTCGAGCACCTGGGAGCCGGTGAGGCGCTTCTTGAGGCCGTCGAAGCCCTTGGGGTCCACGGCGACGTCGCCGTTGAAGAAGTGGTCCTGGAACTTGTACGACGCGGCCTTGACCTTGAGGCGGGTCTGCGCGGCGCGCTGGTCGTTGAGGTTGCCGCGGGTCTGGACGATGAAGCGGTCCACGTCGGCGTCGCCACCGAGGATGACCAGGCTCTCGGACTTCTGGTTGAAGGTGCCGGTGGACTCGGTGTACGCCTCGTTCACCGACCGGAACGCCACGCCGGGCAGGGTGGCTTCCTCGTTGTAGGCGTAGGCGTTGCCCTGGATGGTGAGCAGCGGCAGGCGGTCCAGGATCACGGACTCCTGCACGAACGTCTCGATGACGCCGCGCTGGAGGTTGTCCTGCGACAGAACCGCGGCCTCCGCGAGGGTGACTGCCATGAGGGTTCCTCTCTCGGGTTACTGGGTGGCGTAGGCCGCGCGCAGCCGGTCGAGACCGGGCGCCGCCTTGTCCGCGGCCGACGTGGGTGCCGGGCCGCCGGTGAACTCGGAGCCGCCGCGCTGGGGCGGGGGCGGGGTGGCCTTCAGTGCGGGGTTTCGGTTGGCCGCTTCCTTGGCCGCCTTGACGATGGCGTTGGTGTCGCTCGGGTCGAGCGTCTCCACAGCGGCCTGGAAGGACAGGGAGTCGGCGAGGGCGGCGGGGTTGGCGCCGTGCTGGTCGGCCGTCTCGTACAGGGCGAGCCGGATGAGCGCGCTGTGAGCGGCGGCGTCCGCCGTGCGGATGCGCTCCTGCGCCCACTTCGGCAGGGACTCCACGCGGTCGTTCGTGGGCTCGCTCTGCGGCTCCTGCGGGGGCTCCTGCTGCGGTGCGGGCTCGGTCGGCTGGGCGGGCTGCGGCGCGGGCGTCGGCTGAGGCTGGGGGGCTGGTGTGGGTTGCGGCTCCGGGGCGGGAGGGGTGGCGTCCTGCTGCTGGCCGCCGTCACCGCTGGGGGTGCCTGCGCCTGCGTCGCCCTCGCCGGACCCGCCGGCGATGGGGTAGATGGGGCGCCCATCCGCGCGGTAGCCGAGCACGGTCCGGGGGTGGAAAGGGGTGCGGTGCATGTGCCCTCCTGGGGCGCATCGGGCCCGCGCCTGGCGGGCGGTGATGTGGTCAGCGGGAGCCGGTGATCTGCTCCCGGTGGCTCTTGCGCGGCAGCCCGGTCTCAGCGGTGAGCGCGCGGATGCGGGCCTGGTACTCACGGACCTTCGCGTTCGCGCGCTTGCGGGCGGGCTCGTCCAGCGCGGCAGCCGCCTTCCGCTTCCAGGCGCGGACCTGCCGCTCTAGGTAACGCTGCTGCTGCGACTGCTCGTAGGTGCCGCGTTGCTCTACGGGCTCCAGCGCCCGGGACAGCCCCGGGAAGTAGGCGCTCACCGAGTGGCGGCAGTTCGGGTGCAGGAGTCCAGCCGTGCGGGCCTCCGGGAGCGATCCGGACACCCGCACGGTGAGCATCCGGGTGTCGTCGGTGGCGTGCCGGACCTGCACCGTCCGGGCCCCGCCCGCGCCATCGCGGGTGAGCACCTTCCCCTCCCAGGGGCGGCAGAGGGGGCACTCCTCCGGCGCGCGGGACACCCGGACGAGGTCGATGCCGGCGGCGCCGAGCCGGTCAGTGTGGGCCTGCACCGCGGCACGGCCGACCGCTGAGCGGGTGGCCATCTCGGCATAGGTCACCATGTCCCACGCCCGGCCGCGCGCGTCGATGAACCCGGTGATGCCGCGGGCCGCGAACTTGTCGAGGGCGCGCTGTGCGGCCTGCCGTCTCGTGTTCGCCCCCGTCAGCGGCGCGGCCGACGCGCGGGTGATCACGTCCCGATAGGCGTCCACTGAGACGCGGAGGATGCGCTGATGCACCGACGATGTCTCTTGGACCGCGGCGGCGGCGAGACGATCCACGGCCGCCCCAGCCGGGACCGCCTCGGCCGCCGCCGCGGCCTGCCCCACACCCACCGCGCCCAACTCGGCAACGGCAGCCTGCATCCCCCGCTGATACGCCTCCGCAACGGCCTGCCGGGTGGCGTCCGTGGCGTCGGCGGCGAGAGCGTCGATGACCGCCTGCACTCCGGCGGCGAGGTCCCCGATCGCCCGCGCCTTGAGCTCGGCCCACAGTGGGGACTCCAGGCCAGCGGCGAGCGCGGCCCGGATGCGCTCGATGAGCACCAGCTCCGCTTCCTCGTACAGGACGGCGACCGTGCGGGCGAGGTCCTCGGCCATGTCCGGGGAGACCGGCACCGGCGCTCACCCCCTCTATGGCAGGAGCCCGTCCTGCATCGGGTCCGGCACGGCCCGGCCCGTCTCGCCCTGGATGCGCTCCACCTCGGCCTGGACCTGGGCGTCCTCCCAGTCGGGGTGGACCATCCGCACGAGCGTCTCTGTGGAGGCGGCCTCGGCTTGGCGGAGCACGTTCGCGGTGTTCGCCAAGCTGGAGGGGTCCTCGGACACGGCGTCGGGCCACTCCAGCGCCGGGCGCACGACCTGCACCCCGGAGCGGAACACGGCTGCGTCCACGGCCAGCAGCGCCCGGTAGGCGTCGGCCAGCGGGCTCCAGTAGATGACCTTCTTGTCGCGGGTCAGGTACGAGCGCCGCTCCCGGGCGACGACCTCGGTGGCGGTCGCTGCGGCGTCTCCGGTCCGGCCGAAGGTCTGCGTTGAGTAGCCGGCGGTGCGGAGGATCTGCTCTACCAGGTCGGCGGCCGTGTCCCGGTGCTCAGCCACTCGGATGGCGAACTGCACGGGGGTGATCGCGGCCGGGTCGCCGGGGCGCGGCAGCGCGTTGACGTCCTCGTACACCGCCCGGTCCGGGTCGAACGACGCGCCCTGGCCGGGCCCGTTGGAGTCGAGGTACGAGCGGGGGACCACGATCCTCGCTTTGCCGAGCTGGATCTCCCGCATCCACGACGAGTAGACCTCGTCCAGAGCGTCGAGGAGGGGCTCGATGCCGTCCAGGTCGGACCGGCCCAACTGGGCTGCACCTCGTATCGACCTCCAGCGCCGGTTGGGCCGCATGTTCGGCACGTACACCGCGGCGAGCCCGTCCAGGCCGGTGTAGATCGCCCCGTTCTCGTCCACCTCCGTCGCGAGCGGCGCGGTGGCCTCGTGCTCCGTGAGTGGGACCATGCGTCCGAGGTCTTCGCGGGTGCCCTCGTACAGGCCGTGCAGGATCATCCCGGGCTCGTGGCGCTCCAGGTGCCGCAGCACGATGCCGCCTTCGGCCCGCAGCTCCTCCCAGAAGGTGACGGCCGCGAGCTGGCCCCACCGGAACTCCGGCACCGCGGCGTCGGCGTGGACCACGCTGAGCCACGGCCGGTCAGCGAGCTCGGTGTCCCACGCGGGCCGGAGGTACACCCCGCCCAGCGCGGCACAGACCTCCGCGGCCTCCAGCAGCGTGGCGTGTACGCCTTCGTCCAGAAGCTCGTCCAACCGCTGCTGCGTCCGCTCGTCCTCCACGGTTGCGACGGGCGGTTCGGAGAACAACAGGTCCGCGCTGGTCTGGCAGATGTCCGACGCCAGCGGCACGTGAAGCTTGGACCGCTGTTCCCCGGCCGGCGTCGGGCGGCCCCAGAACCAGCGGGCGACGGTGCCTACGATCCCGCCGCGGTACTGCGACGGCCGGGCCGCGGGCACCATGGTGCTGCCGTAGATGGACGCGAGCCGGTCCGGGTCGCCGGTGTACCAGGCGTCCCACACGCTCATGCGGGCGAGCACGGTCTCCGTCAGCGGAGGCGGCCACGGGCCGCCGGCGGGCAGGCTCATGCAGCTACCTCCAGCAGAGTCGGAACATGCGGGCGCCACAGCGCCTCGGTCGTGCGGATGCCGTACCGAAGGGCGTCACAGGAGTGGTCGTTGGCCTTGACCGGCTTGTCCTCGCCCTTCTCCGCTGCGTCCGGGTCCCACGAGTAGCCAGGCAACTCGTCGATCAGCCCCGCACACGAGCGGTGGATACGGAGCCGGTCGGCGGACAGCAGCGTCGACACCTGCCGGATACCGTCCACCACCGCGTTGTCCGCAGGGGTGATGCTGGGCACGCCGTCGCGGTGGAGCTGCTCGATGAACGAGGAGGCGGACGGGTCCACCACCGTCCACTCCGGCGCGACTCCGATGACGTTGCTGTGCGGGTGCGGCACGCGGGCCAGCCACTCCCGGCGGGCTCGGGAGTATTCGGCGTCGGTCATCTGCCTGTGTTCGCGCCGCGAGTCGTACCGGTACTCGGCGATGGCGTACAGCCGCTGGTCTTCACCGAGCCCGATCAGCAGGTCCGCGAAGGGGTTGACGGTGCCGTAGTCGATCGCGTCGCACAGCCACCGTCGGATGGGCGGCAGGTCGGTGACGACGTGCCGGTCCGGGTCGAACATCTCGTAGATGGCGCCATGCGCGAGGCACCAGTCTCCGAGGATGAACCTGCGGTACCACAGGCCCGTGTACTGCCGCTTGAGGCGGGCGACGACGCCGGGGTCCATCGACGGGTTGTCGTCCAGGGTGAAGTGCCAGTGCCGCAGCCCCACCGCGTCGGCGCGGAGGATGAACTCGCGGCGCAGCCAGTGGCCCGGGCCGTCGGGGTTCGTCGTGGCCAGCAGCCGGGACTCCGACCCAACGCGGAGCCGGGACAGCAGCATCATCCAGAACGAGTGCGGCACGAGGGTCGCCTCGTCCACGTAGGCCAGAGCCACGGTGCTGCCTCGGATGCGGCCCTCCGCGCGGGCGTCGGACGCGCCGACGAGGTGGACGGTGCGGCCCAGGATGACGGCCGTCGTGCTGCCGGTGGTGTGGTGCACGTGGCGGGCGAGCGGCCCGAACAGGTGCGTGCTCTGGAGCGGATCGAGGAGGTTCCGCTCGATAGTCTGGAGCGTCCGGCCGACGATGACGATCAGCCCGTGATCGGGCGCCGCAACGAGCCGGATCAGGAACGCGATCAGGCTCGCGATCGTCTTGCCGCTGGAGACCGCCCCGGACCACAACGCGAGCGGCGCGTCCTGAGCCTCCACGATCGACGCGACCTGACGGCGGGACAGGGGGAGCGGAACGTCACGGAGCATCACCGTCCCCCTCGCTCTGCTGCTGTTCGCGGTAGACCGCGCTCAACCCGGTGAGGAGCTGCCCGACCATGCCCTTCGCGGCCTCCACGCCGTCGTCGGAGTCCAGCGCTTCGAGCTTGGCGGCCTGGTTGAGGTACTGGGTGATGGCGCCGGCGAGCGCCTTCTCCTCGTGCGCGGGCACGTGGTCGAGTACCTCGGTCTCGATGCCGTTGACGGTGGTCGACGTGAACTTGTACTGGTCGGCTTCGAGCCGGTCGAAGACGCGTTCCGCGCGCCCGTATGCGCGGTCGATGAGCGCGGCCCTGCGTGCCTTGGCGTCGATCTTCCGTGCCTCGGTGGCTGCGGCGGTCATCGTCCGGTCGAAGGTGAGGCCGAGTTCTTCGGCGATGACGCTGATGGTCCGCGGGGAGCGCTGCATTCTGCGGGCGATCTCGTTGCGGCCGAGGTTCTGCCCGTGGAGCTTCCGAACCTGTTCGTAGTCGGCGTCGGTGACGGGCCGCTGGTTCTTGCGGAGTCCCACGGTCGGTCACCTCCCGGCGGGTGTGCGGTGCCCGCCGGAAGGTGACGGGTCAGGTCAGGGGCATGTGGCGCCCTTCACGGGCTCGTACTCGGTGGCGCCTTCGTCCATGCCGGTGGCGGCGGCGCCCATCGCTCCGACGGCCTTGCGCCCGTTGGCGAGGCGGTTGTCCGCGGCGTCGCTGCCGCCCGACGCGCAGTTGATGGTGATGAAGTAGCCGGCTTCCTCGGTGAGGTCCTTGGCGACGTCCTCGAAGATGGTCTTCAGGCCCTTGGTGGAGTCGACTTCCACGACGATCTCGCGTTGGTTCCCGGAGTCGTCTTGCTGGACGATCTCGTACGGCGGGACCTTGGCGGGCTCGGTTTTGGTGTCGGCGGTGTCGTCGCTGCCGGTGCACGCGGTGGTGAGGGCGAGGAGCATGGTGGCCGCGATGGCGGCGGTGTGTCGTGTGCGCATCCGGCCATGGTGCGCCCGGGCGGGCGTGCGCGCGGGAGCTGTTGCCGGATGGTGACATGGGGTCGGCCCCCGCCCAGGTGGGTCGGGGGCCGGAAGCTTGTGTCTGGGCATGCCGCAGGTGCCCCCATGATGGGGGATGTCCCGCCCGGATGCAACTACGGGTGTAGTGAGGCCCCGCCGTCGGGGGGTGACCGGCGGGGCCTCATGGGTGGGATGCTGGGCGGCACCCGTTCCAGTGTGGCAGGCGGCGCTCAGTTCGTCTCGTCTCCCGGTTCAGAGCCGTACCGCTCCTGCTCCTCCTCCATGAACGGGTAGCCGAGGTAGTAGCCGACCCACGCCGTCTCGATGTACGTGTGCGAGCGGCACGGCATGCACACGGCGTACACCCGCCCCTTGTCGATATCAGGCTGCCGGACCTGCACCCGGCCAGAGCCGTCCAGCAACTGCGTCTCGAAGACGAAGGACAGCGGCTGCCACTGGTGCTCGCCGTCCTGCGTCTTCGGGCAGCGCGTCGCCGACTGGTCGCCCGCACCCCCACTGCGGAGCGGCCGGTGCCGCCGCGTGTCGCAGCCCGGGTGGCCGCACTTCTCCCAGCCCCAGTCGTCTCCGTCTCGGAGCCAGTAGTGCTCGCCGTCGTGGTTCTTGCCCCCATACATGGGTTCATCCTCTCGTGTCAGTGTCCGCAGTGGGGCTTCGTCCACCAGCCGCACAGCTTGCAGTACTCCATCAGCGGGCCACCTCCCCCCGGCGGGCGGCGGTCTCGGACGGCTCGTAGATGATCGTCATCCCCTGCTCGCGGACCACTCTCGGAGCGTTGTTGCTGTTGTTGTTGCTGGCCTGACCTGCAACAACATCGCTCTCAGGGGCGTCGGGAGAGGGGGAGGGGAGGGGCGGGAAGTGGGCCGCATCCACGCCCGTGGAGACACTCCCGCTCATACGGACGGCCTTGGTCGGCACCCCCGCTTCCTTCAGCAGCTCCCGCACGCGGGCGTTGTCCACCCCCAGCGCGCGGGCGAGGGCGGACAGGTGGACGTGCGGGTCGGCCAGCTCGTGCATCGCGGCCACCAGCTCACCCAAGCCCGGACCCGCCGGCTCCTCCTCCCCCTGCTCCTCGCCGGGCTCCTCATCCTTCGGCGACCGGCCAGCAACCCACGCCAGCCCCACCACCGACCCCGCGGCCACCCACATCAGGCCACGCTCGGTGTAGACCGCCGACCCGGCCCACAGGCCACCGCCAAGCACGCCGAACGCGCGCCAGCCGCGGTCCTCCCAGTCCTTCTCTGCCATGACCCACTCCCCCGGCCTGCGGACGAGGACGAGGGAGCCGCGGCACAGCCGCTCAGCGGCCTTCTGTAGGGCGCTCATCACAGCCCCATGGAGGCGAACGCGGTGCGGATGATCTCGATGGGCATGGCCCAGATCCCGCCCGCCGCGCCGTACACCACGGCGGCGACGAAGCCCCAGACCGCGCACCACTTCGCGCTGAAGTCCGTGTACCAGACGGCGACGGTGATGACGATCGCGATGGCCCCGGGGCCGATGTCCCCGAGGGCGCTGCTGCCGCCGGTGATCCCGGCGAGGATGTTGCTGACGACCTGCGAGGGGTAGGCCCAGATGCCGCCCGCGACGACGGTGAAGATGGCCGCGGCGAACGCGACGACGAGGGCCCCGTTGGGGGGCAGCTTCCGTTTGCCGCCCTTGCGGATGCCGAAGAACAGGATCGCGGCGAGGACGAGGGCGGTGCCGCCTGCGCCGATGGAGCCGAGCATGGGCCCGTCGGCGGGTGCGGCGAGGAGGGTCAGGGCGTTCACGGGGCGCTCCAGTAGCCGGGTGAGAACAGGCAGAGGGCGAGGACCGCGCCGGCGAGGGGGACGCGGGCGAGGAACCGCACGACGGGCTGCACGGGTTCGGGGAGGAGCCGGGCGGCATGGCGGCCGTAGCGGTCGGCGATGGTGGCGACGATGACGAAGCCGGTGCCGATGACGATGGCGCCGCCGGTGCCGATCTCGCCGACGTCGTGGAGGACGTCGGTGAGGGCGGGGACGTAGCCGGTGGCCCAGCCGAGGCCGGCGGCGGCGCCGTTGAAGGCGAGCTGGGCGGCCTTGCGGTTCTTCCGCTCCTCGGGGTCGGTGTGGCGTTCGTGGATGACGTAGTGGGTGATCCGCTCGTAGGGGCCGGGTGTCTTCTCCGGCTCGGGCTGGTGGTCGTCGCCGTAGAGGGCGGTCCACCAGTCGTCAGAGGGCGGGGTCTTGTCGGCCATCAGGCGCTCCGGCGGAAGGCGCGGAGGTACCGGGTGACGGTCTCCTCCTTGGCGTTGGCGTCCGCCACGGTCCGGACGTAGCGGAGGACCGCGTCCGGGTCGGTGATGCCGGAGTCCGCGGCGTTCCGGACCGCGTCCCGCACGGTCATCGGCCCGGCGGTGGTGAGCGCAGGGACGGGCTCCGGAGTCTCCGGACGGTCCGTGGGCTGCTCCGGATCGGTGTCCGGACGGTCCGGAACCGTGTCCGGAGCGGTCCGGAGAGCGGCCTCCTCAGCGGCCACCAGCGCGCGGGCGCGGGCCAGTTCCCGGCGGACGGCGACCATGGCGAGCTGCCCACCGGCGTCGGCGCGCTGCCGGTCCACCCACTGCTGCGTCTTGTCGTCCAAGGGCTTGGCGTGGTGGCGGAGGACGACGGTCCAGATGCCCTTGACGATGGCGGAGACGGTGGCGCCGATGAGGCCGACGACGAGCGCTCCCTCCAGGTGCCCGTGGACGGCGACGGCGACCATGGCCATCAGGAGGGCGGCGTGGCCGGCCTTCCTCGGGAGGGCGGCGCGGCGGGTGTCGTAGCGGGCGAGCCACTCCAGCGCCATGCACATCATCCACGCGAGGTCGAACGCCAGCGCCGCGCCGTAGGCCGGGACGGGGTGGACGACGCGGTCGAGGAGGCCGCCGACGGACGCGGTGGTCCAGCCGATGCAGATGACGAGGAGGAGGCCGGCGGCGGCGGTGACGGCGGCGAGGATGGTGCGGTCCCAGTCGCGCGGGGGGACGGGGACTTGCTCCTCGTAGCGTTCGAGGACCATCTCCGTCTTGCCGTCGATGGTGTGGGGGACGAGCCGGGTGCGCTGGACGGTGCGGGTCTTCACGTGGGGCTCCAGGCGAGCGTGGGGGCCGGGCCGCGGGGTTGGTGCCTCCCGCGACCCGGCCGGCTGGGTGGGATCAGTAGCCGCGGATGCGGCGGCGGAGCCGGTCGAGGGCGTCGCAGCGCCGGCAGTCGTCGGGGTCGTGGTGGTCGTGGACGCAGGCGGTCGCGACGATCACGAGGAGAAGGACTGCGAGCGCGGCCCACGCGGCGGCGGCGGCCAGTTGGGCGATCTCGGTGGCGAGGCTCATCGGGTGGGCCTCCGTCCGGGGGTGCCGGCCTGCTGGTTGCCGTTGCGGCGGGCGTCGGCGAGCTGTCCGCGAGCGGCGGCCTGCCGCTCGGCGCGCTCCTCGGGGGTGCCGTAGTCGCGCAGGTCCTGTTCGGCCATGGCGGTCACAGCTCCCGGGCGGCGTCGGCGAGGATCAGCGAGTACTCGCCGCGAGTCGTGACCCGGTCGAGCTGCGGCATGTGGGCGAGGAGCTGCCGCTCCTGCCCCCGGTCGCCGTCGGCGAGGTAGTGGGCGAGGACGATGCGGTCGCCCTCGTTGAACTCGCGGGACGGCTGGTGGTTGCGGAGGTCTTCGGCGCCGATGGTGAGGAGGTGGTGCAGCAGGTCGGCGTTGACGGCGTCGGCGAGCAGGACGCGCCGCAGCCCTTCGTCGGCCTGGTTGGGGTAGGTACGCTTCACGGCAGGTCATCTCCTGGTCGAGTCAGGTGGATGGCTGGCCCCGGGTGGAGTTGCAGCTCCCCCGGGGCCGTTCTGTTGGTGGATCAAGGCACCGGCAGCGTGGCCAATGCCCGAATTGCAGGGTACCCTACAACGAGACAGGTTGGGTAGGCCACGCTCCCGGCAGGAAGGGAGTGGGCGTGACGGACGAGGAGGTGCGGCGGGTGCTGGACTCCATCGACGCGCTCGGGAGCACCGGCGACGCGGAGGAGAGAGCGCGACGCCTCACAGAGCTGCTCGACCAATGGCCGTCCACGCACGCGAAGGTCCGGGAGATGCGGCAGCAGGCGATCGCTGAGCTGTACGACAGCGGTAACGGGCTGACGTACAAGGAGATCGGCGACATGCTCGGTATCAGCTTCGGGCGCGTCCGGCAGATCATCGCGGGCGAGACGGTCAGCCCCAAGAGACGGAAGCCCACAAGAAAGCCGGAGGACAACGCATGAGCGACTTCTTTGAGGCTGGACGCCTCTACCAGCACCCCGACGAGGGCGTGTTCCTCGTCGCCTACGTCGGCACCGCACCCGAACCGTTCGAGTACCACTCCGAAACGTTGGGCGTGGCCTTCGGCTGGCGGCGCGGCCTCTCCCCGAACGGCGTCGTGGAGGGCCTCGGCTCCTACACCACCCCCGACTTCCACGGGTGGGAGCCGATCGACAACCCCAGCGCGGAACCGTCCGGCTGCCGCTGGTGCGGTGTGGAGGAGCGCGAGCACATGCAGCGCTGGAAGTCCTCCGTCGGCTGGCACCAGTGGGCCGCCCCTACCGATGAGCAGCGCAAGGCGCGGATGCTCGCCCGCCGCGGCGAGTAGCCGTAGGCCTGCGTGAGCCCCCGCCCATCCCTGGGCGGGGGCTCCGTGCTGCCAGGGGTCAGGCTTCGTCGGGTTGTTCGTGCTGGGTGATGCCGTGTTCGGTGTGTGCGTCGGCGAGGGTGACGGCCGGCCCGCCAGCCTGCGCCACGAGGGCGTTGACGCGGCTGGTGCGGCGGCAGTCGTCGCACGGCAGCGGGCAGACGGGTCCGGTGCGGAAGATGCGGCACCAGGTGACGAGTTCGGTCATGCGACGGCTCCTTCGGTGGTGCGTGTCCAGCCGCACGCGGTGCACTGGACGGCGGGGTCGCGCCCGTCGCCGCCTTCGACGACGAGCCGGCCTCGGCAGTGGGGGCAGGGGTGCGGCAGCGTCTCGCGGCGGCGGGCGGTGACGAGGACGTGCTCGATGCGGCGGGCGGCCTCGGCTGCGACTTTGGCTATCCGCTCGCGCTGCTGGCTGGTGAGGGGCCGGAACGGGGCGTCGGGGTCCTGCGGCTCGGCAAGGCGTTGCTGGAGCCACACGGCCGCGTACACGGCGGTGCGGGTGGGCGCTGCGGGGGTGAAGTCCCACCGCCTGCGGTCGGCGGCGTCCTGGGTGGCGAGGAGCGCGGCTTGCCGGTGGATGCTGTCGGTCCAGCCGCGGCCCATGTCCACGCTGAGGGGCGCGCGCTGGACTTGGGCGGCGATGTGGTCGGCGGTGCTGACGAGGGCGAGGGTGACGGTGCGGGCGGTGTCGATGACGTCCAGGTCCAAGGGTGGTTGCCCCGACGGGACTTCGAGTTCGCGGACGGTGCCGAGGGGCCGGGCGGTCTCGGCGAGGGCGGTGAGGTAGTCCGTGAGGCGGCCGGAGGGGGGCCATGGGGCGTGGACGTGGGTGTCGAGCATGTCGTCCAGCAGGTGCCACTGGTTGATGACGGTGGCGAGGTGCTGGTGCGGGGTGGCGTTCATGGTGCTCCTGTGCTGGGGTCCGGCCGGTGGGGGACGGCCGGGCAGGGGTGGCTACTGCGGGTCGAGGGCGCGGATCGTGGGGCAAGGCCAGCGGACGGCGAGGTCGGTGGTGCACTCCAGGCAGATGCCGTCTTCCTCGCGGTGGAGGGCGCGGACGCGGTCGAGGGCGGCATAGGCGTCGGCCAAGGCGGGAGCGAGCCATTTCACTTCGGTCTCGGCCTTCTCGGCGCGCTGTGCGGAGGCGTCGGCAGCCTGTCCCAGCCGCAGCGCAACCGCAGCTCGGGCGGCGCGCTCATCGCGGGCGCGGTTGCGGGCGTTGTGCCACGCGGCCCGGTACCGGTTGGCGTTGACGCGGAAGGTGCGCATCGAGGCGACGAGGTTGTTGTGGTCGGCGCGCTGCTCCTCGGCACGGTGGCGGTCGTCGTCGGCCGTGGCCGGGACGGCGGGCTCCGGCTCGGCTCCGACACCGAGGATCTTCCACGGGCTGACGGGCGGGGGCTTGAGCGCGCACCGGTAGGCGTACAGGTGGCCCTCGGAGCACTCGGGGCCGCACTGGCGGGCGGGGCGGTCGGTCATCGATTCGGGTCCTTCCTGCGGGGTCGGGGTGCGACGGCGGGCATGTACGTGCAGACGACGACGGCGGCGGCGATCGTGACGGCCGCCGCGAGCTCAACCAGGGCGGCTAACACGGCGGTCACAGGAGGCCCCCGGCGACGTGCACGGTGCGGATGCGGCGCCCGTGCCAGAACCGGCGGCCGAGCGACAGTTCCGGGATGTAGCCGGTGCGCTGGGGCCGGGCTGGCGCGGTACCGGCACCGGCGCACAGGGGCCTCCCGTGGGCCCACAGGCGCCCGTGCGTGGTGAGGGCGATACGCCGACCGCACTTGGGGCACACGCCGCGGCGGGCGGGCATCACGCGCCCCCGTCCGGGCCGTCGAGGGCGGCGAGGGTGGGGCAAGGCCAAGGGGTGACGACGCCATGGCACCGGAAGCGTCCGTCCCAGCCGGAGCAGTGGGCGCAGCAGGTGGTGCCAGCGCGGGTCAGGGGCTGGTGGAGAGCCCGGACACGCTCGACTGCGGCCTCCGCGCGTTCGGCGCGTTCCCGCTCCGCGTACAGGGCTATCAGCCCCCGCTCGTGGGCCAGATGGACGGCGTGGGCCATGTTCGCCGCACCGAGCTTCCGGAAGGCGCGCCGGGCGACGTCGCTGACGGTGCCTTCGGTGGTGTGGAGGGTCCGGCCGATCCGGCGGTAGCTGTGGCCTTGGGCGGCGTGAGCGATGACGGCGAGCTCGCGGTCGGTGAGCGGGCCGGTCATCAGAACCTCCACCAGCCGTCGTAACCGGCAGGGATAGCCGGGTAGTTGGCGAGCATCGGCCGCAGCAGCTCCAGGTGCTTGGCGGCCACGTCAGGCTCCTGAGCGCCCCAGTAGCGTTCGCCGTCCCACCGGCCCTCGCACTTGCCGCCATACCGGCCGTCTTCGTACCGGGCGAGGAACTCCGCGGCGTCCTTCGGCAACGGGTCCTGGAGGTCTTGGAGGCGGCCGGTGCAGGCGACGGTGATGCCGCTCCGGCGCCGGTACCAGACGGCGTTGATCTCGGCCCAGTGGCCTCCGTCGGTGCGGAGGCTGGTGAGGTCGATGGCGTAGGGGCGGTGGGAGATGAGGAAGCGGGTCTCGCGGATCACGGTGGGGTGCTCCTATGCGCGTGTGTCGGTGGAACCGGATGAGGGCGGCGTGTACGCGGGCCGGGAAGGCAAGCGGCGGGAACCGGGGCAGGGGGTTCCTCGCGGCCTGTCGTGGTGCCGTACGAGGCCCTCGGTGGTGAGGGCGTAGGGCTTGTCGCAGGCGGTGCAGTGCCCGCGGGGAGTCGAGGGGCGGGGCTGCGGGGGTCGGGGGCGTGCGCCGCCGAAGGTTCCGTCGGGGATGGTTTCGGCGAGGAGTTGTTCGAGGGTGGGCATGGCGGTGGTCTCCTCATGCGGTACGGGCGGTGGTGGTGTGGGGGCATTCGGTGCGGTGCTTGATGCGGGCCTCGGCTGCGCGGGCCGCGGCGTCGCTTCCGGTGTGTCGTTCGTGGTGGAGGCAGGCGGCGCACAGGTAGTCGGTGGTGTTGGGGCGGATGTGGAGGCCGCCCAGCCACGGGGTGCCGGTCACAGGGCAGCTCCTTGCCACTGGAACGCGGCGTGCTGCTCTGGGGTGATCTCTTGCACGACGAGGGTGAGGCGGCCGCCTTTGGCGATGGGGCCGAGGCGCATGTCGGGGCCGACGACGCGGGTGTGGTCGTCGTCTTCCAGGACTCCGGCGTCCACGAGTCCGTCCACGGCGGCTTTGAAGGAGGGGTAGAAGTTCGCCGGATCGATCCGCCGCCTGCTCCCCGGGTGGAGGATGCCGAGGATGTAGGCGCGTTGCATGACGGGAGCCGGGTTGGCCGTGGCGAGCGCTGCTCGCATGTGCTCGTTTTCCGAGCAGGCGGCCATGGCGGCGCCGCGGATGGCGGCGGTGAGTTCGGCGCGGACCCTGTGGTGGACGCGCTGGTTCGCGTTGAGGAGCCTCAGCCCAGCCGGTAGAGCCAGGGTGAAGGTGCGCAGGGTGGGCGGTGCCATGGTCATTGTGTGGGCTCGCTTTCGGGACAGCGGTGTTCGCGGAGCACCGGGTAGGCGTGGTGGGGGATGACGGTGGGGTGCCGGTCGGTGATGCGTGCCGGGGTGACGGTGGACCCGGGGATGAGTCGCCAGGTGAGCAGTCCCGCCAGTCGGGCTTGGATCTCCTCGGTGAGGGAGATCGGGGTGGCGTCGGTGGTGGCGTCGATGGCGGCGACGCGTCCGATGCGGGCGCGAAGGACGGGGGCGCCGCAGCGTCGGCAGACGTCTGGGGTTGCGTGGTCGCTGGTGGCTTGGATCTTCTCTTCGAGCCATAGCGGGGGTTGCTGACTGCCGGTCACTGGACACCCCTGGGGTGGGGCAGTGCCCGCAGTGACAGCAGTGACCGATCCGAGGGTTTTTCAGGTTGGGGGCATCCCGTGCGCGTGCGCGCGTGCGCGCGAATGTCGTGCATCGCGGGAAGTTCGGTCACTGCGGTCACTGCACACCTCCTGAGCTGGGGTAACGGCCCGAATTTCGGTCACTGTTGTCGGTCACTGGTCGGTCACTGTGGGGGTGGATCGGTCACTGATCGGCCCACCGGCCTCCCTTCGGCTCGTCCTCGTCCCCGTCGGGGAGTGACCGTTCGAGGAGGGCGATCCCGACGTAGAAGCGGCGCCCGTTGGAGCGGGTCTGGTCGATGCCGAACCGGGTGCGAAGCTCCCGGCCGAACACCTGGGGCTTGAGGGGGGTCTCGCCTTCGGCGCGGCACCAGTCGTCGTAGGCGGCGCGGAGGCGGGCGGTGTTGGTGGTGACCTGGCGGCCGCCTCCGAGGTGGCAGCAGTCAGCGATGAATCGAGCGAGGGAGTCTTCTTCTTCGGCGTAGCCCTCGGTGATGGCCATGACCGACGCGGGTTCTTTCAGCCCCTCGCGGAACGCGGTGACGGCACCGGCGACGATCCACGCGAGGATGCCGGGGCCTTCCTCTTTGGCGAGGATCTGGGCGAGTCCTTCGACCTTGCGCTCGGGGGGGACGGTGCGGGTGAAGGGGATGAGGCGCAGGCGCCGCCAGAAGGATTCGCCGCCGGCCTTGACCGCGGGGAGGTGGTTGCCCATCAGCCACAGGTGGTGGGTGGGCTCGAACGTGAAGTGGTCCTGCCTCATGAACCGCGCGGTCAGAGCGTCGCCTCCTGTGAGGAGCTTGACTTTGGCTTCGTCGAAGCGGGCGTCTTGGTTGACCTCGGAGGCGACGACGAGGCGGAGTCCGTGGAGGCGGGCGACTTCGGTTTCGTGTTGTTGCTGCCCGGCCATGAGGAACGCGTTCGGCGCGGTCGCGGCGTAGTCGCCGAGGACGGCGCGGAGTACGTCGAGGAACACGGACTTGCCGTTGCCTCCGGGCCCGTGGAGGAACGGGAGGATGTGGAAGCGGGTGTCGCCGGAGGCGGAGTATCCGGCGAGGCGCTGAACGAACGCGGCGACGTCGGTGGCCTCGCCGAAGGTGTCGTTGAGGAAGCGCTGCCACCGCGGGGTGGGCATCTGCGGGTCTGGGGCGACGGTGGTGGAGCGGGTGTGCATCTGCCCGGGGTCGGGGTCGGCGAGTTCTCCGGTGGTGAGGTCGACGATGCCGCCGGGGGTGTTGAGGGCGAGCCGGCGGGTGTCGAGCTTCTGGTAGGGGGCGACGATGCGGCGGTCGGTCTGGGCGACGGTGACCATGGAGGACAGGCCTTTGGCGGACAGGGACCGCATCTTGTGCTGTTTCTCGCCTTCGCCTTCGGGGAGGGCGCGGGCTATGTCGCGGGCGAGTTCGCGGACCTGCCCGGCTTCGTCCCAGGCCCACCGGTGTCCGTCCCAGATGAGCCAGCGTCCGCGCTGGGGTACGAACCGGATCTCGTGTTCGTGGGCGTCCACCAGGCGCAGGGCGTTCCCGTCGTCGGTGCGGGAGTACGTCTGTGGCCCGGGGTCAGGGCGCGAGGCCATCGGGTGTTCGTGGACGTTGAGTGCGGCGGTCCCGTCGACGGGGGCCGGGGTGTTGGGGACGGGGCGGAGGTGGCGGACGGGTTCGGGTGCGGGTTGGCCGTAGCCGAGGCGGCGCAGTTCCCGCGCGGCGGCCGAGTGGTCTCCGCCGTGGTTGAGGAGCGCGTAGGCACCGAATTTGGTGTACGGGGTTTCTGTCTCGAACTCGGTGGAGGAGGAGAACACGAACAGCCGGTCGCGGTCGGCGGCGCGGCCAGTGGTCGCGGAGACGCCCGGGGTGGTCTTCCCGGGGCGGCGCCAGTAGACGGTGCTGCCGCGCTGGAAGAGGCTCGTCCACCCGTGGGGGACGAGGATGTCCGGCCACTCGGTGCGCTGCTCGAAGTCGTCTCCCGGGGAGAGACCCGCTTCGCTGGTGCCGCCTTCGCCACCGAGGAGCCACGCGTTGGCCTCGTCCAGCGGCTCAAGCTTCGCGCTGGGCTGGCTGGCCTGGGCAGGCTCCTCCACCGGGACGGCATCGACCATGCGGCAGACGGCGTGGAGGGCGCGGTGTTCTTCGGCGGTGATGGTGGGGCACGTCGTGGGCCCGCCGGCCAGCAGCTCGTAGGGGCGGCCGCTTGCGTGGACGGTGCCGTGCGAGGGCGCGGTGACGACGAAGCCGCCTTCGCCGCGGGTCTCAATCCAGCCCCGGGTGATCCTCTTCCCGGGGTGGCGTTGGAGGAGGTCCCGCTCGTCCTCGGTGAGTTCGTCCTCGCGGGCGAGGCGTGCGGCGAGCTTGGTGTTGCCAGGGACGGGGGCGCCTTCGACGCGGTAGTGGAAGTGGAGGCCGCCGGAGGGGGAGCGTTCGAGCCATCCGGTGGCGATGCGCTGCCAGAGGTCGGCGAGCCCGGATGCGTCGATGATCTCGGCGAGCTGGGCGAGGATGCCCTCCTGCACCGCCAATCCTTCGAGTTCGAGCATCTCCAGGTTCCCGGAGACGGCCCCGGTGACGACACCGATCCCGGGGTGGCCGCCTTCGAACCAGCGGCGGAGGGTGGCCTCGTCGGCGCGGCGCTGCTGGTAGTGCTTCCAGGCGCCGCGGGGTTGCTTGGTTCCGTCGGCGCGGACGGAGACGACGGAGCACCCGGCGGTGTGCAGCGTGAGGGCCGCGGCGAGCATGTCCGGTGGCGGTGTGGCGCTCAACTGGTCTCCTTGTGGTGCTGGACGGTGCTGCGTAGAAGTTGGGGGGAGTGCCCACCCGCGGCGTCGAACCGCGGGCGCCGGCCTGGCTACCGGGTGGGCTGGCTGGGTTGGTCAGGCGTCGTCGGGCGTGTCGGTCGGCGGGAACACGGCGTCGAGCATCTGGCGGATCTCCTGGGCGTCCCGCTTGGTGAGGTCGCGCTCGAACACGGTGGTGCTGTTGGCGAGGTACTTCGGCCCGTGGAGGCGGTAGCCGTGGCCGTTGCCATCGGCGTCGAGCTGGGCGAGCTGGAGTTGGAGGGCGCCGCCGAGGTTGCGGTGGAGGGCGATCACGAGGCGCTCGGTGGGCTGCTGGTTGGCCATCTGCTTCTCTGCTTTCTGCTTGGCTGGCCTGCCGCGGGGAGGTGTGGTGGTCTCCCCGCGGCAGGCGGTGCTCACTAGCGGGTCAGAACTGGGGCACGTTGCCCTGCGCCGCGGCCTGCTGCTGGGCCAGCAGCGCCGCGGTGGCGGGGTTCTGCTGGGCCTGCGCGTACTGCTGCGGGGTCAGCCCCTGGCCGGGCTGCTGGGCCATCGGGGCGGCCTGCTGCGCCGCCACCGGCTGTCCCTGCGGCTGCGCCCCCGGCTCCGGGGCATGGAGCTCGGCCTGCGCGGCCGGGGTGTAGACGGCGGTGAAGTTCTTCGGCGCGTTGAAGCGGGGGTTCTTCCGCTCCCCGTCGCGGGCGTAGGTGACGGAGAGGATGCCGCCGACCTCCAGGCCGCGGGCCCCGGCGGCGCGGACCGCCTGGGCGACCGCGGTCTTCATCTGGCCCTTGATGTACAGACGCCGCGTGCCGTCGTCGTCCTCGACGGAGGGGTCGCGCTGGTCGGTCTGGACGGTGACGACGAGCTGCATCTGCGGCTTGCCGTCGTCCCAGAACTTCAGCTCACCGGTGGTGTAGTCGCGCTGCTGCTCGACGGTGGGCCGCTCGGTGATGCGGCCGGCGACGGTGGTGCCGATGGTGGGGAACTTCGCGGAGGGGACACCGCCGCCCATGAGGAACTCGTCGGCGGAGGGCATCTGGTGCTGCTGCGGGAACGTCATGCTGATCTGCCTCTTTCTGTTATGCGATGAGTGCTTCGAGCTGGGTGCTCTGGGCGGTGGTGTCGGCCCCGGGGCAGCCGACGGACAGGTCCGTCGACCCGGGGAGAAGCCACGGGCAAAAGCGGCACTTCGCGGCTTCGCTCGTGGGGATCAGGGACCAGCGCTCGGGGTGCGCCTCGGGGTCGAGGTCGAAGAGCTGCTGGCGGATGCGGTCGAGCCGGGCGATGGCCGCTTCGGCGACGGCCCGGTTGTAGGGCTCGGACCACACGTGGATGCGGAGTTCGTGGTAGCGGGCGACGAAGACGATGGCGACGCGCTGCGGGTGCTCGCCGGCGTTCTCCTGCCCGAGCCCGTACAGGTGGGCTTGGATGCGGTACTGGTCTCCGGGGCCCTGGCGCCGGTAGCGGTCCAGCGAGCTGGTGCCGGTGAGTTTCCAGTCGTAGACGGTCCCGGTGGCTCGGTCGTACAGGTCGGACGACCCGGCGAGGGTGGCGTCTTCGGTGGCCCCTTCGCGGACGACCACCCGCTGTTCGATCTTGTAGCGGGGGGTTCCATCCGGGAGGACCGCCTGCTTCGCGGTGAACGCCTCTTCCATCCAGGCGTGGAAGCCGATGCCGAGGACGGAGGCGATGGGGTCTCCGTCGTTGACGGTAGGCCAGTCGTACATCTTGTACGTGAGCTTCCGCTCGCACGGGTCGCCGACCTCGGACGGGCCGATGCGCTTCTGCTGCGAGCGAGGGCTGTTGGCCGCGGTGTTGGTGATGAGGTCGCCGACGCGGGCGGCGATGGCCTCGCTGATGGCGTCGTTTCCGGTGGCTATCACGAGGGGGCACCTCCTTTCTGCTCGTTGTCGTGGGTGAGGCCGAGGGCGGCCAGGACGGTGATGCGGTCGGGTTCGTCGGTGATGCGCCGGCGGATGTAGCGCTCGGCGTCGCGGCGCTGCTGGTCGGTGATGGGTGGCCCGGAGGAAACCCAGCTCGGGAGGTTGGCCATCAGAAGCGACCGCCCTTCGGGGCGCAGCGGCAGTACT
Organism: Streptomyces macrosporus; assembly: GCF_039533145.1. Lineage (NCBI taxonomy): Bacteria > Bacillati > Actinomycetota > Actinomycetes > Kitasatosporales > Streptomycetaceae > Streptomyces > Streptomyces macrosporus. The sequence goes on from NZ_BAAASZ010000031.1 coordinate 251,272, forward strand.
CGAACTTCTGGCTGCACTTCGGGCAGTTGCCGTTGGGCGGCTCAGGCACCGGGGCCGTGGTGGCCCCGGCGCGCTCGGGTGCGGTCGTCACGCGGCCCCACCGCCCGACGGCGCGTGCTCCCACCGCGGCAGGCCCCAGCCGTCCGCGGGCTCCTCGCCGTCCCTCAGCGCCGGCTCCACGAGCCGGGCCAGGGCCTCGGGGTCCACCCAAACGTCGGCCCGCAGCGGCATGGCGTTGTGCCCGTCGAGGTCCACCAGGTGCCAGCCCTCCTCGCCCCAGGTGAGGGACGCGCCCGCGGGCCAGGAGCTCCAGGTGTCGAGGGCGGGGTGGGCGGTGTTCCAGGTGAGGTGTCCGCCGTCCTCGGTGTCCTCCCACTCGGTGGGGGTGAGGTTGGCGCGCTGGAAGGCGGCGACCGCGGCGGCGAGGTAGTTGGGCATGGTGTCTCCGGTGGTGTGGGGCGGGCGGGGGACGAGGCCGAGGACGATGGCGCTGGTGCAGGGCCACGGGACGGGCTCGGACCAGGTGCGGCGGCGCGGGTTGTCGTACTCGTCGATCCAGGTCTGGGCGGCGGTCTGCTTGCAGCGGGCGCAGACGAGGGAGCCGCCGAAGCTGACCGGCTCGTGACCGAAGGTGGCGCTCACGCGGCCTCACCCCGCTGCACGATCCGCCGCTGCTGGGCGGGGCTGTAGCCGTCTTCGGCGAGGGCCTGCGCGTAGCCGTCGTCGGGCTGGTCGTCGTGGGGCTCGTCGGCCCAGTCGTGGTCGTACATCAGTCGTCGTCCCCCGGGTAGTCGAAGCGGTCGTGTCGGTCGTCTTCGTTGCGGCAGAGCCAGCCGCAGTAGGTGGTGCCGCGGGGTACCGGGCGGGGGCAGCAGGCGCAGGTGTCGAGTGCGGGTGCGGTGCGGGCCGGCCCGGTCGGTGGGGCCAGGTGCTCGGCGAGGAGCCCTGCGGCGAGGGCGGTGGGGCCGGCGGTGCCGAGGAGAGCGAGGAGGAGCGCGGTCACCGGGCGCCACCCGCCTCGGTGGCCATGCGGCGCAGCTCGGCGACGGCCCAGGCGCGGCCCCGGTCGTAGCCGCTCTCGGGCGGGTAGTCGGCCTCGATCTCGTCGGCGGCCTCCCGCAGCACCTCGGCGCGGTGCGCGTCCCGCTCCACCAACTCCCCGTCACCGTCGGGCAGCAGGAGCGCCAGCCCCAGCGCCTCGCGGTGCTCGTCGTTGAGACGCAGTGCGACGCGGCGGCCGGTGTCGGTGGTGCAGCAGACGACCGTCTCGCCGTCGTCCCTGTTGTCGGGGAAGGTGACGGCGCCGGCCCAGCGAACGGGGACCGACTCGGTGGGGCGGTGCTGCATGGCGTTGATCTCGTCCGGGCCGAATCCGTCGCGGGCGAGGCTGGCGGCCATCTCGTCCCGCCCGGCGGCGTCGGCCATGCGGCGCAGCTCGTCATGGATCGCACGGCTTGCCGTATGCGGGCCGATGATCCCGGCGGCCTTCATGGCGTCGAAGTCCGGGAACCGGTCCGCGAACCCCTTGGCCACGGACGCGGCCTCGTTCAGCACCTCGGCGCGGAGCCGCTCACGTGCGGCGGCCTCCACCGCGTCCCGCTCGGCGCCAGCCCCCCGCAGAGCTACGACCAGATCGCGGGCCGTGAAGTCGCCGGGCGCCTCGGTGGTGGTCTGCTGCTCCAGCTCGGCGACACGGTCCCGCGCCTTCTTCAGCTCGGCCTGGGTGGTGGCGAGCTGACCGGCTGCCTGCCTGAGGTGGGCGCCCATCTCGTCCAGCTCGGCCCGCAGCCGCTCGACCTCGGCCAGCGCCTCCACCGCGACCGTGCGCACCTCAGCATGCGTCGAGTCCAATGCGGCCAGAGTCTCCCGGTGCTCGGCCTCGCGCTCCGGCGTCAGCGGCTCCCGGGCGCTCATGCGGCCACCCCCTTGGGGGAAACGGTGACGCCGTAGCGCTCCGCCCGCTTCAAGCACGAGGTGCACGTGGGCTGCTGGTCGGGGTTCCCGCGCTCCAGCCCCCAGAAGGCGGCGGCGCGCTTGCACAGGGCGTCCCCGGCCTCGCGGCTCAACCGCCCGGCGCTCAGCGGCTGGTCGAGGACGATGTGGTAGCCGCCGTTGGAGCTGGCCCCCTGGCGGGGGTTGAAGGCGTAGCGGACGTGTCCGGTGAGGGCGCTCATGCGACCACCTGCTCACCAGCCGCGGCAGCCTGCGCCTTGTCGTCCACCGCCGCCGGTACCAGCAGCCGAACGCAGACCCGCACGTCCCGCCACGACGACACCAGCATCACCGACCGGTGCGGGCCGTCCAACGACTCGAAGTCCATCCGGGAGACAGCACCGCCCAGCACCGCTTCGTAGGCGTCCAGCGCGGCGTACTCCTCCACGGTGTTCGCGTGCAGGTAGCCGACCAGCTCGTTGTCCTCGACGTGCCACGCCCTCGCGCGCGGCAGCTCGGGGAACTCGCTCAGGAGCTGCACCAGCGCCGTCGCCGGGGCCAACTGCGGGATCGGGATAGGCTGTGAACTCACGGCCTTACCTCTCTTTCTGTGGATTGGTTGGGGTGAGGCCTCAGGGGTCGCGCCGGGGGGAATCCGGTGGCGGCCCCGACCTCGTTTCAGGGGGTAGGTCAGGCGGCCGGCTTCGCGGCCTGCTCCGCCACCCACGCCTTCACGCGCTCCAGGTCGAACCGCTTGCCGCGGGAGAACGGGATCGGCTCGGTCGGGCAGCCGTCCCGCACCCACTTGTCGACCGTCCACGCGGACACGCCGTAGTAGGTGGCGAGCTGCTGCTTGGTCAGCAGGGGCGTGACGCCCGGGGGGAGCGCCGCCTCACGGTCGGCGAGCGTCATCGTCGTCATGGGGTTTACACCTTTCCACTGTGTCAGTAGAAACCTCAGGCATGGCAAAGAGCCGTTGGAGGGGTTCGTCCAGGGCCTCGGCGATCAGCCATGCCGTGCGGAGGCGGCAGGAGTCCGACGAGGTCTTGCCTTGGCCGGCGACTTTGCCGACGGCGGCCGGGCTGATGCCGCGGCCGGTGGCGTCGACCCGCTTGGTGGCCTCCGCGAGGTCCGGGCCGCTCATGCCGCGCCGCTTCATGGCGTCTCGTATGGGCTGGCCGTTGGATCTGCGGAGCAGGTTGGACATGGGGTACCTCGTGCCATGCGGGTCCCGGCGGCCGGTCGGCTGCCGTTGCCACAGTTCTACAGTGTGAGTGGCAGGTGTGCAAGCGTGTGGACGGGTGTGGGTGGGTGGCGACGGGGATTGGCATATGCATTGAGTAGCGTTCTGGTCACCGTGTGGTGCGAACGCGCCACCGTTTCTACTTTCACTTGTGAAAAGTAGAAGCTAAGGGCATCCTTAGCCCCGTGGAAACCCCCCCAGACGGCATCGACCTTGCCCAGCTCATCCAATGGATCAAGGGCGCCACGGGCGACACCGACAGCGACATCGCCCGTCGAATCGGTGCTGCCCCTTCCACCGTCAACGCCTGGGTCCACCGTCTGCGCGGCACCGGCCGCGGCCCCAAACGCGAGACGCTCCGCGCCCTCGCCCACGCCTACAACCTGCCCGAGGACCGCGTGTTCGCCGCCGCCGGCCGCAAGACGCCGGGCCCGCTCACCCCGGACCAGGAGGCCGAGCTGCTGCGCTACTTCCGGGATCTCACCGAGGAGCAGCAGCAGGCGAAGCTCGTGGAGATGCGTGCGCTCGCGCAGCACAACCGGGCGTCCGATTAGTGCCCGTTGCAGGCTTTTCCGTCACCGTGTGTGCGGCATGCTCGACCTGAGTGTGGTCTAGGTAGTCGCATATTCATCTGCATCCGGCTACGGTCTGATCTCAGCCGGTGTCCTCCCCCACTGGCACCACTGCTCACGCATGCTCAGGGGGACACATGTGCGTCCGCGTCCACTACGCCTCCGTTGTCATGGCTCCGTGGGACCCGCAGCAGGAGACCATTACCATCCCCGCGCACCTGAAGCCTCCTCACGCTCTACGCGCGGTGCGGCGGGTGCTGGCCGAATTGGCAGTCGTCCAGCCGGAGGAGGGGGCAGTCTGCTGGTGCGGCGAGCCGATAACCCTCGGTCTCCTCGCGGTCCCCGCCCAGCGATGCCCCTCGGAGAGGTGATGAGAGATGCCTCCACGTCCCAAGAACAACCCGAGACAGATCCGCAGTAAGACGTGCGGTTGCGCGAAGTGCCTGGAGAAGTACCCGACCCCGGAGCGGAAGCGGCGCCGGGACTGCATCGGTCCGTGGCAGGCCCGCTACCGCGACCCGTCCGGGAAGCAGAAGGCGAAGAACTACCCGACCCGCCGGGACGCTGAGGCGTTCCTTGACGACGTGCGCAGCAAGGTCCGCTCCGGCACCTACCTCGACCCCAAGCGCGGCGAGATCACCCTCGCGCAGTGGTGGGGCTTGTGGTGGCCGGCGCAGGACGGGAAGGGCCGCATCACCACCCGGAACCGTAAGGAGTCCGCTTGGCGGGCACACATCGAGCCGAAGTGGGCCACGTGGAAGCTGCGGGACATCGGGTACATCGACGTGCAGACGTGGATCACGTCCGAGGTGAAGGGCCACCACACGCAGAAGAAGGTGCTGGAGCTGCTGCGCGCCATGATGCGCGACGCCGTCCGCGACCAGCGGATCACCGTCAACCCCTGTCTCGAGGTGGAGGTGTCCCCGGCGCCGAAGCGCCACCCGGACGAGCTGCGACCGCCGACGCGGGAGCAGTGCGCGCTGATCCGGGAGCACCTGCCGTCCTACTACCGGCCGTTGGTGGTTTTCCTGGAGGAGACCGGGATGCGGTGGGGGGAGGTGACGGGGCTCCGGTGGTGCCATGTGGACCTGGACGCTCAGCACGTGAAGGTGAAGGAAGTGCTCAGCGACGACGAGGGGAAGCTGTTCCGGCAGCCGGCCCCGAAGACCGCCGCAGGCTTCCGCACCGTGCCCTTGACGCCGGAGGCTGTGGCCGCGGTCGAGACGATGGTGGCTCGGTGGCGTCCGGCGCGGACGCAGTCGGCGATCGACTCGGGGATGCACGAGGAGGAGCTCGTCTTCCGCGGCCCGCAGGGCGGTCTCCTCACGCGGCACAACTTCCGGAGATCGTGGATTCCGGCGATCCAGGATGCGGGCGTGGCCAGGAAGGTTGTCGGTGAGAACGGGCGGGAGCAGTGGTGGCCGCGCGTCCATGACCTCCGGCACACCTTCGCTACGCGGCTGAAGGACGCGGGGGTCCCGGAGAAGGACGTCCAAGCGGTCATGGGGCACGACCGCGGGTCGAAGGTGACGTGGCTGTACCAGCACGCGGGCGAGGACGTGGCGGCCGAGGTGCTCACCGCGCTGACCACGGGTCGAACGCTCCGAGCCGTGTCGTGAGGGGAGTCCACATGGAGTCCACAAAACCCACTACCACCCGCACCCGTCGGCACTCATCGAGCCGCGTTTCGGGGGTTGAGCGGCATCCACCGTCTGCAATTACCGGCACTCACCGGCACTCATCCGCCCTTGATCAATTTACGTGATCTCCTAAAGCGGGTGTCGCAGGTTCGAATCCTGCCGGGGGCACCGGCGCGAACGCCCCGGACCGATCGAGGTCCGGGGCGTTTGACATCCAGGTCTGACGTCAACGGGGGACGGGACGTGTCAGGTGTCACCAAGGACCAGGCGCTCAAGCAGCTGAGAACCCTCGCGCAGGCACGCGCGCTCGGGCGACCCGTCGGCTCCGACCGTCTCATCCAAGCGGCCCTCGACGCGCTCCTGGCCGACGTCGACTCGCCGTCGCTCCCGCTCCTGGCCGGCCTCGGTCGCCGCGAGGAGCACCATGCCCAGGAGCTGTTCGACCACGTAGCGGAAGAGCTGGGAATCGGCTTCGACGTCCCCGCGGACCCGACCGCTGCCAAGTGGGCCTTGGCCTACTGGTTGGCCGCACAGATCGTGGACGGTTCCCTGGACCCGGCGACCGGCGCCGATCTGATCTGGGCCGAAGCGGCGATGGACCTCGGCTATCCCGAGGAACTGCGGTCGGTCGTCATGTGTGCCATCCAGTTGGCGGACTGGGACGAAGGCCAGGGCATCCCGCTGGAGCAGCTCAAGGAAGAAGCCCTTCGCGCGGCCCGCGAACTGGTCGAGCGCCGAGGCCCCGAGACCATCGCCTGACACACCACGGAGCCCCGGAACCGATCACGGTCCGGGGCTCCACGTTTTGCGCCGGCGTCAACGGCAGCGATCAGCCGTGGTCGGGACGTCTCCTGAGCAGCCGGTCCATGTGGCTGCTCGCCTCCCGCTGGGTGTCCTGCACCACGTGCGTGTAGACGTCCATGGTGATGCCGATCTGGCTGTGGCCGAGGATCTCCGTCACCACACGGGGAGCCACCCCGGCGGCGGTCAGCAGCGTCGCGCAGCCGTGCCGGGCATCATGCAGCCGGATCACCCGCAGGCCGGCCTTCCTGGCGACGCGGGTGAAGGAACGGTAGACGTTGCGCGGCTCGACCGGGCGGCCCGGCCAGGCGCAACTCGACCACGCCCGGCTTGACCTCCGTCACGTACGCCGCGTGCACGCCCCAGGCGTGGCGGAGCCGTTCGGCCGAGGCCGCCCGGTCGGCCGGTTCCTGCCCCGGCACCAGCCGCAGCCGGACCCGCAGGCCGGTCGAGGTCGGGCGTATCAGACCCCGACGCGGCGGCACCGGCCGGACCTCCCGACGGGTCGTCGCCCAGGACCCGCAGCCGGAACGGCGGAACGGCCAAGCCCGCAGGAGTCCATCACCGAGCCGTACGAGGTAAGCAGCCGGCCACCGGCACCGACAGGCCCACCCACCCCGACGCCACCCACGGCCGGAGACTGGCCATCGTCACCGCTCTCGCCATCGGCATGGAGGTCCACCACGACGGCCACGGCCACACGGTGACCGCCCACCTCCCCGCCGCCTCCGCACCACAGCCGGCCGTACGGGAAGCCCAGCCATGCTGACCCGCTCCTACGGGTGCGAGGTGATCGCCCACCCCCCGAACGACGGCCGCACCTTCTGGCTCGGCTCCCACCCCACCAGCTCACCGCGGCTCGCCCTGCGCTGGTTACGGCACCGCGCCCGCCACCTCGGCGACCAGCTCGACCCACCGGCCGCCCGGCCCGTCCTGGCCTGGCTCAACGACGACCAAGAGCACGAGCGCGCGATGGCCGTCCTCGCCTCCGGCGCGCTGTACACCCACACGATCTTCGACGACGCCGTGCACTACCTGCTCACCGCCCGCCCCACCCCAAGGCCCCGCCCATGACCCACGACCGCACCGCCGAGAACGAGCAGTTGTACCGCTACGAGATCACCGCCGCCCTGAACGCCGTCGTCCGCGCCTGCCAAGACGTCGTGTCCGACCACAGCCACCGCGGCTTCTGGATCCCCAGAACCAGCAGCGACCAGACCACGCACCAAGACCTCATCGAGGCCGCCCGCCGAGACGTGCTCAACCGCCTCCAAGTCGCCGTTCAGTGTGCCGAGACGGTCGCCTACGCCATTGAGCGAGACCGTCAACACCAGCCCAACCGGCCGACTGAGTAACAACCTTCTCTACGGGTTCAAGGCGGCTCGCTGCCGCTCGCCGCGCGCGGCCCGGCTCCCCGCCGGGCCTGCGCTCCTGTCTCCGCCCCGCTCCGGCCCGGCGTCCGCCGGCCGCGCGGCAACAGCGAGCACCCTGGTTGCTGATCGGGCACCGTCGTGGCTGGGCCCGGTCGGCTCCGACGGCTTTAGGCAGCCGCCTTGGGGCGAGCCTCGACGATCGGGGCCCACATCGGGCACGTGCGGGCAGGCCAGGAGCCAGCCCGATCCGCGGGCCAGCGTACGGGCCCCGATCTCTCGCCCCAAGGCAGCTCCCGCCCAAAGCCGCTCCACCAACCTCGTTACCAGCGCCAGTGCCGCAAGTTTGGACAAGCCCGTACTCGAGCAGGCTGGAGCGATCTACAGTTCTCTCATCAACATCGGACGCAAGCGACCAATGAGGTGAGCCGGCGCAGTGGCGGAGCAGTCTGACCAGACCCCCTTGTTCGACGACACAGAAGAGGAGGACGTGACTGCAGAGCAGTCAGAGCCCCTTTCGGTGCCGCTGGAGGAGCGGCGGCTCGTCACCCAACCGTACGACTTGTCGCTCTCCACTTTGGTTGATGACATCGAGAGAGAACGACTCCTCTTGAGTATCGAGTATCAAAGGAAATACGTATGGGATAGGTCAAAAGCAAGTCGACTAATTGAAAGCTTTTTGCTAAACATCCCTGTCCCCGTCTGCTACTTTGCGGAAAATGAGGACGGATCCTACGAGGTAATTGACGGACTCCAGCGAATTCAGACGATCAAAGACTTCCTCACCGGAAAATTTGCACTGCGCGGCGTCTCGGTCGTCAGCGAATTCGAAGGGCTTTATTACGAGGAACTCCCCCTGAAGGAGCAGCGACGACTCAGCAACAGAACAATTCGCTGCATCGTTATTACCGATGACTCACACCCCGACATTAAATTCGATGTTTTTGAGCGCCTGAACACCGGGTCGGCGATGCTGGCAGCACAAGAACTCAGGAACTGCATTTATCGCGGGGAACTGAATACCTTCCTTAAGGAGCTGGCAGAGAACCCAATTTTCTCCAGAATCCTCGGAGGGCTTAAAAACAGCCGGATGGCTTACGAAGAACTTGCTTTGCGGTTCTTTGCCCTGCATGAGGATCTGGAGGGGTACCGCCCTCCATTGAGGCAACTGCTAAACACGTATATGCGCAAGCACCGCACCGGCACTCCGGACATCGACGCTGTACGCGTCTTCATTGAAACCTGCAATACAGTTTATTATATCTTCGGGGCTGAAGGTTTTAGGCTGGTCAAGGATGGGAAACTTGGCGCCTTCAACAAAGCGCTTTTCGACTCTATTATGCTGCCGCTTGCATTCTCAGACAGAGGCGCCGCTGTAAGTAAAGCAGAAGAGATCAGAGAGCTGCGAGCAGAACTGCTGGACCGCGAGAGCTTTCAAACCGCCATCGGTCGCGCAACAGCCGACCGAACCCGCATGCACGGGCGTATCGCTGCATTCGCCAAGGGGCTGGTGAAGCTCGGCGTGCGCTGCGACCTTCCCAAGCTCCCGGAATAGGCGGGAGGCCATGGCTGACATTCCTCTCGGTTCGCTCTCCGAGTTCATTGACAGCTTGAATGAGGTTGAGACGCTACTAGCCGCAGCGCCATCACAACCACTCGGCGAGGGCGGCATCACGATTCAATCCCAGCATCGCGACCTGGTGAACGCAGTCAATAGATCTGCCATGGTGATGCTAGTCTCGCATTTCGAGGGATTCGTAAAATCTGCCCTCACCGAGTTGATCGATGAAATTTGCGAGGCGCAGCCGCCAACTCGCCGCATCCCGGAAGGTCTGCTCGAACTGCACACCCGCGAGCGGATACAGGAGATTTTCGGGACTACAGGTTCTGACAGAATCCACAAAACCCGCAAGCTGTTCTCCGCTTATGCCCCTCTCTGGGATGCGAACCGAACGATTAATCCACGAATCCTTTCGGCAAGAGTATTAATTCGGCAATTCACTAGCGCCCGACCTGAGGTTCTGGACAGCGTTTTCTCCATCCTTGACGTCCAAGATATTTTGACGCAGATGGACACTTATGTAAATCAAGCCATTTCCAGCCGTGGGGATGATGCAACGCGAATTAAGGTAAGCGTCAAGCTAGAAGAAATCGTGAACAGACGGAACAAGATAGCGCACGGCGACAGATCCGAGAAACCAACGCGATTCGAAGTGGAAGGCTACCTAGTTTTCCTTAAAGATGTCGCAGAATGCCTTTCGACGGTTCTTCAGCAGACAATTTCCCGTTGCTGCTCCCTGCGGTGAGTCCGGGTATCTGGATCAGCCAGTGCAACTCTGTGGCGGCCCCGAGGCGCCGCATCCAGGCGACTCTCGGACCACCAGCCCAGGTGAGAGGTACACCAGCCCAAGGCAGAGCACTCGCCTGAGTTGCTTCCGGACTGACAGATCGTCGTGCCACAGCCGTGCCAGATGCAGGGGTCGGTAGCAGCCAACAAGGGTGGCTGGCGGTGCATCCGTGCCCGCCAGCTCGGCCAGCGAGACGGCAGGTCACTGGCCGATACTCCAGCCTCTCTCATAAAGCGGTGATTACTCGCCGCCCGCCGTACGCCAATGCAGGCCACCAGCGCGCCGCCGTCTTCGGCGGGGAAGAGCATGGAGCCCCATGCCTCATTGGCAGTGTTACTTGCCCAAGGCGCGCCGAGTGTCCAGCCAGCCCATGACGTCTGGCGAGCCACGGACGGCACACGGTGAGTGTGGTACGTACGCACCTACGCGTCAGGGCTCCTGGCTTGTCGTCCCCAGATACCACCTGGCGTTCCTGGTCCACTCCACGATGCCTTCGTGCAATGCATCGATGGACGTCTGGGAACGCCTCCGTGCGGCCCTGAACTGGCGCCCGGTGTAAATCATATCGACCAGCTCGCTGACATCCTCCACGGCTTCCATAATCAGCAGCCTCAACTGCTCTGCCTGCTCGGCTTGCTCCACGTCGACGGACAGACGGAGGGCCGAATCCCGGAGCCACAAATTCTTGAAGGTCTCAGCGAGCTGATGCCTTGGCGTATCTAGGTCTAGATCCGTGCTGCTTGATCTACCCATGGTGTCGATTGCCTCACTGCAGAGATGGGCAAGCTCCACGACCTCCACCCGCACCGCTTCGACTTGTCCGAGGAACGCGGTGTACGCCTCCCTGCGAATCTGCCATATCGCCTCTTGGCGCTGCGCCGAGAACTGCGCTCGCACCCCTGCTAGCGCCGCTTCGACCTGAGCAGCTGCCGTTTCCTGAGCTGCCGTCATCTGAGCGGCTGCCGCCTTGCGTGCCGCGTACCAACCCATGCCAGCAGTGACCACCACTCCACCGACACCAATACCTGCTGCCCAAATGGCTGCTACACCTTGATCCATGCAGCGTGATTATGCCGACGATCAGACAGGCTCGGCAGGCAAATCAAGCAATCGGCTCACGCGCTGCGCTGACGCTCTTGCATGCTCTTGAACTGTCACCGCATGATTCATCGCCGTGCCCTATGGCCGACGCCTAGAGAATTGCGGACCCTGATCGAGGTGCAGTGGAGCGAGCGCAACGCATTCTGGCCCAGCAGATACCGACCAGGACTCACGGGGAACCAAGCCACCAGGCAGCCAGCCACGCCTAACCTACGGTAGTCATCAAGAGCGCTGTACAGCCGTGAAGCACAGCAACCACCGCAATCGGCCCCGACCACCACCGACCTCCGATGGCCGTCTGACGTGCCCGGTTGACCTCAGCGACCACCGTGCCTGTAGTTCGCATCGAGAGGCGACCTGACATCCACGGCTGACATCAACGACGCCGGACGGGGGCATACACCAGCGCTCCGGTCCGGCCGTCGCTCCAGACGACGGCCGCAGTCGGAACGGGCTCGGATCGAACTCCTAAAGCGGGTGTCGCAGGTTCGAGTCCTGCCGGGGCACCGGCGCGAACGCCCCGGACCGATCGAGGTCCGGGGCGTTTGACATCCAGGTCTGACGTCAACGGGG
>NZ_BAAASZ010000031.1:262928-302008 GCF_039533145.1 Streptomyces macrosporus
CGACCTCGGCGGGACGGTCAGGGGTGGTCGGTCGCGGTCGGTGTCCCTCTGCACGAGCGGTCCGTGAGCCGCGTGGACGAGACCGTGCCGGCCCCGGGCCCCGGCACAATGCCCGCGTGCTCTCCGACGCCATCGACGCCGTGGACTGGTCGGCCGTACCGGCTCCTCCCGACCCGCGTTACCGCCCCGAGGTGATCGCCGCCGGCCTCAAGGAGTTGGCCACCGCCACCACGCTCGACCGGATCGCCGATGCGGCGTCCCGTCTCGCGGGCGGCGGCATCGTGCACGACCACAGCGGCGTGGTGTTCCCCTCCGCGAGCCTGGCCGCTCCCCTGCTGCTGGACATCGTGGAGCGGGGTCACCCGCGTGCTCGGGCGGCCGCTGTGGGTCTGCTGGACGACGCGCTGTGCCTCCATCCGCCGGCCGGCCACGACCGGGTGGCCACGGAGCACGGGACGCACGTGCCCGTCTGCTGTGCCGTGGCTCGGAGCGCGCGCGGGCGCCGGGAGGCCGTTCTCGCCCAGGGCCGCCCCGGAAAGAGGCTGCCGGCGGAGGCGCGACGGCACTGGCGGTTCGCCGTCGAGGAAACCCTGCCGGTGTCCGAGGGCGTGGTCGCGGCGTTCGGCGTCCTGGAGGGGGTGCTTCCGAGCCCTCCCGTCGAAGGCGAGCTGCACAGGGGACCGGTTCGGTTCCCCGTGCCGACGGTCGACGTCGAGTATCCGCCCGCGGACGGCAGCGGGCAGGCGTGCCTGCTGCTCGGGGGTGTTCCCGCGGAGGAAGCCGGACCGGGCTCCGTACTCCACCCCGCCGCGTGCGGGGAGCGGGAGCACTGACCGGCCACGACCGCCGCGCCGGCGCGCGTCCCTCCGGGCGGGCTCTCGTCCGCCGAGCGCTTCCCCTCGGCGGAGCCGGTGTCCGGGTGGCGCGGCGGAGTCCGGCGGTGGGAGCGCGCCCGACGAGAGGGACATGTGGCGCTTTTCGGTCGACATGAAGCGGCCGGGGAACGACGTCGCCGGATCGATCCGCAGCTCGGCGGCCCCCTGGACACCTCACCTCGCCCTTCCGTCCACATGTCGGACACGCCCCGCGGAGCGGACGAAGGGTTTCTGAACTGCCCGGATGACACAGTAGGCCACCGGGTGACCGCGAAGGGTGACCGGAAGCGATCGTTCGATCGTGCGCTCGCCGTTCGCCTTCGCAAGACTCCCGTCCGGTATCTGCCACACCGAGCCAAGGAGTGTTCGAAATGCGGTATGCCATCAGGGGTTTGGGGCTGAGCGCCGCACTGGCCGCCGCCTGTCTGGCGGGAGCGGCCGGCACCGCGACCGCCACGCCCGCACAACCCGAGGGGCTGTACGCACCTTCGGCGCTGGTGCTCACCGTCGGCAAGGGAGAGAGCCCGGCCACGGCCACCGTGGAACGGGCCGTCGTACTGCGCTGTTCGCCGGCTCCCGGCGGCGACCACCCGGCTCCCGAGCGGGCGTGCGCGGAACTGCGTTCCGTGGACGGCGACTTCGCCTCGCTGGTCGACGTCGACAGCGACCGGTTCTGCCCGATGGTCTGGAACCCGATCACGGTCACCGTCGACGGAGTCTGGGACGGCCGCCGGGTCTCCCACTCCCACACCTTCTCGAACGCCTGCGTCATGGAAGGGGCCGCGACCGCGGTCTTCTCCTTCTGAGGCTCCTTCCGAGACCGTTCCCGCCGAGACCGTTCTCACCGAGTTGGAGAGGCGCCCGGAGCGATCACGCCCCGGGCGTCTCTCCACGTCGGACCGGTTCGCCGTGCCAGCGCCAGGTGGTCGGACGGGGGCGGCCGGGGAGGTCGGCGCGGCCGGTGGCCCACAGCAGGGTGGTCCAGGGGTCCGTGGTCGTGGGGGCGTCCGGGAAGAGCCGGGCGAGCACCCGTGCGCACAGGTCGGCGGGCGGCTCCCAGGGCAGCCCGAGCCCCAGGACCACGTCGTGGGTGTGGACCAGGGTCTCCACGATCCCCATCGCGGCGAAGCCCTCCGGGTCCGAGACCCCGTACACGTGGAAGGCCCGGACGTCCGGCGGCAGCGTGCGGACCATGGCGACCAGCAGCGCGCCGCTCGCCTCCAGCACCCGCGACAGTCCCTCCGGCCCCGCGTCGCGGTCGGCGTGGACGGAGTTCGCCGGGCCGCCCGGCCTGCGGCTCTCCCAGGCGAAGGGCACGTGCCCGTCCAACGGCGGCTTCCGGGGGCCGAGTTGGACGGCGTACGAGAAGAGGTCGTCGGCGAGGTGCTCGACCGTCTCCCAGCGGCTCCACTCCAGCGTCCCGGCCGTGGCCTCCCAGCCGTCCGCGGGCACCCCGCGGAGGGCGGCCACGGCGAGTCGCACGGCGCGGTCGAGGTCGTCCGCGGTGACGGGGGACGGGGAGGTTCCGGTGGTGGAGGGCACGGTAGGGACCGTACAGCGGCCCGTGGAGGCCGTTCCACCGATTAACGCCCGTCCCCGGCGCGGGCGTTCGGGCGTGCCGGTGGGCCGGTGGACCGGGCGGCTCCCCGCCGGGGCCGGTCGTGGCGGGCGGGGCGGAGGGGGTCAGTCCGTGGCGGCGGTGGCCAGTGCGCGCAGTTCGTGCAGCGAGTCGATGTGCCAGTCGGCGGGCGCGGCCTCGGGGGTGTCGGCCCACAGGTGTCCCCAGGGCCCGCGCCGCAGGTGGGCGACGCGCAGGCCGTACGCCTTGGCCGGCGCCACGTCGTTGACGGGGTGGTCGCCGACGTAGACGGTCTCGTGCGGGGCGGCCCGGGCGAGGTCGACGACGCGGGCGAAGAACTCCGGCGACGGCTTGGCCACGCCCCACTCGTCCGAGGTGGCGATGGCGTCCGCCGGGAGGTCCAGCGCGCGCAGGAGCCGGCCGGCGCGGACGGTCTGGTTCCCGGCGACGACGACGCGGACGCCGGCCTGCCGCAGGGCGGCCAGGGCGGGGCGGACGTCGGGGTAGAGGTCGCTGTCGTCCAGGTGCTCGCCGCGCCCGGCCGCCTCCCGCGCGGCGTACTCGGCGCCGATGTCGATGCCGGGGCGCAGCAGGCGGAGGGCGTCGGCGTTGTCCCGGCCCTGGGCGACGACGGCGCCGACCAGGGCGGCGAGGGTGTGCCGCGGCACGCCGAGCCAGTCGGCCCAGCCCGCCCAGTACCGGTCGTCGCGGACCAGGGTCTCGCCGATGTCGAGGGCGACGGTTCTGATCACCGGACCAGCCTGTCCGTCCGCTCCGGCCGGGCGCGCGGAGGCGCGCCGCCCGGGGTGGGAAATACGGTGCGCGCACTGCCGGTTCTGCCGTGTGCGGGGGCGTCGGTCGTCCCCACCGTCCTTGTGGAGGAACCATGCGCGTGATCGACTTCGACCACCTCGTCCTCAGCGTCGCCGACGTCGAGCGCTCCCTCGCCTTCTACCGCGACAAACTCGGCCTGGAGCCGGTGCGCCTCGACGAGTGGCGCGAGGGCAGGGCGCCCTTCCCGTCGGTGCGCGTGTCGCCGACGACGATCATCGATCTGGTGCGGCGGGAGGACGAGGGTCCGGCACCGGGCGCCAACGTCGACCACATCTGCCTGGTCGTGGAGCCCCTGGAGTGGCAGGAGGTCGTCGACTCGGGGGAGTTCGAGGTCCTGGACGGCCCGGGTCCGCGGTTCGGCGCCCGGGGAACCGCGCAGTCCCTCTACGTGCGCGATCCCGACGGCAACACCGTGGAACTGCGCTGGTACCCGCAGGACGCGTGAGCGGTCGACGGCGGTGAGCGGGGCCGCCCGGCCGCCCGTCAGGGGGCGGCCTTCGGCGCGCGGGGACGGTTCGCTCCGGTTCCGCCCGCTCCCCCGGTCCTCCCGGCCGCGCGGAGCACGCGGAGCACGTGGCCGGGCGCCATGAGGCGGGCGGGCGGCTCGACCATGTGGGCCACCGCCAGGAACGTCCTGCCCAGCACGGGGTCGACGGACGCCGCCGCGCGGTAGCGGGTGAGGTACCGGTCGAGCAGTCCGTCGACCGGTCCGCGCCTCCCCTCCGCCTCGGGGAAGCGCAGGTCGCCGCCGGCGGCCAGCAGCCACGGGGTGTCGACCGCCTGGGAGGCGGCGCGGAAGAAGCGCCGCGGGAGGTCGTCGGCACCCTCGGCGAGGAGCCCTCGCAGGACGATCGCCTGCTGGGCCGCCGCCGTCATGCCCTGGCCGTAGGTGGGGTTGAAGCTGCACAGGGCGTCGCCCGTGACGAGGAAGCCGTCGAGGTGCCGGTCCAGTCGCTCGTAGTGGTGGCGCACGCCGGCCGGGTAGCGCATCTTCACGGGCGCGTCCAGCGGCTCGGCCGCGCGCAGCACCTCGGCGATGTCGGGTCCGGGCAGGCTGTCGGCGTAGGCCAGCATCCCCGCGTGGTCGGTCGGGGGCTCCTCGCCGAACTGGCCGGTGAGGACGACCGCGAACCTGTCGTGCTCCTCCGCCAGGACGGCGCCTCCGCGCGGCAGCCGGGGGAAGGGCACGAACGCGGCGGACGCCCGGCCGTCGAGGAGGCGGGGGTCGCGTCGGAAGCGGCGGGTCACGTAGACGACGTCGGCGCGCACCCGCGTGCTCGCCGGCCGGGCATGGCCCAGCTCCTCCAGCCAGGCCGGGGCCCGTGAGCCCCGGCCCGAGGCGTCGACGACCAGGTCCGCGTCGAGCACCGTCTCCTCCGCGCCGTCGGCGCGCGGACGCACCCTGACCCCCGTGACCCGGCCGCGGTCCGGTGTGGTGACCGGCCCGAGCACCTCGGCCGGCCCCACGATCTCGACGTTGGGGAGCGCGGCGACGCGCGCGCGTATTTGGTGTTCGACCAGCGGGCGGCTCGCGCCGTACGCGATCAGTCCGGAGGGCGCCCGGCACACGAGGTGACCGTCGAGGTACCAGTGGGCGTCGCCCTGGGTGTCCGCGCGGGAGGCCCCGGCCGCCGTCAGCTCGTCCAGGAACCCGGGGAACAGCTCGTCGAGGGCGAGCGCGCCACGGGCGAGCAGGACGTGGAGGTGACGGCTCTGCGGCACTCCCCGGCGGGCGGCCGGGGCGTCCGGGAGGGTGTCCCGTTCGATCACGGTCACGCGCTCGCAGGTGTCGCCGAGCGCGCGGGCCGCCGTCAGGCCCGCGACGCCGGCGCCGATCACCACGGCGTGCTTCCGTGCCGTCGGCTCCGGTGTCGGGGCGGGGCGGGCGGTCGCGGCCATGGCCGGGCTCCGTTTCGTGCGGGCGGACGCGGGCGGACGGAGGGCGAGCGGGATCGGCCGGGCAGGGTCGCCGGGCGCTCCGAGCGTACCCACGCCGCCGGGACGAACGGGGGCGATGACCCCTCCCTGTCCTTTTTCGGACGTGGAGTTGGCCGACAGTCGCCCGCGCGCCGCCCGCCGGGGCACGGGCGCGCGCCCGGCGCCCCGGCGGGCGGCGCGGCCGTACGGGCGTCAGCCCTCGGCCACGGCGTCGAACGGCCGCACCTCGATCGGCAGGGTGGTGGCGCGGGCGAGCCTGCGGCCCCAGGCGAGGGCGGTGTCCCGGTCGGGCACCGTGATGACCGTGAACCCGCCGAGGTGCTCCTCGCCCTCGACGTACGGGCCGTCGACGGCGAGCACGTCGTCCCCCTCGGGCCGCAGCACGGTGGCCGTCTCCGGGGCGTCCAGTCCGCCGCCGAAGACCCACACCCCGGCTTCCGTCATCTCCCGGTTCAGGGCGTCGACGTCCCGCATCACCGGTTCCAGGATCTCGGGCGGGGGCGTGCCTCCGTCGGGCTGGTACACGCTGAGCAGGTAGTGCTTCACGACCGCGCCTCCTCGGTCTCGTCCGGCCGGCACGGTGCCGGCCTCCCACCCCCTATCCGAGCGGCCCCCGCCCGGATCGACGCCCCGACACGGCCGCGTTCCGGGTTTTTCCGCCCACCGCGCGCGCCCGGCCCCGCGAGCGGACCGCGGCGGGTCCGGTCACGTCCAGCCGGAGGCCGTGGCGGCCATGGCCGCGACCACCCGGTCGACGCGCTCCTCGTCCGCCCGCGTCTTCCGGTTGAACTCCAGGTGCAGGAAGGGCACCCGCTCCGCCGCGGCCCGCCGTCCCTGCTGGTTGGTGCGGCCCGCCAGCTCGCACGGGCGGGCCCAGGCCCGGCACACCTCCAGCCCGTCGGCGTCCAGGGCGCGGGCCAGTTCGCGGGCCTCCCGCAGGCCGTCCTCGCCCCTGCCGGTGGAGACGATCGCGTCGTACTCCGGCGCGGAGTCGTTCGCGAAGCCGTGCACCTGGATGCCCGGCATCCCGCGGGCCAGCAGTTCGTCGCAGACCGCGTGGAAGACCGTGTCGCGGCGGTGCGCGACGTCCGCCGCGCCGTCCCGGCCGGCCCCGCGGTGCGCGCCCGCCAGTACCAGGACCCCTCCCGGCGCTCCGCGCAGGACGCCGACGCCGAGCCTCTCGGTGTCCAGGTCGGCGGCGGGGTGCGGCACCTGCACGGACCAGCGGGGGGCGTTGTCCAGGTCGACGTAGACGCGGCCCCGGCCCCGGCCGGGGCCGCCGTCGTCGGTGTGCTCGGAGATCTCGGCGAACCTGCGGCCGGTGGGCCGGTCGGTCAGGGTGAGCAGGCCGAACCCCGCGTCCGAGAGCCGCCGCGCGGCCTCCTTCCGCCGGCCGTCGAGGAGCAGGCCGACGCCGTCGGCCACCGCCCGCCGCTCCTCGCGTTCCGGTGGCCGGTAGCGGTCGTCCTCGGTGAAGGAGGCGGTGAAGTCGGTGATCCGGCGCTCCAGCTCCACCCGGACGTCCGGCCGGTCGGGCCGCTCTCCCTGGCGCGATGTGACGATTGCCACGGTTCCCGCCAACAAGGCCACGACCAGCGCCGTTGCCGTAATCGTTATCTTCCCGGCGGGAAAAATGCTCATGATGAGATAAAAATACCCGAGTGACACGACGCCCTGCCCGCCCACACATACTCCGCGCCTCCCTGGCCCTCGCGCTTCTCACGGGCGCCGTGGCGGGCTGCGGCCTCCTCGACGCGTCGGACGACGCGCCCGCGGCCGGCGGGCGGTCGTTCACCGTCGCCGCCGCCGGGGACATCCTGATCCACACCCAGTTGGTGGACCAGGCCGCGAAGGACGCCAAGGTCACGGGCGGGGGCGAGAAGGGCCTGGACTTCGGGCCCGTGATGGCCGGCGTCAAGCCGGTGATCGACAAGGCCGACCTGGCCATCTGCCACATGGAACCGGTCGTGGGCACGCCGGAGGGACCCTTCCAGAGCTACCCCGACTTCCTCGTGCCGCCGCAGATCACCACGGTGATCGGCGACATCGGCTACGACACCTGCTCGACCGCCTCCAACCACTCCCTCGACCACGGCGCGGCCGGCGTGAAGCGGACGCTGGACGCCCTCGACAAGGCGGGGGTGAAGCACACGGGCTCGGCCCGGAACCGCACGGAAGCGGAGACTCCGCTGATCGTCGACGTCAAGGGCGTCAAGGTGGCCCAGCTGTCGTTCGCGGGCGGCTTCAACGGCCGGGAAGTGCCCGAGGACAAGCCGTGGCTGGTCAACCAGACGTCCTTCGAGAACATCTCCGCCGCCGAGCGCGCGGCCCGGAAGGCGGGCGCCGAGGTGGTGATCCTCAGCATCCACTGGGGACGTGAACACCAGCCGGAACCGAACGCCTTCCAGCTGAGGATGGCGCGGCGGATCGCCCGGGAGACCGACATCGACCTGGTGATCGGCCACCACGCGCACGTGGTCCAGCCGATGGAGAAGGTGGACGGCACCTGGGTCGCCTACGGGCTGGGCAACCAGCTCGCCCGGCACGACGTTCCGAGCGGCCTCTCCGAGGAAGGGGTCATCGGCTGGTTCGAGTTCACCGAGCGGGGCGAGGGCTGGGACGTCCGGGCCCGGTACGTGCCGACCTTCGTCGACATCCCGCCGGACCCGGAGGAGCCGGGCACCGCGCCGAACGACGAAAAGAGCGACGACGAGGGCGCGGTACGGGATCACCGGCTGGTGGACGTCGTGGCGGCGTTGCGCGACGGCGAGTCCCTGACCGGCGAGCAGCGCTCCCGCTACCGGCTCGCCTTCGAACGCACCCAGGGCACCCTGCTCAACCGGGGTGCCGCCAAGGACGACCTCAGGCCGCTGAACGACCTCCCGGACTGAGACGTACGTCTCCCCGCCCCCACGCCTGCGTCGTACAACCTTTCGACACGGGCGCACGTCTTGGAAACACCGGTGTCACACGGCGCTCTCGTTTGGCGTGGCATCACACACCCCACGTTTTCCCCGCTGGAGAGGAGTGCCCGTCGTGGCCGCTTCGCAGCCGAAGCGGCGGCACAAGGTCCGCCGAAGAGCCGACATGTCGCTGTTGGGCGGCATCCGACCGCCCATCGCGATCCTCGCGTCCCTGCTGCTCCTCGTGGCCGGTGTCACCGCCTTCAGCCTCGGCCGGGTGGGCAAGGACCCGGTGCCCGAAGCGGTGCTGACCTCCCAGCAGCACTTCGCCGAGGACGGCGCCATCGCGCTGCGCGCCTCCCTGGACGAGAGCGTCACCGACCTCGACCGGGCGGCCGCCCTCTTCAACGCCGGAGAGCCCGTCTCCCCCGACGCCGTCCTCGACAAGATCGGCAGCGTCTACCAGAAGTGGCGCGGCACCGCGATCATCGAGATCGAGTCCGGCAGGCTCCTCGCCGCGCGCGGTGAGAACCTGCCGCTCACCGTGATCGACCGCGGCCGGCTGGCCGAGGAGGGCGGCCTGGCACCCCGCATGATCCGGCTGGAGAACGGCGAGACCCGGCTGCTCTCCTTCGGCCTGCTGTCGTGGGAGGGCCGGCCGCAGCAACTGCTGATCGCCTCCAGCAGCCTGAAGTTCCCCGGCATCAGCCTCGGGAAGTTCCGCGCCATCGCCGTGGTCGACTCCCAGGGGAAGGTCCTCAGCAGCGACGGCATCCTCGCTCCCGAACAGCTCCTCTCCGACGATCTCCGGAAGGCGTCCGAGCGCTCCAAGAAGCAGCTCGACGCCTTCGCCGAGATCGCCGCCGAGAAGGCCGGGGAACACCCCCTCAAGACCAAGGAGCCCGGCTCCGGCGGTTTCCTCGGCGTCAGCGGAAGCCTGTCCGGGGAGGTCGTCAACGGCGAACGTTCCGTGGCCGGCTACGCCGCGCTCGCCGCCCCCCGGCCCGGCGAGAGCACCGTCGCCACCGGCCTCGGCCTGACGGTGGTCGCCATGGTCGGCGTCGCCGAGGACCCCACCCTCACCACCGATCCGGTCTTCGGCCTGATCGCCGCGGGCGTCCTGCTCGTCATCGGGGGCCTGGCGGTGGCGCTGCTGCTGGGCGCCGTGCAGCGCCCCCTGCTCCGGCTCTTCCTGGAGAGCCGCCGCCTCACCCGCGGGGACGTGCGCAGGCCGGTGACCGTGCCGAGGTTCGGGGAGGCCGCACGGATCGGCCACGCCCTGGAGCGGCTGCGGCTGCAACTGCTCGACGGCCCCCACGACGACGCCGACCCCGCCCCGGCCCGCGCCTCCCGGCGCTTCGGCACCCGCGCCATGCTGGCCGTCTGCGCCGTCCTGCTGCTGCTGTGGTCCGCGCCGATGGTCCTGCTGCTCAACCGCGCCGACGACACCGCCGTCATCCCCCAGCAGCTCGTCAACGACCAGCGCGAGCGCACCGACACCCTGACCGACCGGGTCCGGCGCGCCCTCAACGAGGGCCACGCCGACCTGGTGTCGGTGGCCTCCCTGATCGGCGACCGCACGGCGCCCGAGGACATGGCCACCGTCCTGGAGCGGACCGCCTACGAGCACCTGCGCTACCGGTCGCTGTACGTCCTCGACGCCGACGGACGGGTCCTGGCCCGGGCCGGCGAGGAGCCCCGGCACCCGGCCGGGGAGGGCCCCGGCACCGAGGCGATCGCCCTCCTCAACGACGAGGGCAAGGAGCCGGTCATCGCCGGCTACGCCGAGGTGCCCGGCCGCGAGGGCGCCGCCGTGGTCGGCGAGTTCCGGATCGACTTCCTCAACTCGCTGCTCAAGCGGCCGGGCCTGGGCGAGGTGCGGATCGTCGACGCCGAGCGGCGCGTGCTCGGCGGGAACACCGGCTACCGGGCCTTCGAGGGGCTGCCGTCCCGGCAGATCGACGCCCTGGTGGAGGGCACCAACCAGCGGGTCGGCCTGAGCCCGCGGCCCAGCAGCGTCCTCTACCGGGGCGACGACGGCGTCCAGCTCGCCGCCGCGGCTCCGTTCGTCGGGGGCGGCGCGGCCAAGCAGCTCGGCTGGACGGTGGTGAGCTGGCGGTCCGCCTCCGGTCTGGAGATCCCCGAGTACACCTTCCAGAACCGCACCGTCCTGGCCGGTCTGCTCGGCCTGACCGCCGCCGCGGCCTGTCTCGGCTGGCTCCACATCGTGGTGGTGCGTCCGCTGCGCGAGCTGGCCCGCCAGGCGGAGGCGCTCGCCGACGGGGACCGCCGCACCGTCCTCTATCCGCGCCACCACGACGAGGTCGGCGCCGTCGTACGCAGCCTGGAGCTGATCCGGCAGACCTTGCAGGAGCAGCGCAGACGGGACGGCGCCGCCGCGACGCCGAGCCCGGTGGGAAGGAACTGATCACTCGTGCTCTTCCTCTACGCCGTCCTCGTGACGTGCTGTGCCGTCCTGCTGGTCGCGGGCGTCGTCGAACAGCGGCGGCACTTCGCCAACCTGGAACACATCCCCACCCGGGTGCTGGTCAACGGCATCCGCGGCAAGAGCTCCATCACCCGGCTGTGCGCGGGCGCGCTGCGCGGCGGCGGGCTGGTCACCGTCGCCAAGACCACCGGCACCGCGGCCCGGTTCATCCACCCGGACGCCACCGAGGAACCGGTCTACCGCAAGTTCGGCATCGCCAACGTGGTGGAGCAGATCGGCATCGTCCGACGGGCCGCCTCCTACCACCCGGACGCCCTGGTGATCGAGTGCATGGCCGTCATGCCGGCCCTCCAGGAGATCAACCAGTCCAAGCTGATCCGCTCCACGATCGGCGTGCTGTGCAACGTGCGCGAGGACCACCTGGCCGAGATGGGCCCGACCCTCGACGACGTGGCGCGCTCGCTGTCGCGCTCCATGCCCGAGGGCGGCATCTGCGTCACCGCCGAGAAGGAGCGTTTCCACATCCTCCAGGAGGAGGCCGACGCGCGGGACTGCAAGCTGGTCTACGCCGACCCCGAGTCCGTCACCGACGAGGAGCTGCGCGGTTTCAGCTGGTTCACCTTCAAGGAGAACGTGGCCATCGCGCTGACCGTCGCCGAACTCCTCGGCGTGGACCGCCGGACCGCGCTGCGGGGCATGTACGAGGCGCCGCCGGACCCGGGCGTGCTCTCCGTCGAGCGGTACCGCACCCCCGAGGGCAAGCGCCTGCGGTTCGCGAACGTCTTCGCGGCGAACGACCCCGAGTCCACGCTGATGAACATCAACCAGCTGCTGGACCTGGGCGCGATCCACCGGCCGCTGAACGTGGTGATCAACTGCCGCCCCGACCGGGTGGAGCGCAACGGCCAGATGGGCCGGCTCGTCCCGGACCTCCAGCCGGAGTCGGTGCTCCTCATCGGGCACCCGACCAAGAGCGCCCTGGACGCGATCCCCGCCGAGTGGCGGTCCCGCGCGGTCGACCTGGGCGGTGAGCGCCGGGACCCCGAGAAGTTCATGGCGGAGCTGCTGGAGCACCTCGGGCCCGACTCGTCGCTGGTGGCCATCGGCAACATCCACGGCCAGGGAGAGGTCCTGCTGGAGCACCTGGCCGAGCTGCCGCCCGACGACGAGCAGGACGGCACCGGCCCGGACGCCGCCGGGACGGACGCGGACGCCCGGCCTCCGGCCCCGGAGCCGTACGCGCCCCACCTCGACCCGTACCTGGCCTACCCGGACGCCTACGAGGCGCGGTACCAGCACACGGAGCAGACGCAGCGGCTGCGGGTCGTACGGCCCCCGGCACCGGAGCCCGCACCGGAGCCCGCACCGGAGCCCGCACCGGAGCCGGGGTGGGTCCCGGACGGCCGGACTCCGGACCAGGAACCCGCCCCGCACGTGCCGCGGCAGCCCGGTTCCTGGTTCCAGCCCCCGCCGTACGCACGACAGGTCCCGAACACCGAAGCACCGCAGAACCCAGGAGAGCCCCGTTGATCCCCGCCGTCCTCACTCCCGAGATCGCCGCGATCGGCATCGCCCTGGGCCTGCTGTTCTCCCTGGTCTGCTACCTGACGACCAACCTCTCCCCGGGCGGGATGATCACCCCCGGCTGGCTCGCCCTGACGCTGGTGGAGGACCTCCAGCGCGCGGCGATGGTCGTCGGCGTCACCGTTCTGACCTACGCCTCCACCCTGCTCATGCAGCGCGTGGTGATCCTCTACGGCAAGCGGCTGTTCTCCGCCGTCGTCCTGACCGGCGTGACCTTCCAGGCCACGCTGGTCGTCGTGCTGCAGCAGCAGTTCCCCCTCATGTACTCCAACCAGACGCTCGGGTTCATCGTCCCCGGTCTGATCGCGTACCAGCTGGTCCGCCAGCCGAAGGGGGCGACCGTCCTCGCCACCGGCACGGTGACGCTGGCGACCTACGTCGTCCTCACCGCCGGAATCCTGCTCGGCGTCATGCCGTCCGCCTGACCAACCGACCGGAGCCAACCTGATGAGTTCCAAGACCAAGCGCGGGTCCCGTCCCGTCCTGCACGCCGCGACGATCATCGCCCTGCTGGCGGGCAGCACGTATCTGACCGTGGAGCTCCGCAAGGAGGAGCAGGCCAAGGCCCCCGCCGTCCAGGCGGTCACCGACACGCCCCTGGTGAAGTC
Organism: Streptomyces macrosporus; assembly: GCF_039533145.1. Lineage (NCBI taxonomy): Bacteria > Bacillati > Actinomycetota > Actinomycetes > Kitasatosporales > Streptomycetaceae > Streptomyces > Streptomyces macrosporus. The sequence continues at coordinate 275,699 of NZ_BAAASZ010000031.1, forward strand.
GGGCACCGGGCAGCAGACCGGCGAGCAGACGTGGGAGCGGCTGAGGAACCCCGACCGCTCGGTCCTGCGGGGCGAGAACGGGCAGGTGCTGGCCACCTTCACCGACGGCTCCCGCACCGCCACCCTCACCGGCCCCAGCCGCACCTTCACCGAGCCCGCCAACACCGCCTCCAGGGTCGTCACCGAGAACTGGGTGCGGCTGATGCCGGAGCACTGGAAGAAGGGCGCCGAGAAGGAGAAGTGGTTCAAGGACTGGTTCAAGGAGTACTTCGGCAGCGAGGAGGACGACCTCTTCGCGATGGCCTTCCAGTACGTGGACCAGGCCCCGCTGAAGAAGGACGACGAGGGCGTCCCGTACGCCGGCGACGCCGACTTCGGCCCGATCAACCCGGTGGGCGCGGAGGGCGCGGACTACCGGCTGGAGCAGTCCGACTTCTACGACTACCTCGGCATCCCCTACACCTTCCGGGACGGCACCACCATCCAGCCCGAGGCCAAGCGGTACCGGGCGATGGACTGCTCCGGCTTCATCCGCACGGTCTTCGGCTACCGGGCCCGCTACCCCCTGCGGGCCGTGGACGGGGCGGGCGACGGCCTGCCCCGCACCGCCAACGGCATGGCCCGCTCCGACCTGGGCACGGACGTCATCCCCCTGCGGGGCAAGGCTCCGAGGTACCAGCGGCCGGCGTCGATCGACGTCCTCCAACCCGGTGACCTGGTGTTCTTCTGGCTCGACGCGCGCACCAAGGAGCGGCTCGACCACGTGGGCATCTACCTGGGCCACGACACCGACGGCCACAAGATCTTCATCTCCAGCCGGGAAGAGGTCAACGGGCCGACCATCGGCGACAAGGGCGGCACCTCGCGGCTCGACGGCAACGGCTACTACGCCAAGGCCCTGCGCAGCGCCAAGCGGCTGTAGCCCCGAGACGGACGACGGCTCCTCCGGGCGCCGCTCCGGTGACGCCCGGAGCCGTCGTCCGGAGCGCCGTCCGGAGCGGCGCTTCCCCTCCGGACGGCGTCAGACGGGCACAGCGTCCGCATATAACCCGTACGGGTGAATATCGAGAAGTTCGTCGGACCCCCGTTGTAGCGTTGCCCGTCACGGAAGGCGGCAACAACCTCCGCCGCACGCAAGAAAATCGAGGGGGCCGGATGGTCGGCCGTGCACTCTCCCCGGCGGCTCACCCCAAGAAGGAGGTCCGGGAGGTCCTGGAGCGCCTGGTCGCCTCGGGCTGGTCGTTGCGCGAGGCCGGGCACTGGGGACGTCTGTGGTGTCCCTGCGGGGGCCTGTGCACCAGCATCCCCGTCTACGGAACCCCTCGGAACGCCGCCGCCCACGCGCGCCGCATGGCCGCCATGGCGGCGCGCTGTCCGCTCCCCGACGGCGACCCGCGCAGGCCACCGCGGGGAGGTGTTGTCGTTTGACAACAGGTATGGGTTCGGCGACCCTGCTTCTCGGGGGCGGCGGGCATCGGACTCGGTGGCCCGTACGGCGACCAGTGGGGGTGTGGGAGCCATGGAGTACGAGTTCCTGTTCGTGGTCGAAGGCGTCTCGGCCGAGGACGACGACGCGGCCGGCATCGTCTTCGAGGAGTTCGACGGGCTGCTCGCCACCGCGCGGGGCCGCCGGCTCCTCACCGTGAGCGAGTCCGGGGACAATCCCGTCGACGCCGCGCACCGGCTCGTGGCCCGGCTGCGGGCGGCGCTGCCCGCCATGCGGCTGGTCCGCCTCGACCCCGAACTCGTCGGCGTCGCCGACATCGCCGAGCGCACCGGCCGGAGCAGGCAGAACGTGGCCCAGTGGGTCAACGGGGAGCGGCAGGCCGGAACGGAGAGGCCCTTCCCCGAACCCGAGGGAACCGTCGGCCGGTCCCTCGTCTGGCGGTGGGCCGAGGTCAATCGCTGGCTGGAGCACATCGGCGCCTCGGACGGGGTGGCCCGTCCCTCGCGCGAGGACTCGCTCATCATCGACCTGATGCTGCGGCAGTGGCAGGCCCAGCTCGACGACGGCATGCCGCTGCTCAAGGTGGTCGCCGCCTCCGACGACCGCGCGGAGGACCGCGGCGCGCTGATGAAGCAGGTCGAAGAGCTCGTCCGCCGCCCGGAGTCGATGCGCCAGGTCGCCGCGCTTCCCCGGAACGAACCGCACCGGCTGGTCATCGTCTGCGCCGTGCTGCTCGACCGACTGGAGCACGTGCTGCACCGGCTCGGCCCCCACGACGTCTCCGGGGTCCTCGCCGTCAGGACGGGCGAGGGCACGATCCACCTCACCTCGATCGCCTCCGTGCCCCTCCCCGGCACCGTGCCCATCACCGGCTTCGGCCTGACGGGCGAGGCGACCGTGGGCGATCTCGTCCTCCTCCAGGCCAACGGCACCGTCGCGCCGACCACCCCGTTGGCCCTGGCCTGAGCCCCGGCTCCGCCGCCGGGCGGCGGACGACGAGGGCGGCCCCGACCGATGCCGTGGGCCGCCCTCGGGAGGACGAGTCAGCCGAGCTTCGCGACGTGGGAGACGAAGGCCGCCCACTGAGCGGGGGCTATGGCGAGCCGGGGCCCCTGCCTGTCCTTCGAGTCCCGGACGTGAACCGTGCCGGGGCCGGCGGCGACCTCCACGCAAGCGCCGCCTTCGCCATCGCTGTAGCTGCTCTTGAACCAGGCGAGTTCACCGTTCCGATGTGCGGATGCCTCGATCTTCATAGCTCTCCCAACAGCTTCTCGATCAGGACCAGCGACTCCCGAGGGGTGAGAGCCTGCCCACGGAGGATCCCATAGCGGGAAGCCATGACGCGGACCTCCTCCGGATCGGTGATCAAGCGGCTGTGGCCTTGGACCTCCGTATAGGCCACCTGCGGCTTGTCCTTGGGAGTCAGCAGAATGAACGCGCCCCCGGTGCTCGGGTGTTCCTCGCGGTCCGTCGGCATCACCTGGAGTTCCACGTTCCGCATCCGCCCGATACGGAGCAGTTGCTTCAATTGCCCTACCAGGACATCCCGCCCACCGATCGGCCTACGCAGTACGACCTCTTCCAAGACGAAGCTCACGATCGGCGCGGGCCAGCGGTCGAAAATCTCCTGTCGCGCCAGACGGTCGGCCGTTCGCCGCTCGACCGTATCCTCGTCCAGCAACGGTTGCCGCATGGAGAAGATGGCCCTGGCGTACTCCTCGGTCTGCAAGATTCCAGGAACGATCTGATTGCTGTAGTCGCAGATCTCCACGGCCTCCGACTCCAGGCGCGCGAAGTCCCGGAACCAGGCCGGGTGCCGTACGCGGACCTTCGCCTTGGCCTTGACCACATCGTCGATCGCGACCTTCAACATCCCGCCCGCATCGAGCGCGCGGTCCGCCGCCTCCAGGAACTCCGGCTGCGGGACGCGACGGGCACGCTCCACGCTGGAGACCAGTTCCACGCCGTAGCCGATCCGGTCCCCCAGCTCCGCCTGGTTCAGTCCGGCGCGTTCCCGTAGCAGCTTGATCTGCTTTCCCAGCGCCCGGAACAGCTCGATGGACGTCTCCGCGTCCTCCGGCAGCTCCGTCCGTCCCTCTTGCTCCCCACCGACCATGTCGCCACCTCCGCGTGCCTGTTCACTCCCCCGTCGGCCCCACGGCCACCGGCACGGACGCCGGAACCGTCCGTGCCCGCACGGGCGCGCTCCGTACCGAAGCGATCACCGGGCAGCGTACGCACGCTCGATGGCGTACACCGGCGCGAAAGCCGGATCGTCAGCCTTATCGGCGATCGCGCGGCGCACTCGAACGGCGCTCGCTTCCGCGATCACTCCCTCGGTTCCGAATTTCCCGTGCCGACCACTCCGGCGGCCCTGTTCCCAGCCGGGAAACAACATTCGGGCGCGGTATTTGCCGAGGTGCCGCTCCGACCGAATACCGGACGCAAGCATTCCGCTATTTCCGGCACGACGGCACACGCCGCTCCGAACAACAAAACCCCAACGGAGTATCAACCGCATACATGTACGACTCTTCGCACATTTTCCTCACCGGGCCATGGGGGTCGCACCCACCCCGGACGTCCGCGACCCTTGGCCGCACGAAACGGCCGGAAGCGAGCGGAGGGCCCGAATGCGGCCTTGACGGACCCTGCCACCGCCCCCACCCTGTGCCTACGGCCAGGGGACTCACCCATGGAGGGGACGTGGCATTGAAATTCGTCGGCATAGATCCGGAGACAAACGGTGGGAATTGTCCCTCCGTCTGGGTTGACGAGGCGTCAGGTGATCTGTTGTTTCAGGGGTGGGAGGTGACCGACGAGGCTACTCTGAGCGAAGTCGCGGCGAGGAGCCCGATCGCGGGGCACGAGAAGGTCGTGCGCCTGCCGGCACGGATGCGGGCAATCGTTCAGGAGGCGTGTGGTGACGGAGCGGCCGACCTTCGATGAGCTCTTCGCGGAATGCGAACGTTCGGCCGTGCACCTGGAAATGCGGGACGTGTACACGCCTGACGATCCCACCTATCTCGACTGGAAAGCCGGGGTGGAATACGACCCCGTGGAGCGGTTTCGCGACTGGTACGACCTGATCGTCGCGGCGGTGGCACGGGGGGTCGAGGTCCGTCGGGCCCGTATCGTCTCGGAGCCCGTCACGGACTTCATCCGTCACGAGTACGAGACGACCCCCGTCCTGAACATCCCCGCGGGCGAACAGGTCCGGTGGCTCAGTCGGCGGCGGGCCTCCGACCTGGCCCTGCCCGGCAACGACTTCTGGGTCTTCGACGACCGCCTGGTGCGCTTCGGGTACTTCGCCGGGGACGGCACGTACCTGGGCCAGGAGGTGCTGGACGACCCCGCCGTCGTGAAGCTCTGCTCCTCCGCCTTCGAGGCGGTGTGGGAGCGCGCGGTCGACCACCGGGAGTACCAACCGAGATAAGCGCCGGACGGGGAAACCACCAACCGATGGCACAGCCGCCCAGCACCAGCAACGAATTCTCCGGCGGGGAGGCCGGGAACGTCGTGCAGGCCCGCACCGTGCACGGCGGGATACACCTGACGGCTCCGGAGCGCCGCGGTTTCCCACCACCCCGCCAACTTCCCCTGCGCCCGGCCGGCTTCGTGAACCGGCGCGCCGACCTCGACGCACTGGACGATGTCCTGGGGGCACTGCTGTCCGGTGACGGCCGGGGCGCGGCGGTGGTCTCCGCCGTCGCGGGCGCGCCCGGCGTCGGCAAGACGGCGCTGGCCCTGCACTGGGCCCACGGCATGCGGGACCGTTTCCCCGACGGCGATCTCTACGTCGACATGCAGGGATACGGCCCGGGGCCGGCCCTGACCCCACTGCGGGCCCTGGACACATTCCTCCGCGCCCTGGACACTCCCGCCGACAGCATCCCCGAGACGGTCGAGGAGCGGTCCGCTCTCTTCCGGTCGCTGCTCGCCGGCAAACGCGTTCTCGTCGTCATCGACAACGCCTCCTCGTCGGCTCAGGTCCGCCCTCTCATACCGGCCGACGGCGAGTGCTTCACTGTGGTGACGAGCCGGAGCGCACTTCCAGGACTGGTGGCGAGAGAAGGAGCGGCCCGCGTGACACTGGACGTCCTGAGCCCCGACGAATCGGTCGAACTCCTCTCACGGTTCGTCGGCCCCGCCAAGGTGCGGGAGGAGCCGACGGAGGCGTTGCGTCTGGCCGAACTCTGCGGCCACCTGCCCATCGCGTTGAGGGTGGTGGGAGAGCGGGCCTCGAACAGGCCCCGCCTCACACTGGGAGAGCTGGTCGCCGAGCTGGAGGACGAACAGGCCAGGCTCGACGCCCTGGCGTCCCAGGAGGACGAGCTCAGCGACACCCGGGCCGCCTTCTCCTGGTCCTACCGGGCGCTGGACCCGGACCTCCGGAAGGCGTTCCGACATCTCGGCCTCCACCCCGGCCCCGACATCGGCGTCGGCGCCGCCGCCGCGCTGATCGGGTGCCCGATCCCGGTGGCGAGGAGGCGGTTACGGGCGCTCGCGGACGTCAACCTCGTGCAGGAGGTGTTCACCAACCGCTTCCGGATGCACGACCTCCTCCGCGCCTACGCGCTCGAACGCACGGCCGCGGAGGACCGGCAGGACGAACGCAGCCGGGCCGTCAGGCGTGGGCTCACCTGGTACCTGCTGGTCACCGACATGTGCCGCAGGAGCGTTCTGCCGCACTCCGCCGAGGTGCCCCTGGTGCCGGCCCACGAGGTGGAGATCGGGGCTCCGTTCGGGGACAGCGCCGAGGCGTGGAGCTGGTTCGACGCCGAGCGCGTCAACGTCCTGGCCGCGTTGCGGCAGGCGGCGGACCACGGGCAGCTCGACATCGTGTGGAAGCTGGCCCTCGCCGTCAGCGGCCCGCTGGAGCTGCGCTCGTACTGGTCGGACTGGGAGAACGGCCTGCGCATGGGGCTGAGCGCGGCACGGACCCTGGGCGACGCCTTCGGGGAGGCCGCGAGCCTGCTGGTCCTGGGGGACGCGTCCTGGCGCACCGGCCGGCTGGACGACGCCTTCGGGCAGTACCGGGACGCGTCGCACATCGCGCACGACATCCCGGTGCCCTGGATCGAGGGCTTCGCCCGGCGGGGCATGGGGCTGCTGGAGAAGGAGCGGGAGAGGTACGGGGAGGCGCTCGACCACTTCGAGGCGGCACTGCGCGTCTTCCGGGACAGCGGCCACCGGCGGGGCGAGGGGATGTCCCTGCTGAGCATGGCGGAGTGTGCCCGTCTTCTCGGGAACCCGGAGAAGGCCGTCGACCACGGGGAGCGCGCCCTGCGGATCTTCCGGGAGATCGACGACGCCTGGACCCTGGCGTGGGGAAGGCTCGCGCACGCCCCCGGTCTCGTGGAGGTCGGACGCGGGGACGACGCGGAAGCCTGCCTGGAGCGGGCCCTGGACACCTTCGGGGCGTTCGGGGACCGCCGCAGCGAGGCCGCGTCCCTGGCCGCGCTGGGAGACGTCTGCGAGCGGCTGGGGAAGCGGGACGAGGCACGCTCCCACCGGGCCGCGGCGGCCGACCTCTACGAGGCCCTGAGCGACCCGCGGCACGAGGAGATCCGCGCGCGCCTGGCGGAGTGAGGCCGGGGACGGCGCGGGCCGGGCGGGCGCGGTTCCCCCGTTCGGGGCTCCCGATGTACCGGCGAACGGGTGGCTCGTGGTTAGCCGTCGGTGCCCGGAGGTACTCGGAGCGTCGGCCCACGAGGGGAGCGCAACGACGATGAGCACGATGCAGCGGACGGACGGACACAGGCCCGGGAGCGACGAGCGCTCCATCGGCGAGCTGGTGGCACTGGCCACCGCGCAGGTGTCGCAGCTCGTACGGGAAGAGATGCAGCTCGCCAAGATGGAGATGGCCGAGAAGGGCAGGCGGGCCGGACTGGGCGGCGGGCTGCTGGGCGGCGCCGCGATGGTCACGCTCCTCGCGCTGGGAGCCGGTGTGACGGCCGCGATCGCCGGCCTGTCCGTGGTGTGGCCGGTGTGGCTGTCCGCCCTGGTGGTGATGGCGGCGCTGTTCGTCGTCGCCGGACTGATGGCCTACCTGGGCCGGGAGGAGGTCCGCAGGGCGGGGCCGGCGAGGCCGGAACGGGCCATTCGCGGTGTGCAGGACGACCTGGACGAGATCAGGACGAGGGTACGGCGATGAGCATTCCGAATATTCCAGGCATCCCGGCCGATCCCGAGACCCCGGCCGAGCTCCGCGCGCGGATCGATCTCACGCGCCAGGAACTCGGCGACACCCTGGAGGAGTTGGCGGCCAAGGCCGACGTCAAGGCCAGGGCGCAGCGGAAGGCCCGAGAGGCGATGCGGGACGGGCGGGCGAAGAAGGCCGCCATGGCCGGCGGCGCCCTCCTCGCCCTCGCCCTGGCGGCCGCGGTGCTGTACCACCGGCAGCAGGGACACCGCTGACCCGGCGGCCTCCGGTCGCTCCGGTTCCGGCCCGCCGGGCCCGGCGCCTCACCGGTCGTCGGGGTCCTTCCGGTCGCGCCGCTTCTCCCGGCGGCGCTTGAGCTCCCCGCGGAGCGAGCGCGGCCACTTGGTGGTGTCGCGCGGCTCCACGTACGGCTCCTCCCCGGGCGGCAGGCCGCTGTCGTACGCCTTCCTGCGGGCGAGTTCGGCGTCCAGTTCCAGGCCGAAGAGGATGGCCAGGTTCGACAGCCAGAGCCAGACCAGGAAGACGACGACCCCGGCGAGCGTGCCGTAGGTCTTGTTGTACGAGTCGAAGTTCGCGGTGTAGAGCGCGAAGCCGCTCGACGCGATCACCCACAGCAGCACGGCCAGCAGGCTGCCCGGGGCCATGCGCAGGCCCCTGAGCCGGGCGTTGGGGGCGCTCCGGTAGAGGATGCCGATCATCGCGGCCACCAGCAGCACCAGCACCGGCCACTTGACGATCGACCACACCAACAGGGCCTGTTCGCCCATGCCGACGGCCCCGCCGACCTGCTCGGCCACACCGCCCGTGAACACCACGATCATCGCGCTCATCGCGAGCAGCACCATCAGCACCAGCGTGACGCCGATCCGCAGCGGGGTGAGCTTCCACACCGGGCGGCCCTCGGGGATGTCGTAGACGTGGTTGGCGGTGCGGATGAACGCCGCCACGTAGCCGGACGCGGCCCAGACGGCGGCCAGCAGGCTGACGACGGCCAGGACGCCGCCGCCGGTGGCGCGTTGGAGTTCGTCCACGGCGTTGTGGAGGATCTCGCGGGCCGGGCCGGGGGCGAGCTGTTCGAGGTTGTCCAGGATGTGCTCGGTCGCCTTCTCCCCGACGACGCCGAGCAGGGAGACGAGCAGCAGCAGGGCCGGGAAGATCGACAGCACACCGTAGTAGGTGAGGGTCGCCGCCCGGTCGGGGATCTCGTCGTCCAGGAACTCCTTGCCCGTACCGCGTGACCACAGGGCCTACAGGACGCGGGTGAGCTTCGCTCCCACGCCCGGCTCGACCAGCTCGCTCTGGACCGCCACCGGCACCTTCACCTGGCCCGGACCGCTGCCGACGGTCAGCGTGCCGACGGTCTCGCCCGCCGGGGCCTCGTGCGGGACGCCCTTGCCGCCGTCGGTCAGGGCCAACTCGGTCTCCATGCCGGGCCAGCCGATCGCGGTGACGTCCTCGGTGGCGACCAGCGGGGTCCGGCCGCCGAGGCCGTCGTCCACGTAGCCGACCACGTCGCCCTTCTCGATGACCTTCTCCGACTCCAGGACCTCCTGCGCGGAGATCATCAGCTCCCGGGACTCGGCGACGACCGTGTCGATGATCGACGGCTTGTGCTGTCCGAGGACCGCGCCGATGATGAGCTGCGTGGTGCCGCCGATCTGCTTCTCGGCCGCGAAGAGCATGTTGCCGCCCGCCGCGGTGCTGGTACCGGGCTTGATGCCGACGGCGCCGTTGAACGGGACGAGGCCGTTCCAGTTGTTCTGCCTGTCGCCGTTGCCGTCGATGTAGTAGGGCAGCTTGACGATCTCCCGGAAGACCTCGTAGTCCATCACCTTCTTGCCCAGCTTCACCTGGTCGGCGGCCGTGCTGACCGTCTCCTTCCGCAGGCCGCTGGGGTCGGTGTAGGTGGTGTCGTTCATGCCGAGTTCCTTGGCGGTCGCGTTCATCTTCTTCACGAACGCCTCCTCGGACCCCGCGTCCCAACGGGCGAGCAGCCGCGCCACGTTGTTCGCGGAGGCGATCATCACGGCGTTGAGCGCCTCGTAGAGGGTGATCTCCTTGCCCGCCTTGACCTTCACGGTCGACTCGCCCGGCAGGGACGCCTCCTCCTCGGCCCGCCGGTCGACGGGTATCCTCGGCCCCTCCTCGCCCTTCTTCAGCGGGTGTTCGCGCAGGATGACGTAGGCGGTCATCGTCTTCGCCACGCTCGCGATCGGCACCGGCTTCTGCTCCCCGTAGGAGCCCAGGGAGCCCAGCCCCTCGACCTCCACGGCGGCCTGCCCCTCCTCCGGCCAGGCCAGGGAGGGCTTGCCCCCGTCGAAGGAGTGCGTGGCGGAGACGGTGAGCACCAACTCCGGCTCGGGCAGCGGGCGCAGGAGCTGGACGATGGAGAGGATGATCGCCAGCAGCACGACGAGCGGCGACCAGATCTTGATGCGTCGCAGGGCGGTCCGCAGCGGAGTGGGCGGCGGGGCGGGCTTGTTCGTCAGCTCGGCCAGCAGTTCCAGCGGCTTGTGCGGCGGCAGCGGCTGCTGCTTCGTCCGCTCGCTCTCCGGCAGTTCGGGCAGCGGTCGCGCCTCGGACGCGCCGGCGGGGGCGTCGGGGGACCTCAGCGGCACGAAGCGGCTCGTCCGCTCCGCGTCGGTCTCCTCCGGCTGCCCGGTCCCGGCCTTGTTATCCGCCTCGGCCTTCTCCTCGCCCTTGGCCTTGTCCCCGCTGCCGGCCGTGCCGGTCCTCCCGGACGGCTCGGGGGCCGCGGCGGGACGCACGGCCCGGAACATCGCGGTGGGCTGGTCGACCGGGTCGACGTCCTCGGTCGTGCCGGCCTTCTCGGCCTTCCCGGTCTTCTCGGCCGTGTCCTCGGTGTCCTCGGCCGTGTCCTCGGTCTTGGCCTCGGTCTTGTCCTTGGGCACGCGGAAGATCGTCGTCGTCCGGTCCACCGGCCGCTCCGGCTCGGACGCGGCCTTCGACTCCGACTCCGGCTTCCCGTCCTCCTCGGACGCGGCCTCGGCGTCCTCGGCCTCGGGCACGCGGAAGACCGTCGTCGTCCGGTCCACCGGCCGCTCCGGCTCGGACGCGGGCTCCTCCTCGTCGTCCTCGGCCTCGGTCTTCTCCGCCTCGTCCGCGCCCTCGGACGTGGACTCGGCGCCGTCCGCGGCCTCCGCGTCGTCCTCCTCGGAAGTTCCCTCCGCGCGGTCCCGGTCCTCGTCCTCGGCGTCGTCCTCGGCGTCGGCGCCCGCCGCGGTCTCCTCGGTCTTCCGGGTCTTCTCGGAGGTCCCCAGGATCTTCTCGACCTCCGCGGCGGTCTTCCCCGGGGCGTCTCCGTCGAGCGACGGCTTTCCGTCCTCGTCGCTCTCCGCCTCGTTCCGGGGCGGCTCCTGCAACGCCACGCGAGGATCGCGGGCCCGCTCGGGAACCGTTTCCACCTTCCCCGTCGTCTCCCCCGACGACATCTGCTGTTCCGACCTGTCGGGGGACTTGCCCACCACCGATACCTCCCGCTTGTGTCCGCCACTCGTCATATCAGTAAACAGTGTCCTGAACACCTGTCCGGCCCCGGCGCTCCTCCCCTGTTTCACGGCCGTAACGGCCCGCTAAATTGCCAGACGGTAACGACATACCTACCGGTTCCATGACAAAGGCCACGGGCACTCTCGACAGACCTCTGTGAGAGGGGTCACCCTGTCATGCATCCACGCGGGGAGGCATGGATGGGCAGGAGCCGCAGAACACTTCCGGAGGAGCTTCTGCTGCTGGCCTTGGACCCGGCCACGGGTACCACGGCGCAGCCGCAGTCGCTCGACCTCGGCCTGGCCGGGGCCCAGCTCGTGGAGCTGGCTCTCGCAGGACGGATAGCCCCTGACGGGGATCGCATAGCCGTGGTGCTGCCACGGCCGACCGGAGATCCGACGCTGGACTCCGCGCTGGAGTTGCTGCGCAGACGCGGCAGCCCCGTGCGCGCGGTCCACTGGATCGGCGGGCCCAGGCTGGGGCTACGCCAAACCTATCTCACACACCTGGAGCGCTGCGGCATGGTGCACGCCGTATCGAGCCAGATGTGCGGGGTGCTGCCGACGACTCGCTACCAGGCGACGGACACGGCGGTCAGCCGGGAGATCAAGGCCCGGCTGGACAGCGCGATCCGCACCGGTGTTCCCCCGGACCCGCGGACCGCGGCGCTTGCCGCGCTGGCCCACGCGGTCGGCCTCGGCAAGCACCTCTACCCCGGCAACGAGGGACGGTCCTCCCGTTCCAGGTTGCGGGATCTGATCAGGCACGACCCGATGGGCGGCCTCGTCGCGCACGCCGTGATGGACGTGCAGAACGGCGTGGCGGCCCAGCCGCGGCGCGCCACCCCGGCCAGGGGCGGCGCGGCAGGCAGGCCGGCGGCGCGGTCGTCCGCGGCGCAGCCGCTCCCCGGACAGGCGCGGAGGAGTGGCATGGCCCGCGCGGGCGCCCGCTGACGTCCGCGTACCACCACCGGTCCTCACAGGTCCGACCGAGCCCGGTTCGGGAGCCGCACAGCGCGGGGTGGCGGCCGTTCTCCGAGAGGAGAACGGTTTCGCCACCCCGCGCGCGCGTGCGCGCACCCTCTGTGGCCATTTCCCAGCGGAAAGACCGCGGTTGGTGGCAACCTGCTGAGTGAACAGTGGTCATCACCAGCAAGCGGAGGTGTGCGCGCCGTGGCGTCCAACGTCAATCCCACCGTCAGGAGGCGTCGGCTGGGGCAGGAGCTGCGTCGGCTCCGCGAGCAGAAGGGCATGACGGCCGAGGAGGTCGCCGAGCGTCTGCTGGTCTCCCAGTCCAAGATCAGCAGGCTGGAGAACGGCCGTCGCAGCATCAGCCAGCGCGACGTCCGCGACCTGTGCGGGGTCTACGAGGTCGAGGACCGGCGCATAGTCGAGTCCCTGATGCAGATGGCCAAGGAGTCCAGACAGCAGGGCTGGTGGCACGCGTTCGGGGACATCCCGTACAGCGTGTACATCGGCCTGGAGACGGACGCGGCGTCCCTGCGGGTGTACGAGCCGCAGGTCGTGCCCGGCCTGCTGCAGACGCAGGCGTACGCGGAGGCCGTCGTCGCGGGCGCGCTGCCCGAGGCGTCGGCGGCGGACATCGAGAAGCGCGTGAAGGTGCGGATGCGTCGACAGGAGCGCATCCGCGACACGAAGAACCCGCTGCGGCTGTGGGCGGTGATCGACGAGTCCGCGCTCCGCAGGCTGGTCGGCGGGAAGCAGATCATGCGGGAGCAGTTGGAGCAGCTCGTCGAGTTCTCCCGGCTCCCCCACGTGACGGTGCAGGCCCTGCCCTTCGCGATGGGAGCGCACCCGGGCGTCAACGGCCAGTACGCGATCCTGGAGTTCCCGGACGCGGCGGACTCGACGGTGGTCTACCTGGAGGGCGTCACCAGCGACCTCTACCTGGAGAAGGCCACCGACGTGCAGAAGTACAGCGTGATGTACGAACACCTGCGGGCGCAGGCGCTCAACACCGAGCAGACGCGGGAGTTCATCGAGGGCATCGCCAAGGAGTACACCCGGGACTGACGGTCCCTCCGGCGGTCGGCCGACCGGCCTCCGGAAGGAGCGCCCGGCACGCCGACCGATCGTCCGGTCCGAGCGGTCCGAGTGGTGGACGCCTCGGGAGACCGCGCTCCGTACCCGCGCTCCGGGAGACGGCGCAGCAAGCTACACCCCGGGCATGTCGATGTGAAGAGCTGTCCGGAATATGCCATCCGGTCGAGTGAACAGGGGCTTTGGCGGCCCGAGTTGAGGGGTACCGTCGGCCGCACGCCGGGCCCGCCCGGCACTTTCCGCACTTTTCACTCCTCGGAAGAAACCGGAGCAGACATGGCAATCCGACAGGGCATGACCCACGTCTGGACCAAGTCCAGCCACTCCGCCGGAAACGGCGCGTGCGTGGAGGTGAAGTCCCCCGAGCCGCAGGCGGTCGCCGTGCGCGACTCCAAGGTTCCGCAAGGGCCGTCGCTGGCCTTCGTCCCGGGCTCGTGGGCCGCTTTCGTGGACGCCGTCGGCCAGGGCACGCTCACCCGCGGCTGATCGTTTCCGCGACGACGCGCGGCACGTGCGACACCGCCTCGCGTCACAGCGCACCACCGACCGGAGCCCTCTCGTCTGGTTCGCCGTCCCGGCCGAGGGGGCTCGGCCCGTGCTCGGGCCCGTTCCGCGTCCTCTGGGAGCGGACGGGCCCGGGGTGCGCTCAGGCCCGGGGGTAGCGGGTCAGCCAGCCCGGTGAGCCGGCCGGAGTGGCCGGACTGTGGAGGGCGGGCCCCTGGGTCATCTCCATGGCGAAGTCGTCGGCCAGCTCCAGGATCGTGGCGCGACCCTCCAACTCGGCGACCCAGTTGGCCGGCAGGGCCGTCTCCCCGTGCAGGGCGCCCAGGAGGTTCCCGCAGATCGAGCCGGTGGAGTCGGAGTCGCCGCCGTGGTTGACGGCGAGCAGCAGACCGTGCCGCACGTCCTCGGCGACCAGCGCGCAGTACACCCCGATGGCCAGCGCCTCCTCCGCCGTCCAGCCCTCGCCCAGCGACTGCACGCGCTCCGCCGTCGGCAGCCCCTGGCGTACGGCGCCGAGGGCCTGCTTGAGGGCGTCGGTGGTCTCCTCGTGCCCGGGATGGGCCGCCAGATGGACCAGGGAGCGCTGTACGGCGGCGTCCAGGCTCTCGCCGCGGGTGACGGCGTGGACGATGACGGCGAAGGCGCCCGCCGCCAGGTAGCCGGTGGGGTGGCCGTGGGTCTGGACGGCGCACTCGACGGCGAGCTGGAAGACGAGCTGCGGCTCCCAGCCGACGAGCAGCCCGAAGGGCGCGGAGCGCATGACGGTGCCGCAGCCCTTGGAGTCGGGGTTCTTCGGCGCCTCCAGGGTGCCCATCCGGTCGTCGGCGAGCCCGGTCAGGCAGGCGCGGCCGGGGGCGCGCTGGGAGTACAGCCACTCCTGGCGGGCCAGCCAGCCGTCCTCCTTCCTGCGCTCGTCCGGCCCCCAGTCCCGCTGGGTGGCGGCCCAGCGGCGGTAGGCGGCGTGCACGTCGGTGGGCGGGTGCCAGGCGCCGGTGTCGCGCCGCACGTGGGCGCGGATGAGCCCGTCGACGGTGAACAGGGTCATCTGGGTGTCGTCGGTGATGGCGCCGCGCCGCCCGTAGGCGGGCACGTAGTCGGTCACGCCCTGGGGGCCGTGGGCGCCGCGGATGGCGTCGAGGGAGTCGAACTCGACGGCCGCGCCGAGCGCGTCACCGATGGCGCCGCCGAGCAGACAGCCGCGCACGCGGCTGCGGAAGTCCTGCTGCTCGGCGCGGCCCCATATGCCGGCGCCCGATGTCGCGGTCACCGTGCCGTCCCCTCCGTACGTCCAGTGCTCTCGTCCGCTCGGTCGTCCCTCTCGGTCCGCACTGTAATCGACCGCCGCCG
Organism: Streptomyces macrosporus; assembly: GCF_039533145.1. Taxonomy (NCBI): domain Bacteria; kingdom Bacillati; phylum Actinomycetota; class Actinomycetes; order Kitasatosporales; family Streptomycetaceae; genus Streptomyces; species Streptomyces macrosporus. Next base: position 290,733 of record NZ_BAAASZ010000031.1, read on the forward strand.
CCCGGCGACGGGCGAAAATCGGTCCGGTGCCGGGCGTACACCGCGGGGACACCGGCTCGTCGCCGGGAGGAGGGGCGCGGGCGAGGGACCGTCCGCCCCTCGCCCGCCTCAGTCGTCGAGCACCGGCAGCAGCTCGGGGAGGTGGCCGTCGGAGGCCGCCGCCGCCCGCTGCCGCTCCTCGGGCACCTCGCCGTAGGTGGTGGTGCGGGGACGGGCCGGACGGCCCGCGGCCTCGGCGATGGCCACCAGATCGCGCACGGAGCGGTAGGAGCCGTAGGAGGAGCCCGCCATGCGGGAGATCGTCTCCTCCATCAGCGTGCCGCCCAGGTCGTTGGCGCCCGAGCGGAGCATCTCGGCGGCGCCCTCGGTGCCGAGCTTGACCCAGCTCGTCTGGATGTTGGGGATGTGCGGGTGGAGCAGGAGGCGGGCCATCGCGGTCACCGCGCGGTTGTCGCGCATCGTCGGCCCCGGACGGGCGATGCCCGCCAGGTAGACCGGGGCGTTGGTGTGGACGAACGGCAGCGTGACGAACTCCGTGAAGCCGCCGGTCTCCTGCTGGACGCGGGCCAGCAGCCGCAGGTGGCCGAGCCAGTGCCGCGGCTGGTCCACGTGCCCGTACATCATCGTGGACGAGGAGCGGATGCCCAGCTCGTGCGCGGTGGTGATCACCTCGACCCAGGTGGCGGTGGGCAGCTTCCCCTTGGTGAGGACCCAGCGCACCTCGTCGTCCAGGATCTCCGCGGCCGTCCCCGGAATGGTGTCGAGCCCGGCCTCCTTGGCGGCCGTCAGCCAGTCGCGGATCGACATGCCGGTGCGCGTCGCGCCGTTGACGACCTCCATCGGGGAGAAGGCGTGGACGTGCAGGTCCGGCACGCGTTCCTTCACCGCCCGGGCGATGTCGAAGTAGGCGGTGCCGGGCAGGTCGGGGTGGATGCCGCCCTGCATGCACACCTCGACCGCGCCGACGTCCCACGCCTGCTGCGCGCGGTCGGCGACCTGCTCCAGGGAGAGGGTGTAGGCGTCGGCGTCGGTGCGGCGCTGGGCGAAGGCGCAGAAGCGGCAGCCGGTGTAGCAGACGTTGGTGAAGTTGATGTTGCGCGTGACGATGTACGTCACGTCGTCGCCGACGGCATCGCGGCGCACGTCGTCCGCGATCCGGCAGAGCGCGTCCAGGGCCGGGCCGTCGGCGTGCAGCAGGGCCAGGGCCTGGTCGTCGGTGAGGCGGGTGGGGTCGTCGGCGGCGGTGGCGAGGGCGGCGCGCACGTCGCCGTCGACGCGCTCGGGCGCGCCTTCCCGCCGCCCGGCGGCGGCCACGTCCTCGCGCAGCGCCTCCCAGTCGCCGTACACCTCGTCGAAGTCCCCGCGGCGGTCGGTGCCGCGACCCTCGACGTCGATCGCGCGGTGCAGGTCGGTACGGCCGGTGGCGGTGGTGAAGACCTCCTCCGGCTCCTGCCAGGGACGGCCGGTGAGGACGGCGTCCTCGCGGGCCAGGCCCGTGACCGGGTCGGCCAGGGCGGACACGTGCGGCAGCAGCCGGGGGTCGAGCCAGGGCTCGCCGCGCCGGACGAACTCCGGGTAGACCGTGAGGCGTTCGCGCAGCTCGAAGCCCGCGGCGCGGGTGCGTTCGGCCAGCTCGTCGATCTGCGGCCAGGGGCGTTCGGGGTTGACGTGGTCGGGGGTGAGCGGGGAGACCCCGCCCCAGTCGTCGATCCCGGCGCCGATCATCAGCGCGTACTCGGAGTCCACCAGGTTCGGCGGCGCCTGGATGCGGGCGCCGGGGCCGAGGACGTGCCGGGCGACGGCGATGGCGGCGGCCAGTTCCTCCAGCTCGGCGTCGGGCATGCCGCGCATGGCCGTGTCGGGCTTGGCGCGGAAGTTCTGCACGATGACTTCCTGGATGCCGTGGTACGCCCGCTGGACGCGGCGGATGGCGAACAGCGAATCCGCGCGCTCCTCGTACGTCTCCCCGATGCCGATGAGGATGCCGGTGGTGAAGGGGACGGAGGAGCGGCCCGCGTCCTCCAGCACCCGCAGCCGTACGGCCGGCTCCTTGTCGGGCGAGCCGTGGTGGGGGCCGCCGGGCTCGGACCACAGGCGGGTGGCGGTGGTCTCCAGCATCATGCCCATCGACGGGGCGACCGGCTTCAGGCGCTGGAAGTCCGTCCACGACAGCACGCCGGGGTTGAGGTGCGGCAGCAGGCCGGTCTCCTCCAGGACCCGGATCGCCATGGCGCGGACGTAGGCGAGGGTGTCGTCGTAGCCGTGCGCGTCCAGCCACTCGCGGGCCTCGGGCCAGCGGTCCTCGGGCCGGTCGCCGAGGGTGAACAGCGCCTCCTTGCAGCCCATTTCGGCGCCCCGGCGTGCGATGTCCAGCACCTCGTCCGGGGAGAGGTACGCCCCCTGGCTCCGCCGGGTGGGACCCTCGCCGCGCCCTTCCCGGCGCAGTTTGCCGGGCACGGTGACGAAGGTGCAGTAGTGGCAGCGGTCCCGGCACAGCCGGGTGAGGGGGATGAAGACCTTGCGCGAGTAGGTGATCACCCCGGGGCGTCCCGCCGCCTCCAGCCCCGCGTCGCGCACGCGGGCGGCGGAGGCCATCAGGTCGGCGAGGTCGTCTCCGCGGGCCTGGAGCAGCACGGCGGCCTCGGTGACGTCGAGCGCGACTCCGTCGCGGGCCCGTCTGAGCGCGCGGCGCATGGCGTTGGCGGTGGGTGCCGACGGTGTGCTGCTCGAAGTCATGACCCGAGCATACGAGCGTCGTCCGACAGTGACCCGGGCATCGAGGAGAGGACATTCTCACATCCCTTGATCCGCGGGCACCTCGGTGACCTGCGCGAACGGCTCCGCCGCGGCGGCCGGCCCGGGGGGCGGCGAGAACGGTGGCCGCACGGCGCATCCACAGGGGACTCCGCGTCGTCTACGCTTCCGGGCTTCCGCTTCCGGCCCGCCGTCCGGGTCCTCACACCTTCCCGGCCGGCCGCGGCCGTCCGTCCGATCGGGGGAACACATGCGCATCACCACCGTCCTCGCCCTCCTGGGCGCCCTGCTGCTGGGCGCGCCCGCCGCCGCCCACGCCGCGCCCACCGCCCACACCACGGCCGCCGCGACCGTCGGGGACGCGGACGCGCGCGCCCTGGCCCCCGCCCGGTCCGGCGGTTCGAGCGGAGGCGGCAAGAGCAGCGGCGGCGTCAGGAAGTCCGGGACGTCGGGGACGACGGGGACGTCAGGGTCCTCGGACACGTCCGGCGCCTCCGACAGCCTCGCGAAGGGGAAGAAGGGCAAGAAGTCCAAGAAGAAGGGCAGGAGCTGGATCGTCGCGGTGGTCGTCGTCTCGTTCATCCTGCTGGTCGTGCTCGTGGCCCTCCTCCTGCTGCGGAAGAGGAAGGGCGACCGGGGCTGATCCGGCGTCACACGGCGTCGGCCGAGTCATCCACAGCCCTTTCCCCGTCCGTCACGTCCGCGTAGAACAGTGACGCGCACCACATCCGACACGACAGGGCGGAGTTCGGCATGGACCGGCGCGATGTGTTGAGGCTGTCCGCTGCCGCGGGAGCCGCGGGCGTGCTCACGCTCCCGACGGTCTCCTTCGCGCACGCGGAGGAGGGCGCGGAGAGGAGCGAGGGGAGAAGCGAGGGGAGAGAGGAGACGAGGACGGTCCGCGGTCATCTGCCCACGGGGGCGCCGGACTTCGTCCACCTGCCGGTGGACGTGCCGCGCGGGGTGCGGGAGATAGCCGTCTCGTACGCCTACGACAAGCCCGCCGTGCCCGCCGGGACACCGGGCAACGCCCTGGACATCGGCATCTTCGACGAGCGCGGCACGGCGCTGTCGGGGCGCGGGTTCCGGGGCTGGTCGGGCGGGTTCCGCACCGAGTTCGCCATCAGCGCGGAGCGGGCGACCCCGGGGTACCTGGCCGGTCCGGTGCGGCCGGGCACCTGGCACGTGGTCCTGGGCCCGTACACCGTCGCGCCGCAGGGCATGGAGTACGAGGTGACCGTCACGCTGCGGTTCGGCGAGCCGGGCCGAGCCTCCGAGCCCGCCTATCCGCCGCACCGGGCGAAGGGCCGGGGGCGCGCCTGGTACCGGGGCGACTGCCACCTGCACACCGTGCACTCCGACGGGCGGCGCACCCCGGAGGAGGTGGCGACGGCGGCACGGGCGGCCGGGCTGGACTTCATCGCCACGACCGAGCACAACACCACCTCCGGGCACGGCGCCTGGGCGGGGCTGTGGGGGGACGACCTGCTCATCCTGTGCGGCGAGGAGGTGACCACCCGCAACGGGCACTACCTGGCGATCGGCACCGATCCGGGCACCTTCGTCGACTGGCGCTACCGGGCGCGCGACGACGCGTACGAGCGCTGCGTGCGGGCCGTCCACCGGGCGGGCGGGCTGGTGGTCCCGGCGCATCCCAACTGCCCGTTCGTGGGCTGCCAGTGGAAGTTCGGCCATGCGGGCGCGGACGCGGTCGAGGTGTGGAACGGGCCGTGGACGGCCGACGACGAGCTCGCCCTGGCCGCCTGGGACAACATGCTGGTGGAGTCCCGCCGCGACGGGCGCGGGGACGGGGGCGGCCGGTGGACACCGGCGATGGGCAACAGCGACGCCCATCGCGAGCCGCAGGTCGTCGGGCTGCCGCAGACGGTCGTCCACGCCGAGGACCTGTCGCGCGCGGCCGTGCTGGAGGCCATCGCGGCGGGCCGGAGCTGGCTGGCGGAGTCCTCGGCGATCGGGCTGGACTTCTCGGCCACGGGTCCGCGCGGCGAGCACGCCGGGATCGGCGGGCGGCTGCGCGTGGCGCCGGACGCGGAGGTGGCGGTCCGGCTGGAGGTCTCGGGCGTGCCGGACGGCACGGTCAGGCTGATGACCGATCAGGGCGAGATGCGCTCGGAACGGCTGCCGGCCTCCGGCTCCGGCACGGTCGTCTGGCGCACCACCGCGTCGCTGGCCTCGTACGTCCGTGCCGAGATACGCCGGCCCAGGACGGACGGCGCGTCGCCGGAGTTGCCGGGACCGATGGCGGCGATGACCAACCCGCTGTGGCTGGACCCGCGTTAGGCCGCACCCGCGCGCACGGAAAACCCTGCCTCTGAGGCAATATGTCGGATCACCAGACATGAGGGCATCTGTCGGGGCAGTGGTTATCGGTTCTGTCGCGGGTTTGCGGTGACTGTGGGGAGAGGCGGGGGCATGGCTGACGTACCGACCCGCGACAAGGCACACTGACCGCTGCGGGTCGACACACTTCGCAGGGGGCACCATGGACGGCGAGGGGCACACGGGACGCGGACGACAGCAGCCGGACAACCGCCACCACCGGCTGCGATTCGCCGTGCTCGGGCCCGTACGCGCCTGGCGCGACGGCGAGGCCGTGAGCGTCGGCTCCCCGCAACAGCGCGCCCTGCTGGCGGCCCTGCTGCTGCGCGGCGGGCAGACGGCCACCGCGCAGGAACTGGTGGACGCGCTGTGGGGCGAGGAGCCGCCGCAGCGTGCCCTGGCCGCGCTGCGCACCTACGCCTCCCGGCTGCGCAAGGCGCTGGGGGCCGAGGCCCTGATCAGCGAGTCCGGCGGCTACGCGATCCGGCTGGGGCCGGACACCGAACTGGACGTGGACACGGCGGCCGTGCGCGCGTCCGAGGCGGAGAAGGCCGCCTCGGACGGGGACCGCCGGCGGGCGCGGGAGCTGTACGGCGAGGCGCTGGCCCAGTGGGACGGCGAGACGCTCGCCTCGGTCCCCGGACCGTACGCCGAGAACCAGCGGACCCGGCTGGAGGAGTGGCGGCTGTCCCTGCTGGAGCACCGCCTCGACCTCGATCTGCAACTGGGCTTCCACACCGAGGCGGTCAGCGAGCTGACCGCCCTGACCGCCGAGCATCCGCTGCGCGAGCGGCTGCGGGAGCTGCTGATGCTGGCGCTGTACCGCAGCGGCCGGCAGGCCGAGGCGCTGGCCGTCTACGCCGACACCCGCCGGCTGCTCGCCGAGGAGCTGGGGGTGGACCCCAGGCCGGAGCTGGCGGAGCTCCAGCGCCGCATCCTCCAGGCCGACGAGGAACTGGCCCGGCCCGCCGAGGAGCCCGCGCCCCAGGGCCGGGCCACCTTCGTACGGCCCGCCCAACTCCCCGCCACCGTGCCGGACTTCACCGGACGGTCCGCCTTCGTGGCCGAGCTGGGCGAGCAGTTGGTCGCCGCCGAGGCCAGGGTCATGGCCGTCTCGGCGGTCGCGGGCATCGGCGGGGTCGGCAAGACCACCCTGGCCATCCACGTCGCCCACACCGCCCGCGACCGGTTCCCCGACGGCCAGCTCTACGTCGACCTCCAGGGCACCGGACCGTCCCCGGCCGAACCGGAGGCCGTCCTGGGCGCCTTCCTGCGGGCCCTGGGCACCCCGGACTCCGCGATCCCCGACGGGGTGGAGGAGCGGGCCGCGCTCTACCGCTCGCTGCTGGCCGGACGCCGCATCCTGGCCCTGCTGGACAACGCCCACGACGCCGCCCAGGTCCGTCCTCTGCTGCCCGGCACCGAGGGCTGCGCCGCGCTGATCACCAGCCGGATGCGGATGGTGGACCTGGCCGGCGCGCACCTGGTGGACCTGGACGTCATGAGCCCGGAGGAGGCCATGACGCTGTTCACCAGGATCGTCGGCGAGGAACGGGTGAGCGCGGAGCGCGAGGCGGCCATGGACGTGGTCGCCGCCTGCGGCTTCCTGCCGCTGGCCATCCGCATCGCCGCCTCCCGCCTGGCCGCCCGCCGCACCTGGACGGTCTCGGTGCTGGCCCGCAAGCTCGCCGACGAACGCCGCCGGCTGGACGAGCTCCAGGCCGGGGACCAGGCGGTCAAGGCCACCTTCGAACTGGGCTACAGCCAGTTGGAGCCCGAGCAGGCCCGCGCCTTCCGGCTGCTGGGCCTGGCCGACGGCCCGGACGTCTCCGTCCACGCCGCCGCCGCCCTGCTGGACCGCCCCCCGGAGGAGACCGAGGACCTGTTGGAGTCCCTGGTCGACATCTCCCTGCTGGAGTCCGCGGCGCCGGGCCGCTACCGCTACCACGACCTGGTGCGGCTCTACGCCCGCGCCTGCGCCGAACGCGACGAGCACCCGCCGTCCGATCGTGAGGCGGCGCTGTCGCGGCTGCTGGACTTCCACCTGGCCACCGCCTACCGGGTGTTCGCGCTGTCGCGTCCCGGCGACCGGACCGTGGCACACCTGGCGGCCGCCGAGCGTCCGGGGCTGGAGTTCGACAGCCACACCGCCGCGCTGGACTGGCTGTTCGCCGAGGCGGACTGCCTGCTGGCGTGCGTGGAGCAGTCGGCGAAGGGCGCCGCGCTGCGCCGCGCGGCCGACCTGCTGATCGCCGCCAAGGACCTGGCCGACTCCGGCGTCCACTCGCTGCGCTACGAGCGGGCGGCCACCGTCGTCTGCGAAGCCGCGCAGGCGGCCGGGGACGCCTGGGCCGAGGGCCGCGCACAGATCATGCTCACCCACGTGAGCACCGTGACGGGGCGTTTCGACCAGGCCGACGAGAGCGCACGGCGCGCCATGGAACTCGCCGCGGTCACCGGCGATCCGCTGGCCGGAGGCTACGCCCCCAACGATCGCGGCATCGTCGCCCTCTCCCGCAGCCGCTACGAGGAGGGCGAGAAGTACCTGAAGCAGGCCATCGAGGTGTTCCGGGCGGACGGCAACCGTCCCAGCGAGGCCAGTGTGCTGTGCAACCTGTCGCGGACCCACCTGGGACTGGGCCGGACGGAGAGCGCGATCCGGCTGGCCGAGCAGGGCGTGGCCATCTACGCCGACATGGGGATGACCATGCGGCTGGCGAACGCCCGCTACGCCCTGGCGATGGCCCTGACCGGCGCCGGACGCGCCACCGAGGCCCTCGACCAGCTCAACCAGGCCCTCGCCCTCTTCCACGACAGCCGCCAGCCCATGTGGGAGGGTGCGACCCATCTGCGGATGGCCGAGGCGTACATGGCCGCGCGGCGCCCCGCGCAGGCGGCCGCCCACGCCGAGCAGGCCCTCGCGCTCCGCGTGGTCGGTGGAGAATGGCGACGGGGAAACGTGCTGGTGGTGCTGGGACGCGCCCTGGACGCACTGGGCCAGACGGATCGCGCCCGCGCCTGCTGGCGGGACGCGCTGGACGTCTTCGAGTCCCTGAACTCCCCGGAGGCCGCGATGGTGCGGAAGCTGCTGTCGCCGGCCGTCGCCGCGTAGCGGTCGCCCACGGCGGCCGGCAGCGGGCGTTCATCGATCGTTTATCGCCCCCCGCCATGCTTGTACATGTCGATCCGCCGCGTCGGGGGGCAGGCGGGTCGGCGGGCCCGCACCCTTGCACCACTGGGATGAGCGGCCCGGAGAGTGCGTCCGGCGACCCACGGGGGAGTCGCCGGGCGTACTCGGGACCTCCCCGCCATCAGAACCTAGGAGTTGGCCCGCATGAGCGACATCGGCAAGAAGATCAAGACGGACGGTCCGCAGTTCGAGAACCACGCCCCGGCTCCCGGCAGCGGTGCTCCGACGACCCAGACGACCCAGGAGAACCACGCTTCGGGCGGCGAGATCACCACTCAGGAGAACCACGCGCCCGGGGACAGCGCGCAGTAGACCACGCACCACGGGGGATGTACGGGACCGGTCCCGGCGGCGCAGAGGGGGAGTCGCCGCGGCCGGTCCCTGTCGTATGCGCTCGCTCGTATGTGTCCGGGCGATTGTCGGACAGTTGTACGCGGAAAAACAGAGTCATATGCGCAGAAGGGCTGTCTTCGCCTCTGCGAGCTCACGAACCACCATCCCCGGTCCACACCTAGGAGTTGGCATGACCCGCGTGAAGAAGATCCTGACCGCCTTGGCGATAGCCGCGGCGGTGGTGAGCGCCGGCGCGGCACCGGCGCTGGCCGAGAACCACGTGCCGAGCCCCTCGCCGTCCCAGCCGCTCGGAGACTGAGGCGGCCCCTCTCCGAACGCCGCGCACGAACGGGGCGGAACCGTGTCGACGGTTCCGCCCCGTTCGCCGTACGGGCCGCCGCGGCCGGACTCGCCGGGGCCCGCGCCCGTCGGTGACGGCGACGCACACGTGGCCTCGGAGCCGTCCCCGCCGACGGTGCGCGCCCCGGTGGGCCCGACGGTTCCGCCGACCGCCCGGAGGACGCCCCGAGGACTCCCGGGGACGTCCGGGGACGCGGTCGCTCAGAGGACGTAGTCGAGACGGCAGTCCCTCACCTGGGACACCAGGACCGGGTCCGCCTCCACCTCGACGCGCTTGGTCTCGCCGGCCTTCAGGCGTACGCGCTCCGAGCCGGTGTCGACGACCTGCCCGGCTCCGTCGAGGAAGTCGACGTAGACCCGGTACGTGTCCGTCCGGCCCCTGGAGACCAGCTTGACCACGGTCTTCTTGTCCTCGGCGACACAGTCGACGATCTCGGCGTCCGGCTCGCGGTCGCCGGAGGAGCCCGAAGAGCCGGAACCGGACGAACTGCTGCCGCCGGTCGTGCTGTTGTACCGGTAGCTCGAACTGCTGGAGCTGTCCTTGCCGCAGCCCCCGCCACCACCACCGCCACTGCCGCCGCGCCCGCCGCCCTTGCCGCCACGGGCCAGGCTGAACCCGGACAGGGCCAGCACCACGGCGGTCATGACGGCTATCAGCTTCAGATGGCGCTTCATGCCAAGGATCCCCCGATCACATACGGTGTGCGCCCGCTTCTCCGGCGTGCCCGCCGCGGGCGCCACGACTTTCTACCAGTCACCGCGGAGCGCCCGTCCGTCGGGTCCGCATGACGGACCGCCAGAAGACCGCCAAGAGACCGCCGGAGAACGCCGTGAGGCAGGTCAGGAGCGTGCCTGGCCCGTGCCCTTGGCGGCGTCCAGGGCGTAGACGCACCGGTCGCGGCTGCACGCGTAGACCACACCGCCCGCCACCACCGGGGAGCCGGTGATCTCGCCGTCCGTGGCGAGCTTCCAGCGCAGTTGGCCCCCGACCGCGTCCAGCGTGTACAGGCAGTGGTCCGCCGAGCCGAAGTGGACGCGGCCGTCCGCCACCACCGGGGCCCCGGTGATCTCGCCGCCCGTCGCGAAGCGCCACCGCGGGGTGCCGCTGACCGCGTCCAGCGTGTAGAGCGCGCTGCCGCTGCCCAGGTGGACCAGCCCGTCGGCCACCACCACCGGCTCGGTGGACTGGCGGGCCTCCGTGGCGATCCGCCAGCGGTCGTGGCCGTTGACCGCGTCCAGCGCGTACACCGTGCCCAGGTAGTCCGCCAGGTAGACGCCGCCGCCCGCGATCGCCGCGCCCGGCACGAACGCGGGCGGGCACAGGAACGCGGCGGGCGCGTCGAAGCGCCACCGCTCCGTGCCGCCGGCCGCGTCCAGCGCGAAGACCCGCGAGCCCGCGCTCACGTACACCACCCCGTCGTCGGCGGGCAGCAGCCGCACCGCGACCCCGCCGGTCACCGAGGTGTCCCCGACCGGGTACGACCACCGCTCGGCGCCCGTGCGCGCGTCCAGCGCGTACAGCCGTCCGTCGCCCCACACGTAGACCGAGCCCGCCCGGATCACCGGGCCCGCCTCGGGGGTCTCGAAGTCCGTCTGCGCCCCCGACAGTTCCCACAGCCGCTCGCCGGTCGCGGCCTCCCACGCCTGGACGCCGCCGCCCCGGGTGGCCGTGACGACCGTGCCGCGGTCGGCCCGCAGCGCGTACACCCAGCCGTCCGCCGACAGCCGCCAGCGCTCGGAGCCGTCCTTGGCGTCCAGCGCGTAGAGGCTGGGGCCGTCGGAGGCGTGCACCCGGCCGCCGCTGACGGTCATCGACCACGCCACCTCGCGGGTCTTGAACTGCCGCCGCCCGGTCGCCACGTCCAGCGCGTGGACCTCGAAGGAGGTGACGTACAGCAGTCCGTCCGCGACGATCGGCGTTCCCCACACGTCGTTGGACATCCGGAAGCGCCACGGCCGCCAGCGCGGCGGCGCGGCGGTGTCGCCCGAGGACGGGGTGTGGGCCACGGTCGCGCCGCCGCCCGTGCCGCCCGTGCCGGAGCCGCCGCTGCCGCCCGGCGCGCGCAGCACCCACGACGTGGCGCCGCCGATCTCGGGCTGCCGGCCCAGCGCACGCCGCGGCCCGGGACCGATCTGCACCTGGGTGCCCGACAGCCGCACGGCACCGTCGTGGGGAACGTGCGCGGGGGCGTGCGGGGGCGGCGGGGGCACGGGGCGGGGCGGGGCGGCCACGGCCGCCGCGGGCGCTCCCCCGCCGCGCGGGTCGGCGACCGGAGGACGCCAGTCCGGCGCGGGCCCG
>NZ_BAAASZ010000032.1:0-67611 GCF_039533145.1 Streptomyces macrosporus
AGCGCCCCCGGCCCGAGCCGGGGGCGCTCGGGCTTTTGCGGACGCCGATACGGGGAAGCCGAGCCGAGAGGCGAGAAGAACGCGGAGCAGGACGCGGAGCAGGACAGCGCGAAGGACGGGGAAGCGGAAGGAGGGCGAAGTCGCCGGTCGCGGCGCGGAGTTGCGTCACCCGCACGCCTCACCTCTCCGGCGTGTTGGGGGCCTTTGAGGAGACAACTCGTCTCCAATGACACAATCTGTGCATGGAACGCGACGGTCAACTCCCGCTCTACGACCTCGTCGCCGCCCGCCTGAAGGACGCGCACACCGCGGTGCGCAGGCTGCAAGTGCCCCAGGACGTACGGGCGACGCTCGCCCGGAGGCTCCTTGCCATCACGGCCGCTTCGAAACACGATCTGGCCGGCGCGGCGCGGCGGCTGGAGCGTCTGATGGAGGACATCGGCAGGGGTGGGTTCCCCGCGGAACAGGAAGACCGGCGCGCGGAGGGAAGCGCGTGACGGTCGATCTTGTTGCGACACAAGGGTGATTCGCCCGTTTCGCGTTTGATTTGCGGTAAATATCCGCCTAACGTGCGAAAAAGCTGGGACAGCTTCGTTCTGGCAATGCCTCCGAAGGGGAAGACGTGAACAAGGCGCAGCTCGTTGAAGCAATTGCCGACAAGCTCGGTGGCCGCCAGCAGGCCGCCGACGCGGTCGACGTGGTGCTGGACGCGATCGTCCGCGCGGTCGTCGCCGGCGACCGGGTCTCGGTCACCGGTTTCGGCTCGTTCGAGAAGGTCGAACGTCCGGCCCGTTACGCTCGCAACCCCCAGACCGGCGAGCGTGTCAGGGTCAAGAAGACCTCCGTTCCGCGCTTCCGCGCCGGCCAGGGCTTCAAGGACCTGGTCAGCGGCGCGAAGAAGCTTCCCAAGAACGACGTGGCCGTGAAGAAGGCGCCCAAGGGCAGCCTCTCCGGCGGCACCGCCACCCGCAAGGCGGCGGCGAAGAAGGCCGCGGCGAAGAAGGCCGCTCCGACGAAGAAGGCGGCGGCGAAGAAGGCCGCCCCGACGAAGAAGGCCGCGGCCAAGAAGACCACCGCCGCGAAGAAGGCCACGGCGAAGAAGACCACCGCCAAGAAGGCCCCGGCCAAGAGGTCCGCGGCCCAGAAGGCCCCCGCCCGCAAGAGCCCGGCCCGCAAGACCACCGCCAAGAAGGCCACCACCCGCCGGAAGTGAGGCCGCCATGCACGACCGCGCCGGGCCGGACTCCCCTGGAGCCCGGCCCGCGGCCCGTTCCGGCCTCCTTGCTCGTCTAGGCTCGTGGCCATGCAGGCCACCGCGTACACCTACGACCCCGCGACCCGCAGCGGCAGCGTGCTCCTCGACGACGGCACGCCCCTCCCCTTCGACGCCGCGGCCTTCGACGCGGGCGGTCTGCGGCTGCTGCGCCCGGGCCAGCGGGTGCGGATCGAGACCGAGGGTCGGGGCGAGCGACGCCGGATCACGCTGGTGACGCTGCAGACGTTCTGAACCCGCGGGTGTGCGGGCCCACCCCCAGGGCCAGCGCTGCGGCCAGGTCCTCGCCGGTGTCCACGTCCCGCCGCACGCTCTCCACGTCGGACAGGGTGATCTCCACCGCCCCGGAACGCAGATGACGCGCGCGCGAGGCGCCGCCGAAGGCCGGGGCCAGAGCGGTGCCGGGGGCCGCGGTCAGCAGCGTGGTCCCGACCCCGGCGGCGTCGGCCAGGAAGGCCCGCGGATGCGCCCGCGCGGCGTCGAGCACCCGCGCCAGTTCGGCCGGACGCAGCGCGGGCAGATCCGCGTTGAGCGCGGCCACCGCGGCGTCGGGACGCCGCCGCCGTACGTCCGCCTCGCCGTGCTCCAACGCGGCGTTCAGCCCGGCGGCCGGAGCGTCCGGGAGGACCCGCGCCCCCGCGGCGGCCAGTTCCGCCCCCGCCCGCGGATCGTCCGTGACGATCACCACATCTCCCACCGCCGGGCAGGCCAGTGCCGCGGCCACGGTGTCCCGGGCGAAGGCCAGCGCCAGCTCGGGCCGCAGCCGCTCCCCGACCGCCGCGGCGAGCCTGCTCTTCGCCCGCTCCAAGGGCTTGAGGGGCACGATGAGCGTCCAGGCGGTCCCGGTTCCGTCGTCACGATGCATCGGCCCCATTCTCGCCACCGCCGGAGTCGTCCACCGCCCCCGGGGTTACCGTGTGCTCGACAGGGTGACGACCCGGGGCGACACTTGTGCGGTTGTTCCCGGTGGTGCGAGTGCCGCAGCAGGCAAGAGGAGATGGTGTCCGGGTGTCCCGCCACAGAATCGGCTTCTGGTACCGCTTTGCCGCGGTTTTGGCGAAACCGCCCCTACTGCTGCTGTTCAAGCGGGACTGGCGGGGAATGGAGCATATTCCGGCCGAAGGCGGATTCATCACCGTGGTGAATCACAACTCCTATCTCGACCCGCTCTCCTACGCCCACTTCCAGTACAACACCGGACGAGTTCCCCGTTTTCTCGCCAAGGACTCCCTGTTCAAGGGCGGATTCGTCGGCGCGGTGATGCGCGGCACCGGGCAGATCCCCGTCTACCGCGAGAGCGTCGACGCGGCCAACGCCTTCCGCGCCGCCGTCGAGGCGATCAACAAGGGCGAGTGCGTGGCCTTCTACCCCGAGGGCACCCTCACCCGCGACCCCGACCTGTGGCCGATGGAGGGCAAGACCGGCGCCGCGCGGGTCGCCCTGCTCACCAAGGCCCCCGTCATCCCCGTCGCCCAGTGGGGAGCCCACGAGGCCGTACCGCCGTACGCGAAGGAGAAGCGGATCCGGCTCTTCCCGCGCAAGACGCTCAAGGTGCTGGTGGGACCGCCGCTGGACCTGTCGCGGTTCTACGACCGGGAACCCACCGCGGAACTGCTCCGCGAGGTCACCGACGTCATCATGGACGCGATCACCGAGCTGCTGGTCGAGTTGCGCGGCGAACCGGCGCCCGCCCGGCGTTACGACCGCCGCAGGGTGCTCGCCGCGGCCCGGCGGAAGGCGGAGAGCGCCGCGGGGCCCGCCGGAGACGACGCCTCCGGGAACGCCCCCGGGACCGCCGCCGGAAACGTTCCCGGCGACGCCGCGGGGAGCAGCACCGCCAGGAACGACACGGTCGCCGGCAGCACGGCGGCCGAAGGGGAGAACGCGTGACGCGAGTCGCCGTGTACGGCACCGGATCATGGGGCACCGCCTTCGCGATGGTGCTCGCCGACGCGGGCTGCGAGGTGACCCTGTGGGGACGCCGCGCGGAGCTGGCCGAGGCGGTCAACACCACCCGCACCAACCCCGACTACCTGCCGGGCGTCACCCTCCCCGAGACCGTCCGCGCCACCACCGACCCCGCCGAGGCCGCCGCCGGCGCGGAGTTCACGGTGCTGGCCGTGCCCTCCCAGACCCTGCGCGGCAACCTCTCCGCGTGGACGCCGCTGCTGCCGCCGGACACCGTGCTCGTCTCCCTGATGAAGGGCGTCGAACTCGGGACCGCCAAGCGGATGAGCGAGGTCATCGAGGAGATCACCGGAGCCGGCCCGGACCGGATAGCCGTGCTCAGCGGCCCCAACCTCGCCCGGGAGATCGCCGAGCGGCAGCCGGCCGCCTCCGTCGTCGCCTGCCGCGACGAGGACGTGGCCCGGCGCCTCCAGGCCGCCTGCCACACCCCGTACTTCCGCCCGTACACCAACACCGACGTCGTCGGCTGCGAGCTCGGCGGGGCCGTGAAGAACGTCATCGCCCTGGCCGTCGGCATCGCCGACGGCATGGGCCTGGGCGACAACGCCAAGGCGTCGCTGATCACCCGGGGACTGGCCGAGACCACCCGGCTCGGGCTGGCGATGGGAGCCGACGCGCACACCTTCGCCGGTCTGGCCGGCATGGGCGACCTGGTCGCCACCTGCTCCTCGCCGCTGTCCCGCAACCACACCTTCGGCACCAACCTCGGCCGGGGGATGACCCTGCAGGAGACCATCGCGGTCACCCGGCAGACCGCCGAGGGCGTCAAGTCCTGTGAGTCCGTGCTGGAACTGGCGCGGCGGCACGGAGTCGAGATGCCCATCACCGAGACCGTCGTCGGCATCGTCCACGAGGGCAAGCCGCCGTTGGTCGCTCTGAAGGAATTGATGTCGCGCAGCGCCAAGGCCGAGCGCCGCTGACTGCCCGAACGTCGCTACGTTAGGTAATCTCGACCGGATATGAGCAGCCAGTCCTCTTCCCAGAATCCCCAGGCGGCCGGCCGCAAGCCGCGCGTCGCCGTCGTCTTCGGCGGTCGCAGTTCCGAGCACGGGATCTCCGTGCTCACCGCGGGCGCCGTGCTGCGCGCCATCGACCGCACGGCCTACGACGTCCTGCCGATCGGCATCACCGCCGACGGCCGCTGGGCGCTGACCGCCGACGACCCCGAGCGGATGGCGATCACCGACCGTGTCCTGCCCAGCGTGGAGGAGCTCGCCGAGTCCGACACGGGCTCCGTCGTGCTGCCCTTCGAACCGGCCGACCGCGAGGTGGTCTACACCGAGCCCGGCTCGGTGCCCAAGGCGCTCGGCGAGGTCGACGTCGTCTTCCCCGTCCTGCACGGCCCCTACGGCGAGGACGGCACGCTCCAGGGCCTGCTGGAACTCGCCGGCGTGCCCTACGTCGGCGCCGGCGTGCTCGCCTCGGCGGTCGGCATGGACAAGGAGTACATGAAGCGGATCTTCACCTCCTTCGGGCTGCCCGTCGGCCCGTACACGGTGGTCCGGCCGCGCGAGTGGGAGCGGGACGAGGCCGCCGCCCGCAAGAAGATCGTGGACTTCGCGGGCGACCACGGCTGGCCCGTCTTCGTCAAGCCCGCCCGCGCCGGATCGTCGTTCGGCATCACCAAGGTCGACGACCTCGCCGGCCTGGACGAGGCGATCGCCGAGGCGCGCCGCCACGACCCGAAGATCATCGTGGAGTCGCTGCTGCGCGGCCGCGAGATCGAGTGCGGCGTCCTGGAGTTCGAGGACGGTCCGCGCGCCAGCGTCCCGGCCGAGATCCCGCCGGTCACCAGCCACGACTTCTACGACTTCGAGGCCAAGTACATCGACTCGGCCGAGGGCGTGGTGCCGGCCCCGCTGACCGAGGAGCAGACCCGCGAGGTCCAGGAGCTGGCGGTGCGCGCCTTCGAGGCGGCCTCCTGCGAGGGCCTGGTCCGCGCGGACTTCTTCCTGCTGGAGACCGGCGAGTTCGTCATCAACGAGATCAACACGCTGCCCGGCTTCACGCCCATCTCCATGTATCCGCGCATGTGGGAGGCGAGCGGCGTCTCCTACCCCGAACTGGTCGACCGCCTCATCCGGGCCGCGCTGCGCCGCCCGACCGGGCTGCGCTGACCGGGACGGCGGGAAGGGGACGGACGGGCCGCCGCCGGAACCGGGAGGGTCGGAGGCGGCCGGGCGTCACCGCGGCTGCTCGGGGATCGTCTCGCGCACCGCGTCCGCGAGGTCGACCAGGGCGTTGATCTCCGGCGTGTACGTGTCGGGGACCGTCACGCGCACGAAGACCGTGCGCTCGACGGTGGTGAACCGGTAGCCGTCCTTCCGTTCCTCCAGCAGCCAGGAGACCCCGTTGACCTCCGCCAGGTCGGGGGTGGGGTTGTAGTGTTCACTGCCGGGCGTGAGCACCTCGGGCCGCGGCACCCCGCAGCCCAGTTCGATCGCGGGATCCCCCCACACGGCGGCGTACCGCGTCTCGGACTCCAACTCGACCCGAGGCTGCCCGTCGACCCGCTCCGGCAACGCGTCGTACAGCGCGCGGCAGGCCGCGGCGGCCGAGCCCGTGGGGCTCGGAACGTGCGGGCGGGGGCCGTCGTCGCCGGACGTACAACCGGCGGCCGTGACGAACACGGCGACGGCGGCGCTCAGTGATACGACGGGCGAGACGGCCGGAGACGTCGAGGACACGGTCGGCGGGAGGCACCGGCGGGGCGAGAAGCTCACCGGGCGAGCATACGGGGGAGCTACAGATGCACGACCGGGCAGGTCAGGGTCCGGGTGATGCCCTCCACGCGCTGGATCCTGGCCACCACCAGGCGGCCCAGGTCGTCCACCGTGTCGGCCTGCGCGCGCACGATCACGTCGTAGGGACCGGTCACGTCCTCGGCCTGGATCACCCCCGGGAGCTCGCCGATCACCTCGGCGACGGTCGACGCCTTGCCGACTTCGGTCTGAATCAGGATGTACGCCTGTACCACGGAACCTCCAGGGCGGCTACGAGGATCATGTGGAAAGAAGGGACGCCACGGTACCGCGTGGCCGACATCACAGGGGAGACCCGCACCACGGACGGGCACGGCAGGTCGACGGGGCGGCGGAGGGACCGGTCGGCCGCGGCGATACCGTTCGAGCGCACTGACGAAGGGGCACAACGATGCTGAGTTCTCCCGGGGGGCAGTCTCCCCCTCGTTTCCCTGGGGACACCCCCAGGACCCCCGGCCGGACCGTGGGGGAGCTCGGGGAGTTCGGACTGATCCGCGAGCTGACCTCACGGATCACCCCCACCCCGGCCGTACGGATCGGCCCCGGCGACGACGCCGCCGTGGTCGCCGCGCCCGACCGGCGCGTGGTGGCCAGCACGGACCTGCTGCTGGAGGGACGGCACTTCCGGCGCGACTGGTCCACCGCGTACGACGTCGGACGCAAGGCCGCCGCGCAGAACCTGGCCGACATCGCCGCCATGGGCGCCGAACCCACCGCGCTCCTGCTCGGCCTCGTCGTCCCGGCCGAGCTGCCGGCCACCTGGCCCACCGAGCTGATGGACGGCCTCCACGACGAGTGCCAGGTCGCGGGCGCGGCCGTGGTCGGCGGGGACGTGGTGCGCGGCGACACCATCACCGTGGCGATCACCGCCCTGGGCGACCTGCGCAACCGCGAACCGGTCACCCGGTCCGGCGCGCGGCCCGGCGACGTCGTCGCGGTGACCGGATGGCTGGGCTGGTCGGCCGCCGGGCACGCCGTGCTCGCCCGCGGCTTCCGCTCCCCGCGCGCCTTCGTCGAGGCCCACCGCCGCCCCGAGCCGCCGTACCACGCGGGCCCCGCGGCCGCCGAGCTGGGCGCGACCGCGATGACCGACGTCAGCGACGGGCTCGTCGCCGACCTCGGACACATCGCCGAGGCCAGCAAGGTCCGCATCGACGTGCGCTCGGCCGCGCTGGACATCCCCGCCCAGATGTCCGACATCGGCCAGGCGGTGGGCGTCGACCCGCTGCAGTGGGTGCTCACCGGGGGAGAGGACCACGCGATCGTCGCCACCTTCCCCCCGGGGACCAAGCTCCCGGCCCGCTGGCGCCGCATCGGCGAGGTGCTCCACCCCTCCGCGGCGTCCCGGGTGACAGTGGACGGCGCGCCCTGGACCAGGACCGGCGGCTGGGACCACTTCGGCGGCTGAGGGACCGGCGGGACCGGCCGCCCGGGCCCGCCCCGCGACCGGGCGGCGGACGCCGCGCGCCCCGGCCGTAGGCTGCGGCCATGCGTACACCACCGAGAGTGCTCACCGTCGCCGGATCCGACTCGGGCGGCGGGGCGGGCATCCAGGCCGATCTGAAGACCATGCTGGCGCTGGGCACCCACGGGATGAGCGTGCTCACCGCCGTCACCGCGCAGAACTCCCTGGGCGTGCAGGGCGCCTGGGAGCTGCCCGCCGAGGCGGTGCGGCGGCAGTTCCGCAGCGTCGTGGACGACATCGGGGTGCAGGCGGTCAAGACCGGCATGTTGGCGACGGCCGAGCTGGTGGAGACGGTCGCCGACCTGCTCGACGGCCTCACGGTGCCGGTGGTCGTCGATCCGGTCGGGGTCTCCAAGCACGGCGACCCGCTGCTGGCCCCCGAGGCGCTGGAGGTGGTGCGCACCGCGCTGCTGCCGAAGGCCACCGTCGCCACCCCCAACCTGGACGAGGTGGCCCAGCTCACCGGCGTACGGGTCGAGACGGAGGCCGACCTGCCGCGCGCCGCGGAGGCGGTGCTGGCCCACGGGCCGCGGTGGGTGCTCGTCAAGGGCGGCCACCTGAAGGACGGGGACACCGCGGTGGACCTGCTCACCGACGGCACCGCCCGGCACCTGCTGCGCGCGCCGCGCCACGACAACCGCCACACCCACGGCACGGGCTGCACCCTGGCCAGCGCGATCGCCGCCGGACTGGCGAAGGGCCGCTCGGTCCCGGAGGCGGTCGCGGAGGCCAAGGACTACGTGACGGGCGCCATCGCCGCGGGCTTCGCCCTGGGCGGCGGCATCGGGCCGGTGGACCACGGCTGGCGCCTGTCCGGGGACGCCTGAGCCGGCGCCCCCGGACACGCCGAAAAGCCGGTCCACACGGTGTGGACCGGCTTGGCGGTGACCGGCGAGGCGGCCGCGCTGGGCGTTACGTCAGCGCGAGACCTTGCCGGCCTTGATGCACGAGGTGCACACGTTGAGCCGCTTCGGCGTCCGACCGACCATCGCACGCACCCGCTGGATGTTGGGGTTCCAACGGCGGGGGGTACGGCGGTGCGAGTGCGAGATGTTGTTGCCGAAGCCCGGCCCCTTGCCGCAGACGTCGCAGTTGGCAGCCACGGGTCACTCCAAAGACTTCAGATGCACGTACAGTGAAAACCCGGCGTTGGCAGGATCAGGGATGACCGGCACTGCCAGGGAATTGGTAGAGCCCGACTCGGGTCAGGCAACCGGAGCAGCATACCTCGGCCGTCTCCGGACCACGAAATTACCATGCCTCCTCGTCGTCCCTCCGGCCCCGGACCAGGCGGGCGTCCCCCGCGGCACTAGCCTTCGGCCGTCGCCGCTGTCCGCCCGGCCGCCGCCCGGCCGCCGCACGCAAGGAGGCCCTCCCGTGCCGCACCCGCTCGACGCCGCCGCGGTACGGAACTGGTGCGTCCAGGCGCTCGACGACCTCGGCCGGGCCCGCGAGACGATCGACGCGATCAACGTCTACCCGGTGGCGGACGCGGACACCGGCACCAACCTGTACCTGACCGTGGAGTCGGCCGCCCGGGCGGTGGAGGCGGCCTGCGCGGGGGAGCCCACACCGGCCCAGGCCGTGCGCGCCATGGCGCACGGCGCGCTGATCGGCGCGCGCGGCAACTCCGGGACGATCCTGGCGCAGCTCCTGCGCGGCATGGCCGAGGAGATCGGCGCGGACGAGGACGCCGAGGGCACCGGGGACGCCGAGGGGGACGCCGAGCTGCTGCGCCGCGCGCTGCGCCGGGCGGCCGTCGCGGCCCGGGCGGCGGTGGCGCACCCGGTGGAGGGCACCGTGCTCACCGTGGCCGAGGCCGCCGCCGAGGCCGCCCGGAGCGCCCCCGGCGACTGCGCCGCGGTGGCCCGCGCCGCCTGGACGGCGGCCCGCACGGCCCTGGAGGCCACCCCGGACCAGCTCCCGGCGCTCTCCCGCGCGGGCGTGGTGGACGCGGGCGGCTACGGCCTGGTCACGGTCCTGGGCGCGCTGGTCGGGGCGCTCTCCGGGGAGCGGCCCGGGGGACCGGTCGCCGAACGGGCCGCCCGCGGCCGGGCGCGGACGCCGCGGGCGGTGGCGGACCCCGGGCACGACTGCGCCGCGGACGGCCCGGCCTACGAGGTCGTCTACCTGCTGGAGGCCGACGACGACGCCGTCGCCGCCCTGCGCGCCCGGCTCGACGCCCTGGGCGACTCCCTGGTGGTCGTCGGCGGCGACGGACTGTGGAACGTCCACGTCCACGTGGACGACGCGGGCGCCGCCGTGGAGGCCGGCATCGAGGCGGGCCGCCCCTTCCGCGTCCGGATCACCCACTTCGGCGACCGGGCGGACCGGCACGCCGACCGCGCCGCGGACCACACCGCGCCCCGCGCCGTGGTCGCGGTGGTGCCCGGCGACGGACTGGCCGAGCTGTACGCCGCCGCGGGCGCCACGGTCGTCACCGTACGCCCCGGGGAGCCGCCCGCCGGCGGCGAACTGGCGCAGGCCCTGCGGCGGGCGAACGCCCCCGAGATCGTGCTGCTGCCCAACGACCCCGAGCTGCGGCACACCGCCGCCGCGGCCGCCGAACAGGCCCGCTCCGAGGGCCTGCGGGTCGCCATCATCCCCACCCGCTCCCCGGTGCAGGGCATCGCGGCGCTCGCCGTCCACGAGCCCGACCGCCGCTTCGACGAGGACGTCGTCGCGATGACCTCGGCCGCCGGGGCCACCCGGTACGGCGAGCTGTCCGTCGCCGAGCGGCAGGCGTGGACCACCGCCGGGATCTGCCAGGCCGGGGACGTGCTCGGGCTGATCGAGGGGGACGTGGCGCTGATCGGGACGGCACCGGACGAGGTCGCCGTCGCCGTGCTGGACCGAATGCTCGCGGCCGGGGGCGAACTGGTGACGCTGGTGGTCGGCGCGGACGCCCCCGAGGGCCTGGCCGAACACCTGGAGGACCACGTGCGGCGGACCCATCTGGCCGTGGACACGCTCGTCTACCAGGGGCGGCAGAGCGGACCTTTGCTGATCGGCGTGGAGTGAGGGTCCCGGCGCCCGCGGCCGGGTCGCGCACCGGCGCTGTCGGTGGCGTGGTGTGCAATGGGGGACGTGCCCGCGCTGGAAGAGACAGAGACGGAAACGCCGAAGGACCCCCTGACGGAACCGCTGAGGAAGGTGCTCGGCGGCACCACCGCGAAGGTGATGGCCGAACACCTCGACCTGCACACCGTCGGCGACCTGCTGCACCACTACCCGCGGCGGTACGCCGAACGCGGTGAGCTGACCCGGCTCGCCGACCTGCCCCTGGACGAGCACGTCACCGTCGTCGCCCAGGTCGCCGACGCCCGGGTGCACACGTTCAACCAGGGGCGCGGCAAGCGGCTGGAGGTCACGCTCACCGACGGCAGCGGGCGCCTCCAGATCGTCTTCTTCGGCCGTTCGGTCCACCACCACCACAGGGAACTGCTGCCCGGCCGCCGCGGGATGTTCGCGGGCAAGGTCGGGGTCTTCAACCGGAAGCTCCAGCTCTCCCACCCCGCCTACGAACTGCTGGGGGCGGACAGCGGCAGGGAGGCGGTGGACGCGTTCGCGGGGAAGCTGATCCCGCTCTACCCGGCCTGCAAGCAGCTGGAGTCCTGGAAGATCGCCAAGGCCGTCGCCACCGTCCTGGAGTCCCTGAAGGCCACCGGATGGGCGGGGATCGCCGACCCGCTGCCCGCCGCCCTGCGCGAGGAGTACGGGCTGCCGACGCTGCCGGAGGCGCTGGAGAAGGTCCACCGGCCGCGCTCGAAGGCCGACGTCGAGCGGGCGCGCTCCCGGCTCAAGTGGGACGAGGCGTTCGTCCTCCAGGTCGCCCTGGCCCGCCGCCGCCTCGCCGAGAGCCAGTTGCCGGCCGTGCCGCGCAGGCCGCGCGAGGGCGGCCTGCTGGACGCCTTCGACGCCCGGCTGCCGTTCACGCTCACCGAGGGACAGCGGACGGTCAGCCGGGAGATCTTCGACGACCTGGCCTCCGAACACCCCATGCACCGGCTGCTGCAGGGCGAGGTCGGCTCCGGCAAGACGCTGGTGGCGCTGCGTGCCATGCTCGCCGTGGTGGACGCGGGCGGACAGGCCGCGATGTTGGCCCCGACCGAGGTCCTGGCCCAGCAGCACCACCGCTCGATCACCGAGATGATGGGCGAACTGGCCGAGGGCGGAATGCTCGGCGGCGCCGAACACGCCACCCGCGTGGTGCTGCTCACCGGCTCGATGGGCGCCGCCGCCCGCCGCCGCGCCCTGCTGGACCTGGCCACCGGCGAGGCCGGGATCGTCATCGGCACCCACGCCCTGATCGAGGACAAGGTGCAGTTCCACGACCTGGGCCTGGTCGTGGTGGACGAGCAGCACCGCTTCGGCGTCGAACAGCGCGACGCCCTGCGCTCCAAGGGCAGGCGGCCCCCGCACCTGCTGGTGATGACCGCGACGCCGATCCCGCGCACGGTCGCGATGACGGTCTTCGGGGACCTGGAGACCTCCGTGCTCGACCAGCTCCCGGCCGGCCGCTCGCCCATCGCCAGCCACGTGGTGCCCGCCCGGGAGAAGCCCCACTTCCTGACCCGCGCCTGGGAGAGGGTCCGCGAGGAGGTGGCGGCCGGACACCAGGCGTACGTGGTCTGCCCGCGCATCGGGGACGAGGAGGAGCCGGCCGGGGCCTCCGGCAAGGGCGGCGGGGACGGCGAGGGCGCGGACGGCGAGCGCCGTCCGCCGCTGGCCGTCCTGGACGTGGCCGACCAGCTCGCCGACGGGCCGCTGAAGGGCCTGCGCGTGGCGGTGCTCCACGGCCGCATGCAGCCGGACGCCAAGGACGACGTGATGCGCCGCTTCGCCGCGGGCGAGGTGGACGTCCTGGTCGCCACGACCGTCGTCGAGGTCGGGGTGAACGTGCCCAACGCCACCGTGATGGTGATCATGGACGCCGACCGCTTCGGCGTCTCCCAGCTCCACCAGCTGCGCGGCCGGGTCGGACGCGGCAGCGCGCCCGGGCTCTGCCTGCTGGTCAGCGAGGCCCCGGAGGGCAGCCCCGCCCGTGCCCGGCTCGCGGCGGTCGCCGGGACGCTGGACGGCTTCGAGCTGTCCCGGATCGACCTGGAACAGCGCCGCGAGGGCGACGTGCTGGGCCAGGCGCAGTCCGGGACCAGGTCCTCCCTGCGGATGCTCGCCGTCATCGACGACGAGGAGGTCATCGTGGCCGCGCGGACGCGGGCGACCGAGATCGTCGCCGCCGACCCCGAACTGGAGCGGCTGCCCGAACTGCGCGCCGCCCTGGACGCCCTGCTCGACGAGGAGCGCGAGGAGTACCTGGAGAAGGGCTGACCGCCGGCCGCCCCGCCCGGCCGGAGCCGGGGAGGACCGGACGGCGGTCCGGCGCCTATCGTGGGGGCGGCGGCCGTGTGCCGCCCCCACCGCCCGATGACCTGTGAGGACGACCGAGACGATGACCCGCGTGATCGCCGGAGCGGCCGGCGGACGACGGCTGGCGGTGCCACCCGGCCAGGGCACCCGCCCGACCTCCGACCGGGCGCGCGAGGGTCTGTTCTCCACCTGGGAGTCGCTGCTCGGCTCGCTGGAGGGGCTGCGCGTGCTCGACCTGTACGGAGGCTCGGGCGCGGTCGGCCTGGAGGCGCTCTCGCGCGGCGCGGACCACGTCCTGCTGGTCGAGTCCGACGCCCGGGCCGTCCGCACCATCCGCCGGAACGTCCGCGACCTCGGCCTCCCCGGAGCCGAGGTCAGGGCGGGCCGGGCGGAACAGGTGGTGCACGGCCCGGCTCCCGAGGAGCCGTACGACCTGGTGTTCCTCGACCCGCCGTACGCCGTCGCCGACGACGATCTTCGGGAGATCCTTCTCACACTCCGCGCCCAGGGGTGGCTCGCGGACGACGCGCTCGCCACCGTGGAACGCAGCACCAGAGGCGGCGCGTTCCGCTGGCCCGCCGGCTTCGAGGGGCTGCGGTCCCGCCGCTATGGCGAGGGCACGCTTTGGTACGGTCGCGCCGCCGACAAGAGCGACGTGTCATGACCCGTCCGGAGAGCGAGGAAACACCAGTGCGCCGCGCCGTCTGTCCGGGGTCCTTCGACCCCATCACCAACGGACACCTCGACATCATCGCCCGCGCCTCCAAGCTCTACGACGAGGTCTACGTCGCGGTGATGATCAACAAGTCGAAGAAGGGCCTGTTCACGGTCGAGGAGCGCATCGACCTGATCCGCCGGGTCACCGGCGAGTACGGCAACGTGAAGGTCGAGTCCTTCCACGGGCTCCTGGTGGACTTCTGCAAGCAGCGCGACATCCCCGCCATCGTCAAGGGCCTGCGGGCGGTCAGCGACTTCGACTACGAACTGCAGATGGCCCAGATGAACAACGGGCTCTCCGGCGTGGAGACGCTGTTCGTGCCCACCAACCCGACCTACAGCTTCCTCTCCTCCAGCCTGGTCAAGGAGGTCGCCGCCTGGGGCGGCGACGTCTCCCACCTGGTGCCGCCCTGCGTCCTGGACGCCCTGCGCGCCCGCCTGGCCCGGCCCTGAGCTTTCCGGCATCCGGTGTCGCGCCGGCGATCGCCGGCCTACAGTCACCCTCGTGGACGTACAGCAGAAACTCGACGACATCGTCGCGGCGGTCCAGGGCGCCCGCTCCATGCCCATGTCGGCCTCCTGCGTGGTCAACCGCGCGGAGTTGCTGGCGAAGCTGGAGGAGGTGCGGCAGGCACTGCCCGGCTCGCTCGCCCAGGCACAGGAGCTGCTCGGCGACCGGGAGCAGATGATCGCCGAGGCCCGGCAGGAGGCCCAGCGGATCATCGAGTCCGCCCAGGCCGAGCGCAGCGCGCTGATCTCCGGCACCGAGATCGCCCGCCACGCGCAGGAGGAGGCCGACCGCATCCTGACCCAGGCCCGTCGGGAGGCCGAGGAGATCCGCGCCGAGGCCGACGACTACGTCGACAGCAAGCTCGCCAACTTCGAGGTCGTGCTGAGCAAGACCATCGGCTCGGTCGACCGGGGCCGCGAGAAGCTCCTCGGCCGCGGCCCGGGCGCCGACCCCTACGGCGAGGGGGACGGCGAGGACATCCCGGAGCGCTCCACCGACCCCGTCGAGCTGCGGCAGCGCGCCGACGCCTACGTGGAGGCCCAGTTCCGGGCGTTCGAGGCGGTGCTCACCAAGACGCTGGAGGCGGTCGGCCGCGGACGGCAGAAGCTCACCGGCCACCGGCCCATCGACGAACTGGGCGCCCACCTCGCCGCCCAGGACGAGCAGGGGCGGCGGCAGACCGACGACTCCGACTACCTCGCGGACCTCGCCGCCGCCGCGCAGGCCCCCGCCGCCCAGGCCCCCGCCCAGGCGCCCGCCGCGGACCGGCAGCCCGCCTACGAGCCGCAGCAGGCCGTCGACCC
The DNA here is from genome assembly GCF_039533145.1 of Streptomyces macrosporus. Lineage (NCBI taxonomy): Bacteria > Bacillati > Actinomycetota > Actinomycetes > Kitasatosporales > Streptomycetaceae > Streptomyces > Streptomyces macrosporus. The sequence goes on from NZ_BAAASZ010000032.1 coordinate 14,870, forward strand.
GTACGGGTACCAGCAGCAGCCGCAGCAGGACGCCTACGGCTACCCCCAGGAGACCTACCCCCAGCAGCCGGACCCCTACTACGCCCAGCAGCCGCAGCAGCCCGCCTACGAGCCGCAGCAGGCCGTCGACCCGTACGGGTACCAGCAGCAGCCGCAGCAGGACGCCTACGGCTACCCCCAGGGCTACCAGCAGGGCCAGGTCCCCCCGCCGCCGCCGTACCAGCCGCAGCAGCCCGCCGCGCTCGACGAGACCAGCTTCTTCGACACCAGCATGATCGACATGGAGCAGCTGAGGCAGTACGAGCAGGGCCGCTGAACGCGCGGGCCGCCCCGGACCGGCCCTCCCGGGTCGCGCCCGTCCGGTCGGATTGGGACCGCGGCGGCCCGTCCAGTATCCTGGCTCCTCGGTCGTGGTACGCCCGCGGCCTTCGGCTGCCCGGAACGAGCGGCGCAGCCGGTGTCAGACCGTAGAAAGCAGGAAGCCCTGAACGCCCCCCTCGACCCCCGATCCCCCCTCGTGCTGGACACGCGCGAACTGGGGCGTCGTCCCGGTGCGCTCAAACGGCTCTCCCGTACGGTCCCGGCCCCCAAGGACATGGGAACCGAGGTCATCGGGGTGCCGGAGCACGCGCCCATGCAGCTCGACCTCCGTCTGGAGTCGGTCATGGAAGGGGTGCTCGTCACGGGCACCGTCCGTGTACCGCTGACGGGGGAGTGCGTAAGGTGTCTGGAGCCGCTCGAGCAGGAGAGCGAAGCGGACTTCCAGGAGATGTTCTCCTACCCCGACGCCGACGACCGGAGCCGCTTCGCGGAGGCCGGCGACGACGCCGAGGACGAGGAGACGTTCCGGCTCGAGGGCGACCTGCTCGACCTCGAGCCCGTGCTGCGCGACGCGGTGGTGCTCTCGCTGCCGCTGCAGCCGGTGTGCCGGGAGGACTGCCCCGGGTTGTGCCCCCGCTGCGGGGCGCGGCTCGCGGACGACCCCGAGCACGACCACAACGAGGCCGTCGACATCCGGTGGGCGGCCCTCGAAGGACTCGCCGACTCCATGAAGGACGGCGAGAAGGCCGAAGACAACGACCCCCGCAGCGACGGGGACGATCCACAGGAGAAATAGCCGTGGCTGTTCCGAAGCGGAAGATGTCGCGCAGCAACACGCGCCACCGCCGGTCGCAGTGGAAGGCTGCGGTCCCCACCCTGGTGAAGTGCGAGCGCTGCCAGGAGCCCCGTCAGCAGCACATCGCCTGCCCGAACTGCGGCACCTACAACCGCCGCCAGGTCCTCGAGGTCTGATCGGCGGGTGACGGGCTCCATGTCAGACGCCACCACGCCTGAGAACCCGTCCCGCCGCGGAGCGGACGGACCGGAGGCGCAGGAGGCGGGTCTGGTGGACGCGGCCTCGTCCCACACGCTGCTGGAAGGGCGGCTCGGGTACCGGCTCGAGTCCGCCCTTCTGACGCGTGCGCTGACGCACCGCAGCTACGCGTACGAGAACGGCGGTCTGCCCACCAACGAGCGTCTGGAGTTCCTGGGGGACTCCGTCCTCGGCCTGGTGGTCACCGACACGCTCTACCGCACCCACCCCGACCTGCCCGAAGGCCAACTCGCCAAGCTGCGTGCCGCGGTGGTCAACTCGCGCGCGCTCGCCGGGGTCGCCCGCAGCCTCGACCTGGGTTCCTTCGTCCGGCTCGGCCGGGGCGAGGAGGGCACGGGCGGACGGGACAAGGCGTCGATCCTCGCCGACACCCTGGAGGCCGTGATCGGCGCGGTCTACCTCGACCAGGGACTGGAGGCGGCCGGCGAACTGGTCCACCGACTCTTCGACCCGCTGATCGAGGAGTCCTCCAACCTCGGCGCCGGGCTGGACTGGAAGACCAGCCTCCAGGAACTGACCGCGGCCGAAGGGCTCGGTGTTCCGGAGTACCTGGTCACCGAGACCGGCCCCGACCACGAGAAGACCTTCACGGCTGCCGCCCGCGTCGGTGGTGTCGCGTACGGCACCGGCACCGGCCGCAGCAAGAAGGAAGCAGAACAGCAGGCGGCGGAGGCCGCCTGGCGCGCGATCCGGGCCGCCGCCGACACGGACACCGACACCGACGAGGGGGCCGGCCAGAGCGGCCAGGCCACCCAGAAGGTGTCCTGACCGGCAGACGGCCCCGCGCCCACACGACCGTCGCCCACTCGCCCGGCTGCCGGGCGGGTGGGCGCGTCGATCGCACGATCCCCCGCGACCAAGGAGCCGTCGTTGCCCGAACTGCCCGAGGTGGAGGTCGTCCGGCGCGGACTGGAACGCTGGGTCGGCGGCCGTACGGTCGCCGAGGTGGAGGTTCTGCACCCGCGTGCGGTCCGCCGTCACCTCGCCGGGGCGGCCGACTTCGCCGACCGGCTGCGCGGCGCGCGCGTCGGCACCCCCCTGCGCCGCGGCAAGTACCTGTGGCTGCCGCTCACCGGCACCGCCGGCGGCCTCTGCGTCCTGGCCCATCTGGGCATGAGCGGACAGCTGCTCGTCCAGCCGCACGACGCCCCCGACGAGAAGCACCTGCGCGTCCGCATCCGCTTCGCCGACACGGCCGGCACCGAGCTGCGCTTCGTCGACCAGCGCACCTTCGGCGGGCTGTCGCTCCACGAGCTCACCCCCGACGGCCTGCCCGACGTCATAGCCCACATCGCCCGCGACCCGCTGGACCCGGCCTTCGACGACGCGGCCTTCCACGCCGCCCTGCGCCGCCGCCGCAGCACCCTCAAGCGCGCCCTGCTCGACCAGTCGCTCATCAGCGGGGTCGGCAACATCTACGCCGACGAGGCGCTGTGGCGCTCCCGCCTCCACTACGACCGTCCCACCGCCACCCTGACCCGTCCGCGCACCGACGAACTGCTCGGCCACGTGCGGGACGTGATGAACGCCGCCCTCGCCGTCGGCGGGACCAGCTTCGACAGCCTCTACGTCAACGTCAACGGCGAGTCGGGCTACTTCGACCGCTCGCTGGACGCCTACGGCCGTGAGGGCCTGCCCTGCCGTCGCTGCGCCACCCCGCTGCGCCGGCGCCCCTGGATGAACCGCTCCAGTTACTTCTGCCCCCGCTGCCAGCGTCCGCCCCGCCCGGTCCGTCCCGGGGCCTGACCCGCCGGCTCCTCGAGGACCGGGAGCGACGGGGCTCCTTCCGGCACCTTCCGGCACCGCGATCGGGGAGTGCGGCGGCCCGGTGGGCTCCGGTGACGGCCCAGGGGCCGGATCAGGGCTTTGACCTGCGGGTTCCTCAGAAGCCGAAGTTCTGCGTCCACCACGGGCCGCCCTCGGCGAAGTGCACTCCCACGCCCAGGGTCCGGTAGTCGCAGTTGAGGATGTTGGCGCGGTGGCCGGGGCTGTCCATCCAGGCCTCCATCGCCGACTCGGCGTCGGCCTGGCCGCGGGCTATGTTCTCGCCGCCGAGGTTGTCGATGCCGGCCGCCTCGGCGCGGTCCCAGGGGGTGTCGCCGTTGGGGCTGGTGTGGGAGAAGAAGCCCTGGTCGGCCATGGCCTCGCTGAACTCGCCGGCCAGCTCGGCCAGGTCGGGATCGGCGGTGAGCGGGCGGCAGCCGGCCTCGGCCCGTTCCAGGTTGACCAGTCTCAGCACCTCGGCCTCGGCGGCCGTCTCCGCGTCCGGCGAGGGGGAGTTCGGGGCGGTGGGCTTCCGGGAGGGGGTCTCCCGCGGCGACTCGGAGGGCTTCTCGGAGGTGTCGGTCCCGCCGGCCGGAGGCGTGCTGCTGCGCGACGGGCTCGGCTCCTCCGGCTTCTTCGACGGGGTCTTCTCCGGCTTGGCGGAGCCGCGGGAGGGCTCGACGTCGGGAGGGGAGGTGCGGTCCTCGCCGCGGTCGGCGGCGGAGTCCTCACGGCCGACGGGCGGTGTCGCGGCACCCTGGGTCTGCAGGTCGGGGATCCCGGTCGCCTGCACGTCGGAGGAGTTGGCGGGTCCGCCGATGGTGTAGGTGCCGTTCGGGCCGGGGATCAGGCCCGAGGCCACCGCCACGGCCCCCATCGCCATCGCCGCCGAGGCGCCCAGGAGCCCGGTGCGGACGGGGACCGCGCTCCGCTTGCGGTGTGGGCTGCGATGGCGTCCACCCGTCGTGCCACGTGCCGGGGTGACGCGGGCCGGTGCGGGGGCTGGTTTGGCGCGGCTGTGGCGTCCCATCTGCTGCAGTCCTCACGTGATCGGCGTCACTTGTGTCACCCGAAAGGGTGAGACCGTTGCCGCGTGACTGTACGGCATCCGGACGGTACGGAGGTGCCAACGGAGGAAAAGTGAGCAACGAGGGGCGCGCGGGACGGGGCCGGGAGGATCCGTGTCCGGATAGCGTGCGACGCATGGGTACGAGGGCAGAGGACACGGACGAGACGGGGAGCGGATCGGCCGGGGAGACCGTGCGGTTGACGGCCTGGGTGCGCGGACGGGTGCAGGGGGTCGGGTTCCGCTGGTACACGCGGGCCAACGCGCTGCGGATCGGCGGTCTGGACGGCTTCGCGGTCAACCTCGACGACGGTCGCGTCCAGGTGGTCGCCGAGGGGACGCGGGAGCGGTGCGAGCAGTTGCTGGAGTGGCTCCGTACGGGTGACACGCCGGGGCGAGTGGACGGGGTGACGGAGGTGTGGGGCACACCACGCGGCGGGTACGAGGGTTTCGCCATTCGATGATCCGAACTGGTTGCCTTTCGCGCCGTGACGTGCAAGGCTGCCGCCAGATGACCTCCGGGACCCCTGCGAGCCCTCCGGCAGTTCGAGTGCCGTCGAGCCATGGCCGCCGGGGCGCGCGGCGTGATCGTGTTGACCGTCAAACCTTTTGGTGAGACGCTGGAAGCCCCGCGCACCGCAACTGTTTTGCCTTGAGAATGAAGGCACAACAGGGATCGCGGGTGCGAATCCCTCACGACCCACCACCGTATCGGTCGGTCACTCAGTGTGGAGGACCATCCATCATGGCAAAGGCGCTTCTCGGTTACGTCGGCGGTTCCGACCCCCGAGTCCTCGCCGAGATGCGACGGCTGCAGCAGCGTGTCCAGGACCTGGAATCCGAACTTCTGCGGATCCAGGCCGAGAACGACGCGCTGTCGGCCGCCGCGGCACGGCACGGCGACTCGCTGCTGGACAGCATGGACGTATCCAAGGCGGAGCCTGCGCTCACCTGACCGACCCGCCGGTACAGGAGGATCGCAGCGCCAAACCGCTGAAGGAAACTGCAAGGGACGCTTCGGCGTCCCTTCGTCGTTTCGGCCCGCAAGTGTGGCGCTTACCGTGTGATGTGCCCCACCCGTTCAGCGGCGAAACTCGCTTTGGTCGTGAAACCGACACCGGGGGGTAGAGTCCGGCAACGTGCACCTCAAGAGCCTGACCCTGCGCGGGTTCAAGTCCTTCGCCTCGGCCACGACACTGCGGTTCGAACCCGGCATCACCTGCGTGGTGGGCCCCAACGGCTCCGGCAAGTCCAACGTGGTGGACGCGCTGTCGTGGGTGATGGGCGAGCAGGGTGCCAAGTCGTTGCGCGGCGGCAAGATGGAGGACGTCATCTTCGCCGGGACGGCGGGCCCCTCCGGCCGCCCCCCGCTGGGCCGGGCCGAGGTCTCCCTCACCATCGACAACTCCGACGGCGCGCTGCCCATCGAGTACTCCGAGGTCACCATCACGCGGATCATGTTCCGCAACGGCGGCAGCGAGTACCAGATCAACGGCGACACCTGCCGTCTGCTGGACATCCAGGAGCTGCTCTCCGACTCCGGCATCGGCCGCGAGATGCACGTCATCGTCGGGCAGGGCCGGCTCGACTCCGTCCTGCACGCCGACCCCGCGGGCCGTCGCGCCTTCATCGAGGAGGCGGCCGGCGTCCTCAAGCACCGCAAGCGCAAGGAGAAGGCGCTGCGGAAGCTGGACGCGATGCAGGCCAACCTCGCCCGGGTCCAGGACCTGACCGACGAACTGCGCCGACAGCTCAAGCCGCTGGGTCGGCAGGCGGCCGTCGCCCGCAGGGCCGCGGTGATCCAGGCCGACCTGCGCGACGCCAGACTGCGGCTGCTCGCCGACGACCTGGTCACCCTGCGCGCGGCGCTGGAGGCCGAACTCGCCGACGAGGCCGCGCTCAAGGAGCGCAAGGAGGCGGTGGAGGGCGAGCTGAGGGAGACGCTGCGCCGCGAGGCCGAGCTCGAACAGCGCCTGAAGGACCTCGCTCCGCGGGTGGAGCGGGCACAGCAGACCTGGTACGAGCTGTCGCAACTGGCCGAGCGGGTCCGCGGCACCGTGAGCCTGGCCGAGGCCCGGGTCCGGAGCGCCGCCGCCGAGCCCGTCGAGGAACGCCGGGGACGCGATCCGGAGGACATGGAGCGCGAGGCCGCCCGGATCCGGGAGCAGGAGGCGGAGCTGACCGCCGCGCTGGAGGCGGCGAGCCGGGCGCTGGAGGACACCGTCGCGCACCGCGCCGAACTGGAACGGCGGCTGGCCGAGGAGGAGCGCAGGCTCAAGGACGTCGCCCGCGCCATCGCCGACCGCCGTGAGGGGCTCGCCCGACTGCACGGACAGGTGACCGCCGCCCGCGGCCGGGCCGCCTCCGCCCAGGCCGAGATCGACCGTCTGGCCGCCGCGCGGGACGAGGCGCGCGAGCGCGCCGCGGCGGCCCAGGAGGAGTACGAGGCGCTGCGGGCCGAGGTGGACGGCCTCGACGCAGACGACGCCGAGCTGGCCGAGGAGCACGAGGCGGCCAAACGGGAGCTGGCCGAGGCCGAGGCGGCGCTGAGCGCGGCCCGCGAGGCGCTGACCGCCGCCGAGCGCGAGCGCGCCGCGGTCTCCGCCCGCCGGGACGCCCTGGCCCTGGGGCTGCGCCGCAAGGACGGCACCGGCGTCCTGCTCGACGCCGGGGACCGGCTCACCGGCCTGCTCGGGCCGGCCGCCGAACTCCTCACCGTCGCCCCCGGCTTCGAGGTCCCCGTGGCCGCCGCCCTGGGCGCCGCCGCGGATGCCGTCGCCGTGGACGGCCCCGCTACGGCGGCCGACGCCCTGCGCCTGCTGCGCAAGCACGACGCGGGCCGTGCGGCCCTGGTCCTGGGCGGCGCCCCGCACCCGGAGGAGGACGGTCCCCGGGAGACGCCGGAGGTGCCCGGGGCGAGACGGGCCGCGGATCTGGTCTCGGGCCCGGACGCCCTGCTGCCCGCGCTGCGGCGGCTGCTGCGCGACACGGTGGTGGTCGACGCGCTCCAGGACGCGGTGGACGTGGTGACGGCGCATCCGGACCTGATCGCCGTCACCGCCGACGGCGATCTGCTCGGCGCCCACTTCGCCCAGGGCGGCTCCGCGGGAGCGCCCTCGCTGCTGGAGGTGCAGGCCTCGGTGGACGAGGCCGACGCCGAGCTGGCGGAGCTGGAGGGCCGGTGCGAGGAACTGGCCGCGGAGCGGGAGCGGGCCCGCGAACGGCGCAGGGAGTGCGCCGCCCGGGTCGAGGAGCTGGGCGCGCGGCGCAGCGCCGCCGAGCGGGAGAAGTCGCAGATCGCCGGGCGGCTCGGACGGCTGGGCGGCCAGGCACGGGCCGCGGCCGGCGAGGCCGAGCGCGCCGAGGCGGCCGTCGCCCGTGCCGAGGAGGCGCTGGCGCGGGCGACGGAGGAGGCCGAGGTGCTGGCCGAGCGGCTGGCGGCGGCCGAGGAGCAGCCGGGCGAGGAGGAGCCGGACACCTCCGTACGGGACCGGCTCGCGGCCGACGGCGCCAACGCGCGGCAGACGGAGATGGAGGCCCGTCTCCAGGTCCGCACCCACGAGGAGCGCGTCAAGGGGCTGGCCGGTCGGGCGGACGCCCTGGACCGGGCGGCGCGCGCCGAGAGGGAGGCGCGGGCGCGGGCGGAGCGCCGACGGGCCCGGCTGCGGCACGAGGCGCGGGTCGCCTCGGCCGTCGCCTCCGGCGCCCGGCAACTGCTGGCGCACGTGGAGGTGTCCCTGGCACGGGCCCAGGAGGAGCGGGAGGCCGCCGAGCGCGCCCGGGCCGAGCGCGAGCGGGAGCTGGCCGCGGAGCGCAAGCGGGGTCGGGAGCTGAAGGAGGAGCTGGACAAGCTCACCGACTCCGTGCACCGCGGCGAGGTGCTGGGGGCCGAGAAGCGGCTGCGGATCGAGCAGCTGGAGACCAGGTCCCTGGAGGAGCTGGGCGTGGAGCCGGAGGTGCTGGTCCGCGAGTACGGCCCCGACCAGCTCGTGCCGCCCTCCCCGCCCGCCGAGGGCGAGGTGCTGCCGGACGACCCCGACCATCCGCGCAACCGGCCGGTCCCGTTCGTCCGCGCCGAGCAGGAGAAGCGGCTGCGGGCGGCCGAGCGCGCCTACCAGCAGTTGGGCAAGGTCAACCCGCTGGCCCTGGAGGAGTTCGCGGCGCTGGAGGAGCGGCACCGGTTCCTCAGCGAGCAGCTGGAGGACCTGAAGAAGACCCGTGCCGACCTCCTCCAGGTCGTCAAGGAGGTGGACCGGCGGGTCGAGCAGGTCTTCACGGAGGCGTACCACGACACGGCCCGCGAGTTCGAGGGCGTCTTCTCGCGGCTCTTCCCTGGGGGCGAGGGGCGGCTGATCCTCACCGATCCGGACGACATGCTCACCACGGGCGTGGAGGTCGAGGCCCGGCCGCCGGGCAAGAAGGTCAAGCGGCTGTCGCTGCTGTCGGGCGGGGAGCGCTCGCTGACGGCCGTGGCGCTGCTGGTGTCGATCTTCAAGGCGCGGCCCAGCCCGTTCTACGTCATGGACGAGGTCGAGGCGGCCCTGGACGACACCAACCTCCAGAGGCTGATCGGGATCATGAAGGAGTTGCAGGAGACCTCCCAGCTCATCGTGATCACGCACCAGAAGCGGACCATGGAGGTCGCCGACGCGCTGTACGGCGTCTCGATGCAGGGCGACGGGGTCTCGAAGGTCGTCAGCCAGCGGCTGCGCTGACCCGCGCGGTGGGGCCGCGATTCACACTCACTTCACATCCCGAACGATAACGGTCACGTATTGGGTTCATTCTCACCCCGCTCTCCCTATTGACTAAAAGAATTGAAGGCATAGTCTCTGCGAAGTTGCTTTTGTCTTCACAGGGTGGCGTTCGGTTCGCTCCGCCCCACGGAGACGGCACCACTCGGCATCCCCACCCGGCACCGTCGCCGGGCACCGCAGGAGTACTAACCGTGACCAGCACCGCGCAGGTGAGACCGGATGCGCCGGACGCCCCGGCCGTACGGCACCACCACCTCAGGCACGTCGTCTTCATCGCCGCCGCCGCGGCGATGGGGGGCTTCCTCTTCGGCTACGACAGCTCCGTGATCAACGGCGCCGTCGAGGGCATCCGCGGCAGATTCGCCGTGGGCTCGGGAACCCTCGCCCAGGTCATCGCCGCCGCCCTGATCGGCGCCGCGATCGGCGCCGCCACCGCGGGCCGGCTCGCCGACCGGCTTGGCCGCATCCGGGTGATGCAGATCGCCGCGGTGCTCTTCGTCGCCAGCAGCATCGGCTCGATGCTGCCCTTCGCCCTGTGGGACCTGGCCTGCTGGCGCGTCCTGGGCGGCGTCGCCATCGGCATGGCCTCGGTGATCGCCCCCGCCTACATCGCCGAGGTCGCCCCGGCCGAGTACCGCGGCCGGCTCGCCTCCTTCCAGCAGGCCGCGATCGTGCTGGGCATCGCCGTCTCCCAGCTCGTCAACTGGGGCCTGCTGAACCTCGCCGACGGCGAGCAGCGCGGAAAGCTGCTGGGCGTCGAGGCGTGGCAGCTCATGCTGGGCGTCGCGGCCGTCCCGGCCGTCCTCTACGGCCTGCTGACCCTGTGCATCCCCGAGTCCCCGCGCCACCTCATCGCCCAGGGGCGGACGGACGAGGCCAGGAAGGTGCTCGCCGCCGTCGAGCCCGCGGGCGTCGACCTGGACGCCAGGATCGACGAGATCCAGGCGAGGATGCGCGGCGAGCACAAGCCGAACCTGCGCGACCTGCTGGGCGGCCGCTTCGGCCTGCTGCCGATCGTCTGGGTGGGCATCGGCCTGTCGCTGTTCCAGCAGCTGGTCGGCATCAACGTGATCTTCTACTACAGCGCCTCGCTGTGGCAGTCGGTCGGCATCGACCCCAGCAGCTCGTTCCTCTACTCCTTCACCACCTCGATCATCAACATCGTCGGCACCGTGATCGCGATGCTCCTGGTGGACCGGATCGGCCGCAAGCCGCTCGCCCTGATCGGCTCCACCGGCATGGCGCTCTCGCTCGGCGCCGCCGCCTGGGCCTTCTCCTACAAGAGCGGTACCGGCGAGAACATCACGCTGCCCGACACCCAGGGCACCGTCGCCCTGATCGCCGCGCACTGCTTCGTCCTGTTCTTCGCCCTCTCCTGGGGCGTGGTGGTCTGGGTGATGCTCGGCGAGATGTTCCCCAACCGCGTCCGCGCCGCCGCCCTCGGTGTCGCCGCGGCCGCGCAGTGGGTGGCGAACTGGCTGATCACCGTCACCTTCCCGAGCCTGTCGGAGTGGAACCTGTCGGGCGCGTACGTCATCTACACGGTCTTCGCCGCGCTCTCGATCCCGTTCGTCCTCAAGTGGGTGCCGGAGACCCGCGGCAGGACGCTGGAGGACATGGGGTAATCCCGCCGCGCGCCTCCGTCGCACGCACCGCCCCGGACGCCGGCCACGGCGCCGGGGCGGTGTCCGTCCGCGCGCGGCGCGGGCCCGCCCGGCGCGGTGCGCGACGCCACCGGGGACGGGACGGACCCCTGCCGCGGCCGGGTCGTGGCCGATACTGGGGGCGTTATGGACATCGTCATCCTTGCCGTAGTCATCGCCGTGGTCGCCGTGGCCGCCATCGGCGGGCTCGTGGTCACCACCACCCGCCGGAAGAAGACACCGCCGCTCGACCGCTCCGCCCCACCGACCATCACCGCGCCGCCCCCGACCGAGCCGCAGGTCGGCGAGGAGGCCGAGACCCCCAGCGACGAGCAGCGGCGCACCATCGAAGAGGTCGACCTGCCGCCGTCGGGGGCCACGGACGCCACCGTGGCCGAGGCGCCCGAGGCGCCCGAGGCCCCCGAGATCGAGACCCCGGCCCCCGTCGCCGGACGGCTGGTGCGGCTGCGCGAGCGTCTGGCGCGCTCCCAGAACACCCTGGGCCGCGGCCTGCTCACCCTGCTCTCCCGCGACCGCCTCGACGAGGACACCTGGGAGGAGATCGAGGACACCCTGCTCACCGCCGACGTCGGCGTCGCCCCCACCCAGGAACTGGTCGAGCGGCTGCGCGAGCGGGTGCGGGTGCTGGGCACCCGTACGCCCGAGGAGCTGCGCACGCTGCTGCGCGAGGAGCTGCTGGCCCTGGTGGGCACCGACATGGACCGCACGGTCCACACCGAGGGCGGCGTCTCGTCCGAGGGCGTGGTCCGGCCGGGCGTGGTGCTGGTCGTCGGCGTCAACGGCACCGGGAAGACCACCACCACCGGCAAGCTCGCCCGCGTCCTGGTCGCCGACGGCAGGTCGGTCGTGCTCGGCGCCGCCGACACCTTCCGCGCCGCCGCCGCCGACCAGCTCCAGACCTGGGGCGAGCGCGTGGGCGCCCGCACCGTCCGGGGCCCCGAGGGCGGCGACCCGGCGTCGGTCGCCTTCGACGCGGTCAAGGAGGGGATCGCCGAGAGCGCGGACGTCGTCCTGATCGACACCGCGGGGCGCCTGCACACCAAGACCGGCCTGATGGACGAGCTGGGCAAGGTCAAGCGGGTGGTGGAGAAGCACGGCCCGGTGGACGAGGTCCTGCTCGTCCTGGACGCCACCACCGGTCAGAACGGCCTGATCCAGGCCCGTGTCTTCGCCGAGGTGGTGGACATCACCGGCATCGTGCTCACCAAGCTCGACGGCACGGCCAAGGGCGGCATCGTCATCGCGGTCCAGCGCGAGCTGAACGTCCCGGTCAAGCTGGTGGGCCTGGGCGAGGGCGCGGACGACCTGGCGCCGTTCGAGCCGGAGGCGTTCGTCGACGCGCTGATCGGCGACTGACCGCCCCGGACGGAACGGACGACGGACGGCAGGCACCCCGCCGCGTGCGGCACGGGCGCGGCGGGGCCGGGGCGGGACGCGGCGGGGGCCTCAGGCGTGGGGCGGCTCGCGGTGGCAGACGTACGCCAGGGTGCCCAGCAGGAGCCGAGCCTGCGGGGGGCGGCCCGCCGCCTCCAGGGTGGGAGGCCGCAGCCACCGGACCGGGCCGAGACCGCCCAGGTCGGAGGGGGGCGCGGTGATGTGGTCGCCGGGACCGAGACCGCGCAGGTCCGGCACGGCGTCGTCCCACCCCATCCGGTACAGCAGACGGGGCAGCTCGGCGGCGGCGCCGGGGGCCACGAGGAACCAGGCGCGGCCGTGCGGGGCGACGGCGACCGGCCCGAGCGGCACCCCCATCCGCTCCAGCCGGGCCAGCGCGCGGCGCCCGGCCGCCGCGGACACCTCGATGACGTCGAAGGCGCGGCCCACCGGCAGCAGCAGCGCCGCCCCGGGCACCCGCTCCCACGCCCGGGTCGCCTCGTCCAGGGTCGCGCCGGCGGGCACCGTGAGCGACGCGTCGAGGGGATGGGCGCCGGGGGAGGGGCAGTCGAGGGCCCCGCAGGAGCACTCCGTACGGCCGCCGCCGCGCGTGGCCCGGGCGCCGGGGACGACGTCCCAGCCCCACAGGCCCGTGTACTCGGCCACGGCCGTGCACACCGAGGCGCGGTTGCGGCGCCGGGCGCCGGACCGCAGCTCCCGGATCTCGCGGATGCTGCCGATTGTGAAGCCCATGCCCCCTCCAACGGGTTCCGTGCGCTCTTGGTTACGTAGCGGTCCGGCGTCGCCACGCTCGGCGACGCGTTCCGTCGCGGGAGTGCGGAGAGCGGCGCGCGCCCCCGGTGCGCATCGCTCCAACCGTTCGCGGCCACTTGTGTCAAGTGAACCGTGTGGAGCGCCACTTGAGTTCATTCGAAGGGGTGGCGAATGGTGGCGGTTTTGCAATTTCACTCGCCACACCAGTGATCGTAGGATTACTTTCGGTTCACACAGTGACGGAGAACACGCGGAAGACGTCCGGCGTGTGCCCATATCCCCGGTATGTCGCCGAAGGCGCGCGGCCGGAGGGCGGACGACACGCACGGACCGGGATGGGGGCGTTCCAGTGGGCGGCAACGAGAACAGCGGCGGCACCGGTACCGCTGGAAAGCGCCCGAACGAACGGCTCGCCTCCTGGTTCGTGCGCAGCGGCTGGTCCAAGGGCGAGCTGGCCCGACAGGTGAACCGCCGCGCGCGGCAGATGGGCGCGCACCACGTCAGCACCGACACCTCCCGGGTGCGCCGCTGGCTGGACGGCGAACAGCCCCGCGAGCCGATCCCGCGCATCCTCTCCGAGCTGTTCTCCGAGCGCTTCGGCTGCGTGGTCGCCGTGGAGGACCTGGGGCTGCGCACCGGCCGCCCGACGACCTCCGCCGGCGGCGTCGACCTGCCCTGGACGGGGCCGCAGACCGCGGCGATGATCGGCGAGTTCTCGCGCAGCGACCTGATGCTGGCCCGCCGCGGCTTCCTCGGCACCTCCCTGGCGATGGCCGCCGGACCCGCCCTGATCGAGCCGATGCAGCGCTGGCTGGTGCCCACCCCCACGGGCCCGTCCGTCCCCGCGGCGTCCGACGGGGAGCGCGGCGCGCGGCGCGGGACCGGGCTGTCCGGCCCGGAGCTGGACCTGCTGGAGCAGACGGTGGTGATGTTCCGCAAGTGGGACGCCCAGTGCGGCGGCGGACTGCGGCGCAAGGCCGTCGTGGGACAGCTCCACGAGATCACCGACCTGCTCCAGGACTCCCACCCCGAGCCGGTGCGGCGGCGACTGTTCAAGGTCACCGCCGAGCTGGCGGAACTGGCCGGGTGGATGAGCTACGACATCGGACTCCAGCCCACCGCCCAGAAGTACTTCGTCCTCGCCCTGCACGCGGCCAAGGAGGCCGGCGACCGCCCGCTGGGCGCGTACGTGCTGTCCGACATGGGCCGCCAGATGATCCACCTGGGCCGCCCCGAGGACGCGCTGGAGCTGATCCACCTCGCGCAGTACGGCAGCAGGGAAGGGGCCACCCCCCGCACCCAGGCCATGCTGTATGCGATGGAGGCGCGCGCGTACGCCAACATGGGCCGGCCCGACAAGTGCCACCGGGCGGTGCGGATGGCCGAGGAGACCTTCGCCGAGATCACCCCCGGCGACGCCGACCCGGACTGGATCGCGTTCTTCTCCGAGGCCGAGCTCAACGCCGAGAACGCCCACTCCTACCGCGACCTCGCCTATGTGGCGGGCCGCAGCCCCACCTACGCCTCGCTCGCCCAGCCGGCGATGGAGAAGGCGGTGGAGCTGTTCGCCCGCGAGTGCGGCGAGGACGGCAGCGGCCACCAGCGCTCGTACGCGCTCAACCTCGCCGGGATGGCCACCGTCCACCTGCTGCAGCGGGAGCCCGAGCAGTGCGCCGACCTGGCCGGCCGGGCCCTGGACGTGGCCAAACGTCTCCGCTCCGAGCGCGTCAACACCCGCATCCGCAAGACCGTGGCCACCGCGGCACGCGAGTTCGGGGGCGTCGCCGAGGTCGTCGCCCTGGGCGAGCGGCTCGCCGGCGAACTGCCGGAGGGCGGGGTCGCCCTCGCGGGCTGATCCCGACCCGTCCCGGCCCCACTCGGGCCGCCGTCCGGCCGTGACGGCCGTCCCGTCGCCCTCCGAGGGACCGGGACGGCCGTCACGGCCGGTCCGCGTGGCGCGACGCACGGTGGAGGACGACGGGGCGGCGGGACCGGTCGGTTCCCGCGGGGGCGCGGGTTCATCCCGACGTAACACGGCGCGAGCCTTCGTCACGGTCGCGAAACACCGCGTGGCGCCGGGTGAAACGGGGCTTGGGAAATCTGTGGCCCATCCTGACCCCCAGATCCGCCCCCACGGGTCGCGACGCGAGGAGACGCCCACATTGAACGGCGCGGATACCGCTTTCGTACTGATCAGCGCGGCGCTGGTCATGTTGATGACGCCCGGCCTGGCCCTGTTCTACGGCGGCATGGTCCGGGTCAAGAGCGCCCTCAACATGCTCATGATGTCCTTCGTCTCCCTGGGGATCGTGAGCGTTCTCTGGGTGCTCTACGGCTACTCGCTCGCCTTCGGCACCGACACCGCAGGTCTGATCGGCGGCTTCGAGTTCGTCGGCCTGAGCGGCATCGACCCGCAGGCGCTCACCGGAGGCGACGAGGGCATCCCGGTCTTCGCCTTCGTCCTCTTCCAGATGATGTTCGCCATCCTCACGCCCGCCCTGATGAGCGGTGCGCTGGCGGACCGGGTGAAGTTCAGCGCCTGGGCGGTGTTCATCGCCCTGTGGGCCACCGTCGTGTACTTCCCCGTCGCCCACTGGGTCTGGTCCGCGGGCGGCTGGCTGTTCGAGATGGAGGTCATCGACTTCGCCGGCGGCACCGCCGTCCACATCAACGCCGGTGTCGGCGCGCTGGCCGCGGTCCTGGTGGTCGGCAAGCGGATCGGCTTCAAGAAGGAGCCGATGCGTCCGCACAGCCTCCCCCTGGTCGTCCTGGGCGCCGCCCTGCTGTGGTTCGGCTGGTTCGGCTTCAACGCCGGCTCCGCGCTGGCCGCCAACGGCACCGCCGCCACCATGGCCCTGAACACGCAGGTCGCCACCGCCGCGGCCGTCCTGGGCTGGCTGGTCTACGAGCGCATCCGCCACGGCGCCTTCACCACCCTGGGCGCGGCCTCAGGAGCCGTCGCCGGCCTGGTCGCCATCACCCCGTCCGGCGCGCACGTGAACGCCGTCGGCGCGCTCGTCATCGGCCTGGTCGCCGGTGTGGTCTGCTCCTGGGCCGTCAGCCTGAAGTACAAGCTCGGCTACGACGACTCCCTGGACGTCGTCGGCGTCCACCTCGTCGGCGGTGTCGTCGGCACCCTGCTGGTCGGCTTCCTGGCCGTCGACGGCGTGGGCGGCGTCGAGCAGTTCACCAAGCAGGCGATCGGCGCCTTCTCCGTGATGGCCTTCTCCTTCGCGGTCTCCTGGGTCCTGGCCAAGCTGATCGACGTCACCATCGGCTTCCGCGCCGACGAGGACGACGAGACCGCCGGTCTGGACCAGGCGTACCACGCCGAGACCGCGTACGACTTCAGCGCGGTGGGCGGCTCGCCCGCGTCCCGCGGCACGGCCGGGACGACCGGCACCCACGACACCGGCGCGACGGCCCCGTCGCTCGACAAGAAGGTGGACGCGTGAAGCTCATCACCGCAGTCATCAAGCCGCACCGGGTCGACGAGGTGAAGGAGGCGCTCCGGGCGTTCGGCGTCCAGGGCCTCACCGTCACCGAGGCCAGCGGCTACGGACGGCAGCGCGGGCACACCGAGGTGTACCGCGGCGCGGAGTACACCGTCGACCTGGTGCCCAAGGTCCGCGTCGAGGTCCTGGTCGAGGACGAGGACGCCGAGCAGCTCGTCGACGTGATCGTCAAGGCCGCCCGCACGGGGAAGATCGGCGACGGCAAGGTCTGGAGCGTCCCCGTCGAGACCGTCGTACGGGTCCGGACCGGCGAGCGCGGCCCGGACGCCCTGTGAGCCTGCGGGAACGGACGACCGCGTGACCACGGCATCCCTCCCGGGACCCGCGGACCCCACCGGGGAGTCCGGGGCGGAACCCGGCGGCTACGCGGCGGCCCGGCTGCGTCTCCTCGCCGAGGAGGCGCGGTCCGGGCCGCCGCGCCGTGCCGCCCTGGCCGAACTGACCGACGCCTGGCTCGCCGGCCTGCTCGGCGAGGCCGGCGAGGGCATCGCGCTGGTCGCCGTCGGCGGCTACGGCCGCGGGGAGCTCTCCCCGCGCAGCGACCTCGACCTGCTGCTCCTGCACACCGGGCGCGCCCCCGAGGAGGTCGCCGCCGTCGCCGACCGGATCTGGTACCCCGTGTGGGACCTCGGGATCGCCCTGGACCACTCGGTGCGCACCCCCGACGAGGCCCGACGGGCCGCGGCCGAGGACCTCAGGGTCCAGCTCGGCCTGCTGGACGCCCGGCACGTCGCCGGCGACGCGGCGCTCACCGCCTCCCTGCGCACCGACCTGCTCGCCCGGTGGCGCGCCGACGCCCCCCGGCGGCTGGCCGAACTGCGCGAGACGTGCGAGGAACGCGCCCGCCGCCACGGCGAACTGCGCTTCCTCCTCGAACCCGACCTCAAGGAGGCCCGCGGCGGACTGCGCGACGCCGGCGTCCTGCGCGCCATCGCCGCCTCCTGGCTGGCCGACGCGCCCCGCGAGGGGCTGGACGAGGCCCGCCGCACCCTGCTCGACGTCCGCGACGCCCTCCACCTGACCACCGGACGCGCCGGCGACCGGCTCGCCCTGCAGGACCAGGACCGGGTCGCCGAGGCCCTCGCGCTGCCGGACGCGGACGCCCTGCTGCGCCGGGTGTACGAGGCGGCGCGGGTGATCTCCTACGCCGGCGACGTCACCTGGCGCGAGGTCGCCCGGGTGTCGGGCTCGCGCACCCGGCGTCCCGGACCGCGCACGCCGCTGGCGGAGAACGTCGTCGTGCAGGAGGGCGAGGTGGTGCTCGCCCGCACCGCCCGCCCCGAACGCGACCCCGTCCTGCCGCTGCGCGCCGCCGCCGCGGCCGCCCAGGCCGGCCTGCCGCTCGCGCGGGCGGCGGTACGGCGGCTGGCCGCCACCGCGCCGCCGCTGCCGGTGCCCTGGCCCGCCGAGGCCCGGGAGCAGTTCGTCACCCTGCTCGGCGCGGGCGAGGCCACCGTCGGGGTGTGGGAGGCGCTGGAGGCCGAGGGGCTGATCACCGCCCTGCTGCCGGACTGGGAGCGGGTGCGCTGCCGCCCGCAGCGCAACGCCGTGCACCGGTGGACCGTGGACCGCCACCTGATCGAGACCGCCGTACGGGCCCGGGCCCGCGTCCGCCGCGTCGGCCGCCCCGACCTGCTGCTGGTCGCCGCGCTGCTGCACGACATCGGCAAGGGCCTGCCGGGCGACCACAGCGTCACGGGCGAGGCCGTCGTCCGCGGCCTGGCCGCCCGGATGGGCTTCGACGCCGCCGACACCGCGACGCTGGCCGGCCTGGTCCGCCACCACCTGCTGCTGGTGGAGACCGCCACCCGGCGCGACCTGGACGATCCGGCCACGGTCCGGACGGTGGCCGACGCGGTCGGCGACGTCGGGACCCTGGAGCTGCTGCACGCGCTGACCGAGGCGGACGCCCTGGCCACCGGCCCCGCCGCCTGGTCGGCGTGGCGTGCCGGGCTCGTGGCCGACCTGGTGAGGCGGGTCGGCGCGGTCCTGGCGGGCGGGAGCGCCGACTCCGGGCGCCCCGCCGCCTTCCGGCCCACCGCCGAGGCCCGACGGCTCGCCGTCGAGGCGTGGCGCACCGGCGGGCCGGTGCTGACCCTGCGCACCCGGACCGAGGCCCCCGCCGACCCCGATACCGGCACCGGCACCGACCGCGACCCCACCCCCGACACCGCCCCCGACCCCGTCCCGACCGCCCCGGAGCCGGTGGGCGCCGAACTGCTCATCGCGCTGCGGGACCGGCCCGGCGTCCTGCCCGCCGTGGCCGGCGTCCTGGCCCTCCACCGGCTGACCGTCCGCGCGGCCGACCTGCGCGCCGTCGACCCCCTCGGCGAGGGCCCCGTCCTGCTGCTGAGCTGGCGGGTCGCCGCCGAGTACGGCTCGCTGCCGCAGGCCGCCCGGCTCCGCGCCGACCTGGCGCGCGCCCTGGAGGGCTCCCTGGACGTCCCCGCCCGGCTCGCCGAGCGCGAGGCCGCCCGGCGCGGCGTCCGCGCCCGCCGTCGCGGCGCCGGGGCCCCGCCGCCGCGGGTGACGGTCGCACCGGCCGGATCGCGGGTGGCGACGGTGATCGAGGTGCGCGCCCAGGACGCCCCCGGCCTGCTGTACCGCATCGGACGGGCGCTGGAGGACGCCGGCGTCACCGTGCGCAGCGCGCACGCCGGCACGCTCGGCGCCGACGCGGTGGACGCCTTCTACGTCACCGGCCCCACCGGCGCCCCGCTGCCGCCGGACGAGGCCGCCGCGCTCGCCGGCGAGCTGGAACGGGCCCTGGGCGGCTGACCCCATCGGCGGCGGCCCGATACCCTTGGAGGTCGACCGCCGTCACCGCCAACGCGAAGGATCCGCGACCGACGTGTTCGACACTCTCTCCGATCGCCTCACGGCGACCTTCAAGAACCTCAGGGGCAAGGGCCGTCTGAGCGAGGCGGACATCGACGCCACGGCGCGCGAGATCCGCATCGCCCTGCTGGAGGCGGACGTCGCCCTGCCCGTGGTGCGGGCCTTCATCAAGCAGGTCAAGGAGCGCGCCCTGGGCGCGGAGGTCTCCAAGGCGCTGAATCCCGCACAGCAGGTCATCAAGATCGTCAACGAGGAGCTGATCGGCATCCTCGGCGGCGAGACCCGTCGTCTGCGGTTCGCCAAGAACCCGCCGACGGTGATCATGCTCGCCGGTCTCCAGGGTGCGGGCAAGACCACCCTGGCGGGCAAGCTGGGCCGCTGGCTGAAGGAGCAGGGGCACACCCCGCTGCTGGTCGCCTGCGACCTCCAGCGCCCCAACGCCGTCAACCAGCTCACCGTCGTCGCCGAACGCGCGGGCGTGGGCATCTACGCGCCCGAGCCCGGCAACGGCGTCGGCGACCCGGTCAAGGTCGCCCAGGACTCGATCGAGTACGCCCGGACCAAGCAGTACGACGTGGTCGTCGTCGACACCGCCGGACGCCTGGGCATCGACCAGGAGATGATGCGGCAGGCCGCCGACATCCGCGACGCGATCTCCCCCGACGAGGTCCTCTTCGTCGTGGACGCCATGATCGGCCAGGACGCGGTCAACACCGCCGAGGCGTTCCGCGACGGCGTCGGCTTCGACGGCGTGGTGCTCTCCAAGCTCGACGGCGACGCCCGCGGTGGCGCGGCCCTGTCGATCGCGCACGTCACCGGCCGCCAGATCATGTTCGCCTCCAACGGCGAGAAGCTGGACGACTTCGACGCGTTCCACCCGGACCGCATGGCGTCCCGCATCCTGGGCATGGGCGACATCCTCAGCCTCATCGAGAAGGCCGAGCAGACCTTCAGCCGGCAAGAGGCCGAGAAGATGGCCGCCAAGCTGGCCAAGGGGCCCAAGGAGTTCACCCTCGACGACTTCCTGTCCCAGATGGAGCAGGTCCGCAAGATGGGCTCCCTCTCCAAGCTGCTGGGGATGATGCCCGGCATGGGGCAGATCCGCGACCAGATCAACAACATCGACGAGCGCGACGTGGACCGCACCGCCGCGATCATCAAGTCGATGACCCCGGCCGAGCGCACCGACCCCACGATCATCAACGGCTCGCGGCGGGCCCGCATCGCCCGCGGTTCCGGTGTGGACGTCAGCGCGGTGAAGAACCTCGTGGAGCGCTTCTTCGAGGCCCGCAAGATGATGTCGAAGATGGCCCAGGGCGGTATGCCGGGGATGCCCGGGATGCCGGGCGTCCCGGGGATGGGCGGCCAGCGGCGGAAGGGCAAGCAGCAGAAGAAGGCCAAGGGCAAGCAGCGCTCGGGCAACCCGATGAAGCGCAAGGCCGAGGAGCAGGCCGTGGCCGAGCGCCGCGCCGCTCAGGGAGGCGCCTTCGGACTGCCCGGCGGTCAGGGCCCGGAGGACTTCGAACTGCCCCAGGAGTTCAAGGACCTGCTCCCGCCGAAGTGACGGCCCGCCCGCCGGCGCGTTCCGGCGCGGGACGTCCCTCCCGCGGACGTCCCTCCCGCGGTGGAGGCGACGTGCCCTCGTGGCGAGGGGCGGACACCGGGGCCGTCGGACCCGTACCCGCCCCTCTCGCCGCGCCGCCGCGCCGTCACGTCATGGCGACCACGTAGCGGAAGAGGTTCTGCATCCACACCGTGCCGTCGGGCCGCACGTGGGGGCGCAGGGCCTCCGCCAGCTCCTTGGTGACCTGGCCCTCGTCCGTCGCCCGGACGGCCGCGTCGTACAGCCCGGTCGACAGCAGGCCCCGCACCGCGCTCTCCAGGTCGGCGTAGCCGAAGGGGCACGCCACCCGCCCCGAGCCGTCCGGACGGAGCCCGGCCCGCCGCGCCAGGTCCTCCAGGTCGTCCCGCCCGCCCGGCCGCCAGCACCGCCCCGCCGCGCGGCGGGGCTCGGCCAGCCGCTCGGCCACCCGCAGCGCGGGGGCCGCGGCGCAGCGCTCCGCCGGCCCCCAGCCCGCCAGCACCACCGGCGTGTCCCGCCCGGCCACCTCGGCCACCCGGGCGAGCACGGCGGGCTCGGGCAGGGCGTCGAAGGCGGTCACCAGGGTCGGCGGTGGACCCTCGCGCAGTGCCGCGCCGTCCGGCCCGCCGTCCGGCTCGCACGGCAGCACCCGCGCGGACCAGTGCCGCGCGCCCCACTGCGGCTCCGGCAGCAGCCGCTGCCGGGCCAGTTCCAGACGTGCCTCGTCGGTGTCCGTCCCCGTGACGGTGGCGCCGCGGGCGGCGGCCATCACCAGCGCCAGCCCGGAACCGCAGCCCAGACCCAGGACGTGTGTGTGCCGTCCGACCTCGAACCGCTCGTAGACCGCCTCGTAGAGCGGAACCAGCATCCGTTCCTGAATCTCCGCCCAGTCCCGGGCGGGCCGCGGGAGGTGCCGCTGTGCGAGCGTGGGTGCCATCGCAACATCCCCATTCCGATGGAAGGATCGCCGGATAACCGGCCGCCGTCTCGTCCCCCGAGAGGTCCCTGTGCCCGAATGCCAGGGAACTGCGCATCTGTCCCCGAGTCCAGAGGGTGCGTCGGGGTGTTTCGCCCGCGCTGCCCGCGCGCACTCCTTACGTTGCCCCGACAACCTGATTCACGCATCCGCAGCAGACCGCCGTAACATGCCCGTCATGGCAAAGGCTCCCGTGCTCACCCCCCGGGCGGACGACTTCCCCCGCTGGTACCAGGACGTGATCAACAAGGCCGAACTGGCCGACAACGGGCCGGTGCGCGGCACCATGGTCATCCGACCGTACGGGTACGGGCTCTGGGAGCGGATGCAGCGGGACATGGACGCCCGGATCAAGGCCCAGGGCGTCGAGAACGCCTACTTTCCCCTGTTCATCCCGCAGTCCTACCTGACCAGGGAGGCCGAGCACGTCGAGGGCTTCGCCCCCGAGCTGGCGGTGGTCACGCACGGCGGCGGCAAGGAACTGGAGGAGCCGGTCGTCGTCCGGCCGACCTCCGAGACGATCATCAACGACTACTTCTCCAAGTGGGTGCAGAGCTACCGCGACCTGCCCCTGCTGATCAACCAGTGGGCCAACGTGGTGCGCTGGGAAATGCGTCCGCGCCTCTTCCTGCGGACGAGTGAGTTCCTGTGGCAGGAGGGGCACACCGCCCACGCCACCTACGAGGACGCGCGGGACTTCGCGGCCCGCATCCACCGGCACGTCTACGCCGACTTCATGGAGAACGTCCTGGCCATGGACGTCGTGCTGGGCCGCAAGACCCCCAAGGAGCGCTTCGCGGGCGCCATCAACACCCTCACCCTGGAGGGCATGATGGGCGACGGCAAGGCGCTCCAGATGGGCACCAGCCACGAGCTGGGCCAGAACTTCGCCAAGGCGTTCGACACCCGGTACCTCTCCAAGGACGGCGAGCGGGAGTACGTCTGGCAGACCTCCTGGGGCTCGACCACCCGGATGATCGGCGCCCTGGTGATGATGCACGGCGACGACAACGGACTGCGCGTCCCGCCGCGCCTGGCCCCGACCCAGGTCGTCGTCCTGGCGATCAAGGACGACGAGGCGGTGCTGGCGAAGGTCCGCGAGGTCGGCGACCGGCTCGCCGCGGCCGGTGTCCGGGTGAAGGTGGACGACCGCACCGACACCCCCTTCGGCCGCCGCGCGGTGGACTGGGAGCTCAAGGGCGTCCCGCTGCGCGTCGAGATCGGTCCCCGCGACCTGGAGAACGGCACCGCGATGCTGGTCCGCCGCATCGCCGGGGGCAAGGAGCCGGTGGCGATCGACGCCCTCGCCGAACTGTGCCCCAGGTTCCTGGAGGAGGACCAGGCGCTGCTGCTGACCCAGTCGCGCGAGCGCCGCGAGTCCCGCACCACGGACGTGCGGACCGTGGAGGAGGCCGCCGAGGCCGCCGCCGCGGGCGGCTGGGCCCGCATCCCGTGGGCCGACCTCGGCCCCGAGGGCGAGGACAGGCTCGCCGAGCAGGCCGTCACGGTCCGGTGCCTGGTGGGCGAGGACGGGTCGGTGCCGGAGTCCGACGACGCACCGGGTACGTTGGCCGTGGTCGCCCGCGCCTACTGACGGGTCGGTCCATCCCGGCTTGGGGCGGGTGGGGACGAGTCCTCCCCGGATCGACGCACCCGCCCCCTCGGGACGCATCGCCCCCGAACTGACTGGTACGTGCAAATTATTTGGGATGCCCCGTAATCGGAACACCGGGACACTCCGGCTCGTTGTTCACGACGTGAGCACGACACCACCTGTACTCGCCGCCGAGCTGGCACTCGCATGGGCCGACATTCAACGGCACCACCCCGAGCTGCCCGATCTGGCCGCGCCCGAATCGCTGATCGGAGAGTCGTCGTCCGCCTGTGGCGCCGAGCTCTCCTTCGAAAGGCTGCTGCACGAGGCCGTCCACGGGATCGCCGCCGCGCGCGGAGTCCGGGACACCTCGCGTGCCGGCCGCTACCACAACCGCCGCTTCCTGGCGATCGCCGAGGAGTTGGGGCTGGAGCACTCCGACGAGCCGCATCCGAGCAGCGGCTTCTCGCTGGTCGTCATGAAGCCCGAGACCAAGAAGCGCTACCGACCCACCATCGAGCGACTGCAGCGCGCCCTGCGCGCCCACAGCGCCGCCACGGCCACCGACACCTCCCGCACCTTCCGCGGGCCCGCCGCGCGGCACGGCTCGTCGGGCGGCGGCGTACGGGTCAAGGCGGTCTGCGACTGCGGGCGCAACGTCCGGGTCGTCCCGTCCGTGCTGGCCCAGGCGCCGATCATGTGCGGGGCCTGCGGACAGCCGTTCCGCATTCCGGAGACCGTCGGGGTGGGCTGAGGCGCGCCGACGGCCGAGGAGCGGGGAGGCCGGGGGGAGAGACCGGCCGCCTCGGCGAGGTGTGGCACAATGGGCGGCTGTACTCGACAGCCGCACAGGACCCCTCTCTCCTCCGGCTGACGCGTCCACTCGGACACTCGGGTACCACCACCCCACGTGGCATCCCGCCGTGTCCAACCACGCCAAAGACCAGGAGACACCACAGCCGTGGCAGTCAAGATCAAGCTGAAGCGACTGGGCAAGATCCGTTCGCCTCACTACCGCATCATCGTCGCCGACTCCCGTACGCGTCGCGACGGCCGGGCCATCGAGGAGATCGGTCTGTACCACCCGGTGCAGAACCCCTCGCGCATCGAGGTCGACTCGGAGCGCGTCCAGTACTGGCTGGGTGTCGGCGCGCAGCCGACCGAGCCGGTCCTGGCCATCCTGAAGGTCACCGGCGACTGGCAGAAGTTCAAGGGTCTGCCCGCCCCGGAGCCGATGAAGCTTCCCGAGCCCAAGGCCGACAAGCGCGCCATCTTCGAGGCCGCCGCCAAGGAGTCGGCGGACGAGCCGCAGGGTGAGGCCATCACCCCGAAGGGCAAGAAGGCCGACAAGAAGGCGGACGAGGCCGAGGCCGGGGCCGCCGAGTCGACCGAGGCGTGACCATGCTGGAAGAGGCCCTCGACCATCTGGTGAGGGGCATCGTCGACCACCCCGACGAGGTGCAGGTCGCCACCCGCAACCTGCGTCGCGGGCGCGTGCTGGAGGTCCGGGTGCACCCCGACGACCTCGGCAAGGTGATCGGCCGCAACGGCCGGACCGCACGCGC
The DNA here is from genome assembly GCF_039533145.1 of Streptomyces macrosporus. NCBI lineage: Bacteria > Bacillati > Actinomycetota > Actinomycetes > Kitasatosporales > Streptomycetaceae > Streptomyces > Streptomyces macrosporus. Next base: position 39,714 of record NZ_BAAASZ010000032.1, read on the forward strand.
GCTGCGCACCGTCGTGGCAGCCCTCGGTGGCCGTGGCGTCCGCGTCGACCTCGTCGACGTCGACCAGGTCCGCTGAGGGTCACGGCAGACACACACAGCACAAGGCACCGGCACGGGCCGGGAGCGGCACCGCCGCTCCCGGCCCGTGCCGATGCACGGACACACGGAGTTGACGAGCAGTGCAGCTGGTAGTCGCACGCATCGGCCGCGCCCACGGCATCAAGGGCGAGGTCACGGTGGAGGTGCGCACGGACGACCCCGAGATGCGGCTGGCCCCCGGCGCGGTCCTGGCCACCGACCCCGCCTCCGTCGGCCCGCTGACCATCGAGAGCGGACGCGTCCACAGCGGACGGCTGCTGCTGCGCTTCGAAGGGGTGAGGGACCGCACCGCCGCCGAGGCGCTGCGGAACACCCTGCTGATCGCCGAGGTGGACCCCGAGGAGCGGCCCGAGGACCCCGACGAGTACTACGACCACCAACTGATCGACCTCGACGTCGTCACCCGCGACGGAACACCCGTCGGACGGATCGAGGAGATCGCCCACCTGCCCTACCAGGACCTCCTCGTGGTGCGGAAGACGGACGGCGGCGAGGTGCTCGTCCCCTTCGTCGCCGAGATCGTGCCCGAGATCGACCTCGACGAGCAGCGCGCGGTGATCGACCCGCCGCCGGGGCTCCTCGACGACCGGGCCGAGATCGCCGGCTCCCGCTCCGAGGGCGACCGCGGCGCCGGCCGGGACGGAGACGGGTCCTGATGCGGCTCGACATCGTCACGATCTTCCCCGAGTACCTGGAACCGCTGAACGTCTCCCTCGTCGGCAAGGCGCGCGCCCGCGGCCTGCTCGACGTGCGCGTCCACGACCTGCGGCGGTGGACCCACGACCGGCACAACACCGTCGACGACACCCCCTACGGCGGCGGGCCCGGCATGGTGATGAAGCCCGAGCCGTGGGGCGAGGCGCTGGACGAGATCATCGCCTCGGGCGAGGGCGACCCGGTCCTCGTCGTCCCCACGCCCAGCGGACGGCCGTTCGACCAGGCCACGGCCGTCGAGCTGGCGGAGAAACCCTGGCTGGTCTTCACCCCCGCCCGCTACGAGGGCATCGACCGCCGCGTCATCGACGAGTACGGCGAGCGCCTCCAGGTGCGCGAGCTGTCCATCGGCGACTACGTCCTGGCCGGCGGCGAGGCCCCCGTCCTGGTCATGGTCGAGGCCGTCGCCCGGCTGCTCCCCGGCGTCCTGGGCAACGCCGAGTCCCACCGCGACGACTCCTTCGCCCCCGGGGCCATGGCCGACCTCCTCGAAGGGCCCGTCTACACCAAGCCCCCGCTGTGGCGCGGCCGGGACGTCCCCGAGGTGTTGCTCAGCGGCCACCACGGGCGGATCGCCCGATGGCGCCGCGACGAGGCGTTCCGCCGCACCGCGCGGTACCGTCCCGACCTCATCGAACGCTGCGACCCCGCGGCGCTGGACGCGGACGACCGCAAACTCCTGGCGGAGCTCGGCTGGACCGAGCGCCCGGACGGCCGATTTGGGCGTACCGCCGAGGACGTGGAAGAATAGGCCGCTGCCTCACGCCCGGCGCGCGACCCTGCCACAGGGGGACCGACGCCCGCCCGGCGCGGTGGCTCCCCGAACATTCCCAACGAACCGTTCCGCCGATGACCTGTGGCATCGGCGAGGAAAGCAGACCGTCATGCACCTGCTCGACAGCGTCGACGCCGCCTCCCTGCGCAGCGACATCCCGAAGTTCCGCCCCGGCGACACCGTCAACGTCCACGTGCGCGTCATCGAGGGCAACCGCTCCCGCGTGCAGCAGTTCAAGGGTGTCGTCATCCGCCGCCAGGGCTCGGGCGTCCGCGAGACCTTCACCGTCCGCAAGGTCAGCTTCGGCGTCGGCGTGGAGCGCACCTTCCCGGTGCACACCCCGGTCGTCGAGAAGATCGAGGTCGTCACCCGCGGTGACGTCCGCCGCGCCAAGCTGTACTACCTGCGCGAGCTGCGCGGCAAGGCCGCCAAGATCAAGGAGAAGCGCGAGCGCTGATCCGCGGTCGGGCTCGCGCGGCGGCCCACGGCCACACGGCGGGGCGGCATCGTGCCGCCCCGCCGCGGTCCATCGCCCGCCGGGTTAGGCTCTCGGGTCGATGGACACCGACGCACAGCACACACGCCCCACGGAGCGCGACAGCTCCCCGACCCCCTCGACGGGACGGGGACGCCGGTCGCGCTCCGCGCGTGTGGGAGCGGTGGTCGTCGCGCTGGCCCTGGCCCTGACGTTCGTCCACGCGTTCGTGGCGGAGCCCTTCCGCATTCGGAGCGACTCGATGGCGAACACCCTCCACATCGGCGACCGTGTTCTGGTGAACAAGTCGGCGTACCGTTTCGGCAACCTTCCACGGCGTGGAGACGTTGTGGTGTTCGACGGCGCCGGTTCGTTCGACCGGGAGCCGTCGGAGGGGTCCGACTACGTCAAGCGCGTCGTCGGAGTCGGCGGGGACAGGGTCACGTGCTGCGACGAGCGGGGGAGGATCGAGGTGAACGGCGAACCGGTGGACGAGAGGTACCTGCATCCCGACGACCGGCCCTCGGCCGTCCCGTTCGACATCGAGGTCCCCGAGGGGCGCCTGTGGGTGATGGGCGACCACCGCTCCCGCTCCCGGGACTCCCGCGACCTCCTCGGCGCCCCCGGCGGCGGCACCGTGCCGGTGGACCGGGTGATCGGCCGGGTCGACTGGATCGTCTGGCCCGCCGACCGCTGGACCTCCCTGCGGGGCCGCCATGGGTAGACGCGGACGGCCCCGAGGGCGCCGCCGGACGGACGCCGCCGCGCCCGGCGCACCCCAGGAGCCCTGGACGACGCTGCGCGGCCCCGGTGAGGGACGGGCGGACCGCCGACGCGCGGCCAAGCGGATCAGACGGCGGCGACGGCTGTCGGTGACCAAGGAGATACCCATCCTGGTCGGCGTGGCGCTGCTGATCGCGCTGGTGCTCAAGACCTTCCTGGTCCAGGCGTTCGTCATCCCCTCCGGTTCGATGGAGCAGACGATCAGGATCGACGACCGGGTCCTGGTGGACAAGCTCACCCCCTGGTTCGGCGCGCGCCCCGAGCGCGGCGACGTGGTCGTCTTCAAGGACCCCGGCGGCTGGCTGCCGCCCGAGGAGAAGCCCGAGCGGAACGACCCGGTGGGGATCAAGCAGGGCAGGCAGTTCCTGACCTTCATCGGCCTGCTGCCCTCGGACGACGAACAGGACCTGATCAAGCGGGTCATCGGCATCGGCGGCGACACCGTCACGTGCTGCGACGAGAACGGTCGGGTGACCGTCAACGGCACGCCGTTGAACGAGCCGTACCTCCACCCCGGCAACGCCCCCTCGCAGATGCGCTTCGAGGTGAAGGTGCCCGAGAACCGGATCTTCGTCATGGGCGACCACCGCGCCAACTCGGCCGACTCCCGTTACCACCTGGACGATCCGGGGAACGGGACCATTCCGGAGGAACTCGTGGTGGGCAAGGCCGTGGTGATCGCCTGGCCGTACTCCCACTGGCGACGCCTGGAGGAGCCCGAGACCTATGCGTCGGTGCCCGACCCGCGCGGCGAGCCCGCCTCCGCGGCCGCCGGCGGGGAGAATGACACGGTCGACGACATGGTGCGGGTCCCGAGCCCTGCGGAACTTCCGCTCGTTATGGGAGTGGTGGGCCTGCACCGGCTGAGGCGCGGGCGACGGCGCGGTACGAGCAGTGTGAGGAGTGGATGTGGGGGACGTGGCGGTTGGAGCGCGCTCCGACGCGGACGGACCGGAGAGGCGGGCGGAGGACGAGCCCGTGGAGCGCGGTGAGGAACCGACCGCGGAACCGGACGGCGGAGAAGACACGGAAGACGTGGCGAAGAGGAAACAACAGCGCTCCTTCCTGAAGGAGCTCCCCCTGCTGATCGGCATCGCGCTGATCCTGGCACTGCTGATCAAGACGTTCCTGGTCCAGGCGTTCTCCATCCCCTCCGACTCGATGCAGAACACCCTCCAGCGGGGCGACCGGGTGCTGGTGGACAAGCTGACCCCCTGGTTCGGCGCCGAACCCGAACGCGGCGAGGTCGTCGTCTTCCACGACCCGGGCGGCTGGCTGGACGAGAGCGCGCAGAGCGACCCCGGGGGCATCGCGGGCGCCTTCCAAGGGTTCATGAGCTTCATCGGGCTGATGCCCTCGGCCGAGGAGCAGGACCTGATCAAGCGGGTCATCGCGGTCGGCGGCGACACCGTGGCGTGCGAGAAGAACGGCCCCGTCACGGTCAACGGCAAGGCACTGGAGGAGGAGTCCTACATCTACCCCGGCGGCACCCCGTGCGGCAGCGAGGGCTTCGGCCCGGTCGAGGTGCCCGAGGGGCGGATCTGGGTGATGGGCGACAACCGCCAGAACTCCCTGGACTCCCGCTTCCACCAGCAGCTTCCCGGACACGGCACGGTCCCCGTGGACGAGGTCGTGGGACGGGCCATCGTCAAGGCGTGGCCGATCGACCGCTGGGGCACCCTCCCCGTGCCGGACACCTTCGCCGAGAAGGGCCTGGCCGCGGCGCCCGCGGCCATGGGACTGGCGGGCGCGGTGCCGCTGGTGCTGTGGCGGAGGCGGCTGAGGGCGAGCGACGCCGGCAGGACCGCGCGAGCGACGGGCTCCCGGATCGAGGACTGACCCGCACGCGCCCCCGGAGGTAGGGTGCGGCCAGGCCGTTGGTGGTGGACCCAGACCTTCCGGGAGCGCGCGAGTGAGCAGAGCAGGACGTACCGGAGGAGCCCGCGGCCGACTGGGCCGCACCCTGTCCTCGCTGGCCGTGGCGGTCGGCTGCGTGCTCTTCCTGGGCGGTTTCGGATGGGCCGCCCTCCTGTACCAGCCCTACACCGTGCCCAGCGACTCCATGGCCCCCACCGTGGACGCCGGAGACCGGATACTGGCCCAGCGCATCGGCGGGGACGAGGTCAGGCGCGGCGACGTCGTCGTCTTCCGGGACCCGGTGTGGGGCGACCTGCCGATGATCAAACGAGTCGTGGGCGTCGGCGGCGACACGGTGAGGTGCTGCGACAAGCGGGGGAGGCTGGTCCTCAACGGCGAGGCGCTCGACGAGCCGTACCTGGGGCAGCAGGAACGCGCCTCCTTCACGGCCTTCGAGGCGGTCGTCCCCGAAGGGCGCCTCTTCCTCCTCGGCGACCACCGCAACGACTCGATCGACTCCCGCATGCACCTGCAGGACGCCGCCAACGGCTCCGTGGAGCGCGGGGCGGTGGTCGGCCGGGTCGACGCCGTGGTGTGGCCACTGGGCGAGGCCGGGATGACGGAGCCGCCCGAGAGCTTCGCGGACCTGCCCGGCGGCATCTCCCGTCCCGGACCGCTGCGGCCGGCCGCGCTGTCGATCGCCGCCGGCGCCGCGCTGATCCTCGTCGGCGCCGCGGCCGGAAGGACGACCACGCTCCGCGGGAGGCGAGCACGTCTGACGCACAATGGGGGGACGCACGGCTGAAGGGGAACATGCCATGAGCGCCGAGGATCTCGAGAAGTACGAGACCGAGATGGAGCTGAAGCTCTACCGGGAGTACCGCGACGTCGTCGGACTGTTCAGGTATGTGATCGAAACCGAGCGGCGCTTCTACCTCACCAACGACTACGAGATGCAGGTGCACTCGGTCCAGGGCGAGGTCTTCTTCGAAGTGACGATGGCCGACGCCTGGGTGTGGGACATGTACCGCCCGGCCCGCTTCGTCAGGCAGGTGAGAGTCCTCACGTTCAAGGACGTGAACATCGAGGAGCTGAACAAGAGCGACCTCGACCTCCCCGAGGACTCCGGCTTCAAGAGGTGACCGAGCCTCCTCGCCCACGCCTGCCCCGCCACCCCCACGGGTGAGCGAGATATCCACAACCGGCCGGTTCTCCACCGAATCGGCCCATGATCATCCGGACGCCTCCGCAGCCGTCACAGTCGGACCCGGAGGTGGTACCGATGAACGGCAGGGAAGCACTCGGACGCTACGGCGAGGACCTGGCCGCCCGGCGACTGCGCGAACTGGGCATGGCCGTCCTGGACCGCAACTGGCGCTGCCGGAGCGGCGAGATCGACATCGTCGCCCGGGACGCCGACGCACTCGTCATCTGCGAGGTCAAGACCCGCAGAGCCGGCTCGTACGAACACCCGATGGCGGCCGTCACCCCGCGCAAGGCGGCACGGCTGCGCAGGCTCGCCGCCCGCTGGCTCACCGAACGCTGGCTCACCCGGTACGGCCGCCCGCCGACCGGGGGAGTGCGCATCGACCTCGTCGGCATCGTCCTGCCCGAACGCGGCGCGCCCGTGGTGCGGCACGTCAAGGGGGTGGCCTGAGATGGGATTCGCCCGCACCTGCTCGGTCGCCCTCGTCGGCGTCGAGGGCGTGGTCGTCGAGGTCCAGGCCGACCTCGAACCGGGCCTCGCCACGTTCACCCTGGTGGGACTGCCCGACAAGAGCCTGGTCGAAAGCCGTGACCGGGTCAGGGCCGCCGTCGTCAACTCCGGCATCGACTGGCCGCAGAAGAAACTCACGGTCGGCCTCAGCCCCGCCTCGGTGCCCAAGAGCGGCAGCGGCTTCGACCTGGCCGTGGCCTGCGCGGTCCTCGGCGCCGCGGAACGGATCGACCCCCGCGAACTCACCGACCTGGTGATGATCGGCGAACTGGGGCTCGACGGCCGCGTCCGACCCGTCCGCGGCGTCCTCCCCACCGTCCTGGCAGCCGCCGAGGCCGGGTACCGCCACGTCGTGGTCGCCGAGCAGACCGCCTCCGAGGCGGCCCTGGTGCCCGGCGTCTCCGTACTCGGCGTCCGGTCCCTGCGTCAACTCGTCGCCATCCTGACCGACGCACCCGTACCCGACGAGGACCCGGCCGAGGACGGCACCGCGGCCCCGATGCTCGCCGGGCTCACCGTGCCCGGCACGGCGGGCAGCCTCCCGGGTCTCGGCGGTGAACGTCCCGTGGACCTCGCCGAGGTCGCCGGACAGACCGCAGCCCGCAAAGCCCTGGAAGTGGCCGCCGCCGGCCGCCACCACCTCTTCCTCAAAGGACCACCGGGCGCGGGCAAGACCATGCTCGCCGAACGACTGCCCGGCCTGATGCCGCCCCTCGCCTCGAAGGAAGCCCTGGAGGTCACCGCCATCCACTCCGTGGCCGGAGCGCTGCCGGCCGACAGGCCGCTGATCGACCGGCCGCCGTACTGCGCCCCCCACCACTCGGCCACCATGGCCTCCCTCGTCGGGGGTGGCAGCGGACTGCCCCGCCCCGGAGCGGTCTCCCTCGCCCACCACGGAGTGCTCTTCCTGGACGAGGCGGCCGAATGCAGCGCACGGGTGCTCGACGCCCTCCGCCAACCACTGGAGTCCGGCCAGGTCGTCGTGGCCCGGGCCCAGGGCATGATGCGCATGCCCGCCCGCTTCCTCCTCGTCCTCGCCGCCAACCCCTGCCCCTGCGGCCGACACGGCTCCCGAGGCGGCGGCTGCGAGTGCCGGCCCTCCTCGGTCCGGCGCTACCGCGCACGCCTCTCCGGTCCCCTGCTCGACCGCGTCGACCTCCGCGTCACCGTCGAACCCGTCACCCGCGCCGAACTGGCCGACCCCGGCGCCCACGGCGAATCCACCGAGACGGTGGCGGCCCGCGTCCGCACCGCACGGGAGCGAGCAGCCGCCCGCTACGCCGAAACCCCCTGGCGCACCAACAGCGAGGTCCCCGGACACGAACTGCGCACCCGATGGCCGGGAGCGCCCGGAGCACTGGGCCGCGCCGAGGAGGACATGGAACGCGGCCTGCTCACCGCACGCGGCCTGGACAGGGTCCTCAGGGTCGCCTGGACCCTCGCCGACCTCGCCGGACACGACCGGCCCACCGCCGACGACGTGGACGGCGCGCTGGAACTGCGCACGGGCGTGCGGCGCGGCACGGCACTTGCCAAGGGGCGGACGTGATCGGCGACGACGAGCGCCTGGCGAGGGCGGCGCTCACCAGGGTCGGGGAACCCGGGGACGAGACGGTGAACAGATGGCTCGACCGCCACGGCGCCGTGGACACCCTCAAGGCCCTCGCCTCCGAAACACCCCTGCCCGGCGTTTCCCGGGCCCGCTGGGCCGGACTGCGGCAACGGGCCCGCGGACTCGACCCCGAAGCCGACCTGAGGGCCGTCGACGCACTGGGCGGACGCTTCGTCTGCCCCGGAGACCCCGAATGGCCCAGTCAACTGGACGATCTGGGCGACGGGCGCCCCGTCGGACTGTGGGTGCGCGGCAGGGCCTCGCTGCGCCTGTGGGCGCTGCGCTCGGTCGCCGTCGTCGGCGCCCGGGCGTGCACGGACTACGGCGCCCACGTCGCGGCGGTGCTCGGCTCCAGCCTGGCCGCCCGCGGCTGGACGGTGATCTCCGGCGCGGCCTACGGCGTGGACGGGGCCGCCCACGGCGGCGCCCTGGCGGTGGACGGTGCCACCGTCGGGGTCCTGGCCTGCGGGGTCGACGTGGCCTACCCGCCGGGCAACGGCTCGCTGATCCGACGCATCGGGGAACAGGGCCTGCTGGTCGCCGAACTCCCACCCGGAGACCATCCGACCCGCAGCCGGTTCGTGCTGCGCAACCGCGTGATCGCGGCCCTCGCCCGCGGCACCGTCGTGGTGGAGGCCGAACTGCGCAGCGGATCACTGGTCACCGCCCGGCGCGCGCTCGCCCTCGGCAGGGTCACGATGGGCGTGCCCGGCCCGGTGACCAGCGGCCTGTCGGCAGGGGTCCACCAACTCCTGCGCGGCGAGGGCGTCGTCGTCACCGACGCGGCCGAGATCATCGAACTGGTCGGCAACATCGGCGAGCTGGCCCCCGAGAAACGCGGACCGATGCTGCCGCGCGACCTGCTGACACCGGAGGCCGCACGCGTACTGGAGGCACTGCCCGCCCGAGGCGCGCTCGGCACGGCCGCGGTGGCGCGTGCCGCCGCCCTCACGGAGGACCGCGCACTCGTTCGCCTCCAGGAACTGGCCTCACTCGGCTTCCTCGAACGCAACGGCGACCACTGGCAGTTGGTGCGACGGACGAACCAACACCCCAACAGGTGACGAGGCGGTCCTTGACCTGGGGCGATCGAGTGAAAGGGTGAGGTACATGATCGCTGAATGGTTCGTTCCGCGCGGCCTCGCAGGACCGCCCCGACCGCCGGGTTAATCCCGGGGTGCGGGCAGCGGAACGTATCTGCGGTATGCCCGATCGACCACTCCTCGCACTGAGCGACACTTCAGTCACGCTACGCTCCGAAGGTTCCCACCCCCCATCGGTCCCATCGGCGTCAGCGCACAGATCACAGCTCACGGCAGAACGGCTCAAGACCACGCATGCCCCACCACACCCCCGGGTCCGACCGCACGGCCACGGCAGAACCGACTGCAGCCGACGACGCTGCACGCCCTGCCCCGCCCAGATCGCTCGACGAACTGTGGCGGTCGTACAAGTGCACGGGTGACGAGCGGCTGCGGGAACAGCTGATCCTCCACTACTCGCCCCTGGTCAAGTACGTGGCCGGGCGCGTCAGCGTCGGCCTGCCCGCCAACGTGGAGCAGGCCGACTTCGTCTCCTCCGGAGTGTTCGGACTGATCGACGCCATCGAGAAGTTCGACCCGAGCCGCTCGATCAAGTTCGAGACCTACGCCATCACCCGCATCCGCGGGGCCATGATCGACGAACTGCGGGCACTGGACTGGATCCCCCGCTCCGTACGGCAGAAGGCCCGCGCCTTCGAACGCGCCCACGCCGCGCTGGAGGCCACCCTGCGACGCACGCCGTCGGAGGCCGAGGTCGCGGACGAGATGGGAATCCCCCTGGAGGAACTCCACGGCATCTTCAGCCAGCTGCCGCTGACCAACGTGGTCGCCCTGGAGGAAGTGCTCCACGCCGGCGGCGAGGGCGGCGACCGCCTCAGCCTCATGGACACCCTGGAGGACACGGCCGCCGACAACCCCGTCGAGATCGCCGAGGACCGCGAGTTGCGGCGGCTGCTGGCCCGCGCGGTCAACACCCTGCCCGAACGCGAGAAGACCGTGGTCACCCTCTACTACTACGAAGGGCTCACCCTGGCCGAGATCGGACAGGTGCTCGGGGTCACCGAAAGCCGCGTCAGCCAGATCCACACCAAGTCCGTGCTGCAACTCCGGGCCAAGTTGGCCGACGTCAGTCGCTGAATCGGTACTCCCCTCCCTACAGTGGGACGCGTGCCAAGGATTCGAGCGGCCTCCGTGGCCGAGCACCGGAGGATGCAGCGTGACGCCCTGTTGGAGGCGGCGCGGTCCCTGCTGTCCGAGGGCGGTACGGAAGCACTGACCTTCCCCGCCCTGGCCGAACGCACGGGACTGGCACGTTCCTCCGTCTACGAGTACTTCCGCTCCCGTGCGGCCGTCGTCGAGGAACTGTGCGCCGTCGACTTCCCCGTCTGGGCGGCCGAGGTGGAGGCCGCCATGGAGCGGGCCGACACCCCCGAAGCGAAGATCGAGGCCTATGTGCGGCAGCAGTTGACCCTGGTCGGCGACCGCCGCCACCGGGCCGTCGTCGCCATCTCGGCCGGCGAACTGGACGCGGCCGCCCGGGAGAAGATCCGCGCCGCCCACGGCGGACTGATCACCATGGTCGTGGACGCCCTCGAAGCCCTGGGCCACGACGAGCCCCGACTGGCCGCCACCCTGCTGCAGGGCGTCGTGGACGCCGCGGTCCGCCGCATCGAACTGGGCGCCGCCGAGGACCCGGAGCGGATCACACGGGCAGCGGTGTCGATGGTGCTCCACGGCGTGGGGGGCTGACCCCTCCCCCCTTCCGCCCCCCACCCCCACCCCCACCCCCACCCCGTGGACATGCCGGTCCAGGGACATGCCGGCTCCGGGGCGTACGGGGCGCCGGCGAGCGAGACCCCCGGGGCGTCCCCCCGTGCCCGTACGTCCTGCGCCCCGATCCGGTCCGCCCCGATCCGGTCCGCCCCGATCCGGTTCACGCGGACGGGCGCTCGCCGCGCGGGCGGGCGTGACGGCGGTGGGCCCAGACCGCCGCCGCGGCCAGTGCCACCGCCCCCACGGCGGCGCCCGCGGACGAGGCCCCGCCGACCGCCGCCGTCGGGCGGACCCCGTCGCCCGACCCGGCCGTCGGCTCCCGCGGAAGCGGCACCCCCAACACCGGGAGCAGCCGGGAGGGGCCGTGGCGCAGCAGGGAGAGCGGATCCAGATACGCCTCACCACGGCGCAGCCCCCAGTGGAGACACCCCGCCGGGCAGTGCCGGCCCTCCGACTCCAGCACCCCCACCACGTCCCCCGCCGCGACCCGATCGCCCTCGCGGACGCTCGCCCCGACCGGCTCGTACGTGACGCGCAGCGGCGGGTCGCCCGTGGCCGCCAACTCGATCGAGACCACCCCACGCCCGGCGACCCTCCCGGCGAACGAGACCCGGCCCGCCGCCACCGCGCGCACCGGATCCCCCGGACGGGCCACCAGGTCCACACCGCGGTGGCCCGCCGCCCAACGGACGGGCGGCGGCTCCCAGCCGCGCTCCACCGCCCCCGGCACCGGCCGGACCCGTCCGGCACCGGCGGCCGGGCCGTCCCCGGGAGCCGCACGGGCCGGAGCCGCCCCCGCGGACAGGAGCGGTAGACAGCACAGTAACGCCGCACAGAGTCGAAGTCCCATGCGCACAGCGTGACGCCGGGAGAGGCCGCGTGGGGATCCCGGCCGGAGACGGTGGAGTACCGGCCGGTTGTGGAAAAGTCCGTCACCCGACACGCCGACCCGCCCCGACCCGCCGGTGTCCGGCACGGGGCGCGCGTGGCCCGTGTGCGTGTCGCCTGCCGGTTCCCCGGTCCCGTACACTTCTGGTGCGATCCGGGTCACCGGGTCGACTTCGCACGCCCCGCCACCCCGCATTCGGTGGCCGCGCACCTCGGTCCTCGGAGACGGTCCCCGGGCCCATCCGCAGGCAAGCGCGCCGGGGCGTCAGGAGCGGCGGTCACCCGGCCGCCGCGGACAACCGAGCATCCAAGGAGATACGGCCATGGCCGTCGTCACGATGCGGGAGCTGCTGGAGAGCGGCGTCCACTTCGGGCACCAGACCCGCCGTTGGAACCCGAAGATGAAGCGCTTCATCTTCACCGAGCGCAACGGCATCTACATCATCGACCTGCTCCAGTCGCTGTCGTACATCGACCGCGCCTACGAGTTCGTCAAGGAGACCGTCGCCCACGGCGGCTCCATCATGTTCGTCGGCACCAAGAAGCAGGCCCAGGAGGCCATCGCCGAGCAGGCCACGCGCGTGGGCATGCCCTACGTCAACCAGCGCTGGCTCGGCGGCATGCTGACCAACTTCTCGACCGTCCACAAGCGCCTGCAGCGCCTGAAGGAGCTCGAGCAGATCGACTTCGAGGACGTGGCCTCCTCCGGCCTCACCAAGAAGGAGCTGCTGGTCCTCTCCCGCGAGAAGGCCAAGCTGGAGAAGACGCTCGGCGGTATCCGCGACATGCAGAAGGTGCCCAGCGCCGTCTGGATCGTGGACACCAAGAAGGAGCACATCGCCGTCGGTGAGGCGCGCAAGCTCAACATCCCGGTCGTCGCCATCCTCGACACCAACTGCGACCCGGACGAGGTCGACTACAAGATCCCGGGCAACGACGACGCGATCCGCTCCGTCACCCTGCTCACCCGCGTGATCGCCGACGCCGTGGCCGAGGGCCTCCTCGCCCGCTCCGGCGCCGCCGGCGAGGGCAAGGGCGAGAAGGCCGCCGGCGAGCCGCTCGCCGAGTGGGAGCGCGAGCTGCTGGAGGGCGACGCCAAGAAGGCCGACGAGGCCCAGGCGTCCCAGGCCCCGGCCGAGGAGAAGGCCGCCGAGGACGAGCAGCCGGCCGAGGCCGACAAGCCCGCCGAGCAGGCCTGAGCACGCAGCACAGTGGTACGGCCGGGGGCGGTGCCATGAGCGCCGCCCCCGCCGTACACCTGTAGGTAGATCGACCCATCCTCATCGACTTTTCGAGAAGAGATTCACCGACCATGGCGAACTACACCGCCGCCGACGTCAAGAAGCTCCGCGAGCTCACCGGCGCCGGCATGATGGACTGCAAGAAGGCCCTGGACGAGGCCGAGGGCAGCGTCGACAAGGCCGTCGAGATCCTCCGCGTCAAGGGTCAGAAGGGCGTCGCCAAGCGCGAGTCCCGCACCGCCGAGAACGGCGCCGTCGTTTCCCTGATCGCCGACGACAACAAGTCCGGTGTGCTGGTCGAGCTGAAGTGCGAGACCGACTTCGTCGCCAAGGGCGAGAAGTTCCTCGCGGTCGCCGACGCCATCGCCGCCCACGTCGCCGCCACCTCCCCGGCCGACGTCCAGGCGCTCCTCGACTCCGAGATCGAGGCCGGCAAGACCGTCCAGGCCTACGTGGACGAGGCGAACGCCGCGCTCGGCGAGAAGATCGTCCTGGACCGCTTCGCGCAGTTCTCCGGCGGTTACGTGGCCGCCTACATGCACCGCACCAGCCCGGACCTGCCGCCGCAGGTCGGCGTCCTGGTCGAGCTGGAGCAGGAGAACGCCGAGGTCGCCAAGGACGTGGCGCAGCACATCGCCGCGTTCGCCCCGAAGTACCTCTCCCGCGAGGACGTCCCGGAGGAGACCGTCGCCAACGAGCGCCGCGTCGCCGAGGCCGCCGCGCGCGAGGAGGGCAAGCCCGAGCAGGCCCTGCCGAAGATCGTCGAGGGTCGCGTGAACGGCTTCTTCAAGGAGAACTGCCTCCTGGACCAGCCCTTCGCGAAGGACAACAAGAAGACCGTCCAGAAGGTGCTGGACGAGGCCGGTGTCACGCTGAAGCGCTTCGCCCGCTTCCGCGTCGGCGCCTGACCCGTACGCCGTACTTCCACGGCGGACCGGCCGCACCCGGCAGGGTCGGCCACGGGGCCCGTCCCGGTGCGTCGCCTACGGACGGACGACCGCAGTTGTGACGAGGAGGCCATTGCCGCTTTCAGGGACCGAGAGGAACCACCGGCGATGGCCTCCTTCGTATGTGCACGAGGAGATCAGCATGAAACAGGGCATCGACCCCGGGGGCAAAGCCTCCGACAAACACCGCAACCGCCGTCGCTTCCTGCTGAAACTCTCCGGTGAGGCGTTCGCGGGAGGCGGAGGGCTCGGAGTCGACCCCGACGTCGTGCACAAGGTCGCCCGTGAGATCGCCGCCGTGGTGCGGGACGGCGCCGAGATCGCCGTCGTCATCGGAGGCGGCAACTTCTTCCGCGGCGCCGAACTCCAGCAGCGCGGCATGGACCGGGCCCGCTCCGACTACATGGGCATGCTCGGCACGGTGATGAACTGCCTCGCCCTCCAGGACTTCCTGGAGAAGGAGGGCATCGACTCCCGCGTCCAGACCGCCATCACCATGGGGCAGGTCGCCGAGCCGTACATCCCGCTGCGGGCCGTGCGGCACCTGGAGAAGGGACGGGTGGTCATCTTCGGAGCCGGTATGGGCATGCCGTACTTCTCCACCGACACCACCGCCGCCCAGCGCGCCCTGGAGATCGACGCCGAGGCACTGCTGATGGGCAAGAACGGCGTGGACGGCGTCTACGACTCCGACCCCGCCACGAACCCCGACGCGGTGAAGTTCGACGCCCTGGAGTACGGCGAGGTCATCGCCCGAGACCTGAAGGTCGCCGACGCCACCGCCATCACCCTCTGCCGCGACAACAAGCTGCCGATCCTCGTCTTCGAGTTGCTGGCCGAGGGGAATATCGCACGGGCGGTGAAGGGTGAGAAGATCGGCACGCTCGTGAGCGACCAGGGCTCCCGGACCTGACGCCCTCACCGGCACGACACGACGTCCGTACGGCGGCGCGGTTCACACGACGCCGTACGGCAACTCCGTGCCGCACGATGGGCACGGTACGGGGATGGACAACAGCCTGCCGGTCGGACACCGTGCAGGAATCAGGGCTTTCCGGCTCAATCAGCGAACCAGGAGCACGTGGTGATCGAAGAGACCCTCCTCGAAGCCGAGGAGAAGATGGAGAAGGCGGTCGTCGTCGCCAAGGAGGACTTCGCCGCGATCCGCACCGGCCGTGCGCACCCTGCGATGTTCAACAAGATCGTGGCGGACTACTACGGCGCGATGACCCCGATCAACCAGCTCGCGTCGTTCTCGGTGCCCGAGCCGCGGATGGCCGTGGTCACCCCGTTCGACAAGAGCGCGCTGCGGAACATCGAGCAGGCCATCCGCGACTCCGACCTCGGGGTCAACCCCTCCAACGACGGCAACATCATCCGGGTCGTCTTCCCGGAGCTGACCGAGGAGCGCCGCAGGGAGTACATCAAGGTCGCCAAGGGCAAGGCCGAGGACGCCAAGATCTCCATCCGCAGCGTCCGCCGCAAGGCCAAGGAGGCCATCGACAAGGCCATCAAGGACGGTGACATCGGCGAGGACGAGGGGCGCCGCGCCGAGAAGGAGCTCGACGACACCACCGCCAAGTACGTCGCGCAGGTGGACGAGCTGCTCAAGCACAAGGAAGCCGAGCTGCTCGAGGTCTGAGGCTGCGATATTCGTGAATGACTCATCCTGGGGAGCACCACCGCCGAGTGCCGGACAGCCCGGTCACTCCGGATACTGGAACCCTCCCGAACAGGGCTACTCCTCCCCGCTTCGCGCGGAGGTGGCGCCGGCACCGGCGGGTTCCGTGCACGAGGGCGGCGATGCGTCGCAGACTCGGCGTATGCCCATTGTGCCCGACGCCCCCGGCGGTGACCAGGACGATCGCGACGATCGAGCGGCCGGGCGGCCGTCCGGAAGCCCGGCTTCCGGCAACGGCCCGTCCGAACAGCAGGTCGGTCCCGTGACCCCGGGCCGCTCGTCCGGCCGCAAGAAGAGAGCCGGTCGCGACCTGCGCGCCGCGATAGGGGTCGGCCTGGGCCTGGGCGCCGCCGTCCTCGCCTCGCTCTTCGTCTACAAGCCCGTCTTCGTCGGCGTGATCGTGGTCGCGGTCGTGGTCGGGCTGTGGGAGCTGACCTCCCGGCTCGCCGAGCACAAGCAGATCCGGGCGCCCCTGGTGCCGCTGGCGGTCGGCGGCGCGGCCATGGTCGTCGCCGGATACGTCCGCGGCGCCGAGGGCGCCTGGGTGGCCGCGGCGCTCACCGCCCTCGCCGTGCTGGTGTGGCGGATGACGGAGGACCCCCGGGAGTACCTGCGGGACGTCACGGCGGGTGTCTTCGCCGCCTTCTACGTCCCCTTCCTGGCCACCTTCGTCGCCATGATGCTCGCGGCCGACGACGGCCCGTGGCGGGTGCTCACCTTCCTGCTGCTCACCGTCGTCAGCGACACCGGGGCGTACGCCGTCGGCTGGCGCTTCGGCCGCCACAAGCTCGCCCCGCGCATCAGCCCCGGCAAGACCCGCGAGGGACTGCTGGGAGCGGTGGCCCTCGCGATGGCCGTGGGCGCGCTGTGCATGCACTTCCTCATCGACGGCGGAATCTGGTGGCAGGGCCTGCTGCTGGGACTGGCCGTGGCCGTCAGCGCGACCCTGGGCGACCTCGGCGAATCCATGATCAAGCGGGACCTGGGCATCAAGGACATGGGCACCCTGCTGCCCGGCCACGGCGGCATCATGGACCGGCTCGACTCGCTCCTGCCGACCGCTCCCGTGGTCTGGCTGTCGATGGTGCTCTTCGTCGGCGCGGGCTGACCGTCCGGCCCGAACGATATGACGGCGAGGGGGGTCGCCGGCACCGCGGTGCCGGCGACCCCCCTCGCCGTATCGGGCATCACGGAAACCGGCCGACGGGCCGACCGGGGCCGGACGTCCCGCACACCCTGCCGCTCCCGCTCGGCCCGCCGACCTGATCGTGGCGTCGGCCGCGATCGCCATGGCCGGGCCGGTCGTCGAACGCATGCGGCCGCGGGCCTTCTTCGATGAGTCGGCGAGCCGGTGGCTCCGCGCAAACGGGACGGTCGAGAGCGGCCATCGACGGGTTTCCCGGCCCGGGCCGTCCTCGCAGGGCCCAGGCCCGGGCCCTGCCACCTGCCGAAAATCCCGACCGGACGGCGTACTCGGCCGGGCCGACGATCCTGCCGTGCCGCAGCCGTCGGACGAGATGTGTGGCCACCGCCGTCTAGGCACGGTGTCGCTGTCGCCGCCGCCGCTTCAGGGCCCTCCGTACCAGCAGGAAGGCCCCCATGGCGGCCAAGGTCGTCCCTATGAGGATCACGAACGATCCGATCAGGAGCAGGAAGGCCCCCAGGGCGATCAACGTCATCCCGATGAGGACGAGCAGGGCCGCGAGGAGAATGAGCAGGATCGCGAGGAAGAGCACCATGCATCCCCCTTCTCCTTCCGACTGTGGTCCCTTCCTCCTTCCGTCGCAAACGCGCTGGGACTGCGCTCCGAGGGACCGGGCCACCTGGGGGCGTCAGGGCGTCCGGACCGTACCGAGGACGCCGTCAAGGGCGGCCCGGCTCCCGCCGGCCGCGCGTCTGAACGGCCACGCCGACGAGGAGAAACCCGCGGTGGCCGGGCCCGGCCGGCTCCACGGCTTGGGCGGCTCCCGCCCAAAGCCGCTCCACCGACCTCGTCTCACAGCGCTCTGCGTCTTGGTTGGAAACACAAGCCCACGCCACAGGAACGGGTGGGAATTGACTTGGACGCAGCGCCGACAGGCCTCCTTGGCGCCACAGCAGGAGCTGTATCGGGCTTCTCCAGCGCTTGGCCGGCCCAGCGGAGCCGGATACGTCTCCAGCGGGAGCAGCGCGCTCACGAGGAACGCGTGCGTTGGCCGGACGACAAGCGCCACCTGTACCGAGACTTGTCGCCGGCTGTCCACGGCCGGCACGAGGCCCTGCTTTCTGTTTCACGCGGTGAGAATGACGGCGCTTTGCGCGAATTCCGCTCGTCTGTATGCACAAACCAGGCGTTGAGGTGGACCTCATGGCCTCGGAGTCTGTGCGGAAAGCGGCCACGGAGCCACGGAAGAAGCCGTTTGCAGCCCAAGGGATGATCTTGCAGGGAGGTGGCACAAGTGCACGAGAAGCTCTGGATGCCGTATTGGCGGCAACAAGCAGCCTTGGGGAAGCGGTGCGTTCTGAGCCTGCCCTACGAGCCAATTCTCGAACCGAGGCGAAAATCCACGTTCGTCGGAAGCAAGTCGACTGGCGACCGTGTCCCCTCCGCGCCCCATCGAGCGGGGAACCACGGGGAACGGCGGTCACCGGCGGGTAGGGGGAACGGCAAGGGTCCCCGACCGTTGATGCTGGTCAGGGGCCGTTGAAGTGTGGGGGCTGTGGGATTTGAACCCACGGTGGTGTCGCCGCCACGACGGTTTTCAAGATCTCCCGCTCGTCGACGTCGGCGCCCGTTCCGGGGTTCAGCCCCAGCACCGGCGGGCCCACCAACCATCATCGGGAGAGGCGAACGGGTCCGGCCGGCTTCGTGATACGTAGAGCGCGTCGAGCGGTTCGACCATCGACCGAAGTTCGCGAGCCGGCCGCAGCGGCAGAGCATGAAGTGCGAGCTCGAGGACCGCGCGTTCGTCAGTCGCATGGAAGGGATCGCACAGCGGGCAGCCGCAACCACCAGACAGTGCGAGAGCAGGGCGGCGGGCTGTAAGCGACCGCTGCCGCAGGGCTTGGGCTATCGCACCCGGCCACAGCCGTTCACGTTCCGGTCGAGCGGCAGCGGCTGCGAGTGCCCGTGAGCCACGGGCGAACCCTCGCTCCGACGGTTTTCCTGGCCGGCGACGCGGAGCGCGACGTGCAGCCCGGACTTGAGACGGCCGTCCACGCGGCATCGTCCTCTCTGGGGCGCTTCACGCGGACAGACCGCCAGGCTCATCCACAAGGCGCCAAGACCGGTGAGTGATCCGCCCGGTCGACTCAGGGTCGAATGCCTGTCCTCTCCAGCAGTGTTCGAGCCCGGTGTGGCCGTCTGGCGGGGATGCTCCGGGCCGTCTCCGGGCCGTGCGAGGGTGGCCGACGGCGGCGGCGGAGGACGGCCGGGGGTGACCACCGTCTCCCTGCTCCGGCCCGGGCCGTCGGAGTCGATCTGCGACACTGGACGGACCATGCCTGCACCCGGAGAACTCACCTTCGTCGCGCCGCGCGGGGCCGCCAAGCCGCCGCGGCACCTCGCCGACCTCACGCCCGCCGAGCGCCGCGAGGCGGTCGCCGCCATCGGCGAGAAGCCCTTCCGCGCCCAGCAGCTCTCGCGGCACTACTTCGCCCGCGGCGCCACCGACCCCGCCGCCTGGACCGACATCCCGGCCGCCGCGCGCGGGAGGCTGGCCGCCGAACTGCTGCCCGAGCTGATGACCGTGGTGCGGCACGTCACCTGCGACGACGGCGCCACCCGCAAGACGCTGTGGCGGCTGCACGACGGGACGCTGGTGGAGTCCGTGCTGATGCGCTACCCGGACCGGGTGACGATGTGCGTCAGTTCGCAGGCCGGATGCGGCATGAACTGCCCCTTCTGCGCCACCGGGCAGGCCGGGCTGGACCGCAACCTGTCCACCGCCGAGATCGTCCACCAGATCGTCGAGGGCATGCGCGCCCTGCGCGACGGCGAGGTGCCCGGAGGACCGGCGCGGCTGTCGAACATCGTCTTCATGGGGATGGGCGAGCCGCTGGCCAACTACCAGCGGGTCGTCGGCGCCATCCGCCGCCTCACCGACCCCGAGCCCGACGGCATGGGCCTGTCCCAGCGGGGGATCACCGTGTCCACCGTCGGGCTGGTCCCGGCGATCCACCGCCTCGCCGACGAGGGCTTCAAGTGCCGGCTGGCCGTCTCCCTGCACGCCCCCGACGACGAACTGCGCGACACCCTGGTGCCGGTCAACACCCGGTGGAAGGTCCGCGAGGTCCTCGGCGCCGCCTGGGAGTACGCCGAGAAGTCCGGCCGCCGGGTCTCCATCGAGTACGCCATGATCCGCGACATCAACGACCAGGCGTGGCGGGGCGACCTCCTCGGGCGGCTGCTGGCGGGGAAGAGGGCGCACGTCAACCTCATCCCCCTCAACCCCACGCCCGGCTCGAAGTGGACCGCCTCCCGGCCCGAGGACGAGCGGGCCTTCGTCCAGGCGCTGGAGGCGCACGGCGTGCCGGTGACCGTCCGCGACACCCGCGGGCAGGAGATCGACGGAGCCTGCGGACAGCTCGCCGCCACCGAGCGCTGACGGCGCGGGCGGCCCTGGTACCGTAGCGATCGCACACAGAATCGACATACCGACAGGGGAGCGCGTACAGCGCTGAGAGTGCGGTGTCGCCGTCCCGGTCCCGCGGACCGGCCGGTGAGCCGCAGACCCTCGAACCTGATCCGGTTAGTACCGGCGTAGGGAGTCAACACACCGTGGTCACGACATTCCGGCGCGCCCTCGGCGTCGCCGTCCTCGGCACGCTCACCGTCTCCGCCCTGACCGCCTGCGGCG
The DNA here is from genome assembly GCF_039533145.1 of Streptomyces macrosporus. Lineage (NCBI taxonomy): Bacteria > Bacillati > Actinomycetota > Actinomycetes > Kitasatosporales > Streptomycetaceae > Streptomyces > Streptomyces macrosporus. The sequence goes on from NZ_BAAASZ010000032.1 coordinate 60,157, forward strand.
GCTCGCAGCCGTCCGACGAGGGCGAGGAGAAGAAGACCGTCACCCTGGTCACCCACGACTCCTTCGCGGCCTCCGACGAGGTGCTGGAGAAGTTCACCGAGGAGACCGGCCACACGGTGAAGGTGCTGAGCGGCGGCGACGCCGGCTCGGCCCTCAACCAGGCGATCCTCTCCAAGGACGACCCGCAGGGCGACGTCTTCTTCGGCGTCGACAACACCCTCCTCTCCCGGGCCCTGGAGAACGGCCTGTTCACACCGTACGAGGCCGAGGGGCTGGAGAAGATACCCGCCGAGTACCGACTCGACGGCGAGAAGCACCGCGTCACCCCCGTCGACACCGGCGACGTCTGCGTCAACTACGACCGCGCCTGGTTCGAGAAGCGCGGCATCGAACCCCCGAAGACCCTGGACGACCTCGTCGAGCCGGAGTACAAGGACCTCCTGGTCGTCGAGAACGCCGCCACCTCCTCGCCCGGCCTGGGCTTCCTGCTCGCCACCGTCGCCGAGTACGGGGACGGGGGCACCGCCCGAGGCGAAGCCTCTGGGGGATGGGAGGCGTACTGGAAGAAGCTGAGGGCCAACGGCGTCGAGGTCGTCGACGGCTGGGAGCAGGCGTACTACGACCGCTTCTCCGGCTCCGCCGGCGGCGAGAACGGCGGCGACCGGCCGCTGGTCGTCTCCTACGCCTCCAGCCCGCCCGCCGAGGTCCTCGACGCCGACCCCGCGCCGAAGCAGGCCCCCACCGGAGTGGCGACCGGCACCTGCTTCCGGCAGATCGAGTTCGCCGGACTCCTCTCCGGCGCGGACAACCCCGAGGGCGGCAAGGCGCTGCTGGACTTCCTGGTGAGCGAGACCTTTCAGGAGGACATGCCGCTGCAGATGTTCGTCAACCCCGTCCGCGAGGGCACCGAGCTGCCCGAGGTGTTCACCGAGTACGGCGAGACGGTCCCCGACCCCCACACCATGGCCCCGGAGAGGATCGCCGAGAACCGTGAGGCGTGGGTCGAGACGTGGACCTCGCTCGTCGTGAGGTGAGGAGCGGCCCCGGCACGGGGAGCGGAGCGCGCGGCGCGGCCGTCCGGCTCGCCCTGATGGCCGTGCCCGCCGTGTTCCTCGCGCTGTTCTTCGCCTACCCCGTCGCCGCCATCACCGCCCGCGGCCTGTACGACGGCGGGCGCTGGCACCCGGAGCGGTTCGCCGAGGTGCTCACCGACCCCGGCATCGGGGGCGTGCTGTGGTTCACGCTCTGGCAGGCGGCGGCCTCCACCGTCCTGACCGTCCTGACGGCCCTGCCCGGCGCCTACGTCCTGGCCCGCTACGACTTCCCCGGCCGGCGGGTGGTGCGCGCGATCGTCACCGTGCCGTTCGTGCTGCCCACCGTCGTCGTCGGCTCGGCGTTCCTGGGACTGCTGGGCCGCGGCGGGCTGCTCCAGGAGTGGGGACTGCCGCCGGTCACCGGCCCCGCCGCGATCCTGCTCGCCCACGTCTTCTTCAACTACGCCGTGGTGGTCCGCGTCGTCGGAGGGCTGTGGGCGCAGCTCGACCCCCGCCAGGAGGAGGCCGCGCGGGTGCTCGGCGCGAGCCGCTGGGCCGCTTGGCGCACCGTGACGCTCCCGGCGCTGGCCCCCGCCGTGGCCGCCGCCGCCCTGACGGTCTTCCTGTTCACCTTCACCTCCTTCGGCGTCGTCCAGATCCTCGGCGGCCCCCGCTACGCCACCCTGGAGGTGGAGATCTACCGGCAGACCGCCCACCTGCTGGACCTGCCCACCGCCGCCGTCCTGACCCTGGTGCAGTTCGCCGCGGTGGCCGCCCTGCTGGCCGTCCACGCCCGCACCGTCCGCCGGCACCGGGGCACCCGGGGACTGGTCGACGCCGCCGGCACCGCCCGCCGCCCGCGCGGGGCACGCCAGTGGGCGCTGCTGGTGGCCGTCCTGGTCCAGATCGCCGTGCTGCTGGTCACCCCGCTCGCGGTGCTCGTCGAACGTTCCCTGAACGGGCCCGACGGCTACGGCCTGGCCCACTACCGCGCCCTGGCCTCGGCCGACGGCGGGACGTTCACGGTCGCCCCGCTGGAGGCGATCGGCAACTCCCTCGCCTACGCCGCCGTCGCCACCTGCGTCGCCCTCGCCGTCGGCGGCCTGGCCGCCGTCGCGCTCACCCTCCCCGAGTCGGGCCGCCGGGTCGGACGGCTGGTGCGCGGCTTCGACGCGCTGCTGATGCTGCCGCTGGGCACCTCGGCCGTCACCGTCGGCTTCGGCTTCCTCGTCGCCCTCGACGAGCCCCCGCTGGACCTGCGCTCGTCGTGGATCCTGGTGCCGCTGGCCCAGGCCCTGGTCGGCGTGCCGTTCGTCGTGCGGACCCTGCTGCCGGTGCTGCGGGCCGTGGACCACCGGCTGCGCGAGGCCGCCGCCGTGCTGGGCGCCTCGCCGCCGCGGGTGTGGCGCGAGGTCGACCTGCCGCTGGTGCGGCGGTCCCTGCTGGTCGCGGCGGGCTTCGCCTTCGCCGTCTCCCTGGGGGAGTTCGGCGCCACCGTCTTCATCGCCCGCGCCGACGCGCCCACCCTGCCCGTCGCCGTCGCCCGCCTCCTGGGCCGCGCCGGAGAGGCCAACTACGGCCAGGCGATGGCGCTCAGCACCGTCCTGATGCTGGTGTGCGCGGCCACCCTGCTGGCGCTGGAGAGCGTCCGCACCGACCGATCGGGAGAGCTGTAGAGATGGCGTCGCTGCGACTGGAGGCGGTCACCGTGCGCTTCGGCGACCGCACGGCCCTGGACGCGGTGGACCTGGACGTCGCCGAACACGAGATCGTCTGCGTCCTCGGCCCCTCCGGCAGCGGCAAGTCCACGCTGCTGCGGGCCGTCGCCGGACTGCGGGAGCCGGACGCCGGGCGCGTGCTGCTCGACGGCCGCGACCAGCGGGGCGTCGCGCCGCACCGCCGCGGGGTGGGGTTGATGTTCCAGGACCACCAGCTCTTCCCCACCCGCGACGTCGGCGGCAACGTCGCCTTCGGGCCGCGCATGCGCGGAACCCCGCGCGAGGAGGCGGAGAAGCGGGTCGCCGAACTGCTGGACCTCGTCGGCCTCCCCGGCGCCCAGCGCCGCCCGGTCACCGCCCTGTCCGGCGGCGAGCAGCAGCGCGTCGCGCTCGCCCGCGCCCTGGCCCCCCGCCCCCGACTGCTGATGCTGGACGAGCCGCTCGGCCAGCTCGACCGGTCCCTGCGCGAGCGGCTCGTGGTCGAACTGCGGCAGCTCTTCCGCAGCCTGGGCACCACCGTGCTCGCCGTCACCCACGACCAGGGCGAGGCGTTCGCGCTCGCCGACCGGGTGGTGGTGATGGACCGGGGCCGGATCGCCCAGACCGGCAGCCCCGTCGAGGTGTGGCTGCGTCCCGCCTCCGAGTTCGTCGCCCGCTTCCTGGGCTTCACCAACATCGCCCCGGCGACCGTCCGCGAGGACACCGCCGACACCCCCTGGGGCGAGGTGCCCGTACCGCCCGGCACCCCCTCCGGGCCGTGCACCCTGCTGATACGGCCCGCCGGGGTGCGCCTGACCGCCACCCCCGGCCGAGGGCTGCCCTGCACCGTCACCGCCCGCACCCTGCGCGGCGGCGGCTTCTCGGAGATCTCGCTGCTGCTCGACCCCGGCGACGGACCCGCCCTGGAGGCGTCCTGCCCCCTGCACACGGCACCCGAGCCGGGCACGGCCGTCACCGTCGCCTTCGACGCCGGCGACGTGGTCGTCCTCGGACAGGACACCGGGAACGGCACGGCCCGGCGGGGGACCTAGCGGGGGACGGGCGCCCCTCAGCGCGCCAGCGGCAGCGCGGCCAGTTCCGCGATCAGCCAGGCCGACGGCACCAGCACGGCCGCCAGCGCCGCCACCCGCAGCGCCGCCGCGGCGCGCAGCGTGCCGCGGGGGACGCCGAGCCGGCGCAGACCGGCGGTGGCGGACGCCCGCGCGGCGCGGAACTCCGCCGCCGCGCTCAACGCGCCGGCCACCGCGCACACCACGACCACCGCCGCGCCCAGCAGCGTGAGCGGCCCGGCCGGGGGACCACCGGCGGACCCGTACAGCCGGGCCGTCGCCAGCGCGCCCGCGACCACCGCGCACAGCATCCCCAGCGAATGGCCGACCCGCGGCGCCTCCTCCCGCAGCGCCCGGCCCGACAGCAGCCGCAGCGCTCCGGGCCGCCCCATCGCCAGCAGCAGCCCGCACAGATGGACCAGACCGGGCCCGGCGAGCCCCAGCCCCAGGGCGATCAGCAGCCACCCGCCGACGACCCCCGGGCCGAGACCGTCCAGGGAACCCGGCATCGGCACCTCGGGGCCCGGGGACGAGACGGCCCGGTCGGCGGCGAAGGCCTCCACGGCCAACCCGACCGCCGTGACCGCCACACCCCACGGCAGCCCCGCGGGCACGGGCGGAGGCGTGCGGGGCTGCGCCACGGGACCGGCGGGCGGAAGCGCGCGCAGCCGCGTCGCCACCGCGCTCGCCCCGGCCGCGGCCGACGGCGGCACGGCCAGCAGCGTCACCACGGCGGCCCACGGCAGCTCCCGTCCGGCGCCCAGCAGCTCCGCGGCGGCCCCGGCCAGCGGCGCGTCGCCCAGCCCGACGCGCAGGTGCACGAAGGCGGGCAGGGCCAGAGCACACCCCACGGCACAGGACAGGGCCGTGGAGAACGCGGCCAGCAGCGGCAGCCGCGCGGGCCCCACCCCGACCGCGTCCAGCCCCTCCCGGGGACGCACGCACGGATCGGTGCGGGCCGCGGCGGCGGCGAACTGCACACAGGCCGCCAACGGCACCGTGCACCACAGCAGCCGGGACAGCGCCACGTCGGGACGCTCGGGATGGGCGACGGCGTACCCCAGCGCGCTCAACAGCAGGAAACCGACGGCCCCGGCCATGCCGGCGACCACGGCCCGCCGCGCCAAGGCCGTGGGGCGGAAGGTGCGGACTAGACGGAGAGCGAGCACGCTGCCCTGCCTTCCGGACCCGTCGAGGCGGCCGGGGTGTCGACGCCCACCCGACGGCCGTCCACGAGCGTGATCGTACGGTCCGCCACGCCCGCCATCCGGGTCTCCTGGCCGGTCGCCAGCACGACCGTGATGCGGTGCGACCGGGCGGCGGTGGTCAGGGTGCGCAGCACCTGGGCGCGGTCGGCCTGGTGCAGCGGCGCCGTCGGCTCGTCGGCGAACACGACGGTGGGGGAGTGCACCAGCGCGCGGGCGATGGCCACCCGCTGCCGCTGCGCCTGCAACAGCGCGCCCGGCCGCTTGCGGGCGCAGTCGCCGACGTCCAGCCGGTCCAGCCACTCGCACGCGGCGCGCCGGGCGGCGCGGTGGCCGCTGCCGGCGAGCAGCAGCGGCAGCGCGGCGTTCTCCCAGGCGGTCAGCTCGGGCAGGAGCTGCGGTTCGCTGCCGATCCAGCCGAACCGGTCCAGGCGCAGCCGCTCGCGGGCGGACTCGGAGAGGGTGTGCAGGGGGACGCTGTTGAACCACACCTCGCCCCGCACGGGCACCAGCCGCCCCGAGAGACAGCCCAACAGCGTGGACTTGCCGCAGCCGCGCGGACCGACGACGGAGAGGATCTCGCCTTCGCGGACCCCGACGGAGACGTCCTGCAGCGCGGGCGACCCCTCGTGCTCGTAGTGCAGTCCGCGTGCCCAGAGCAGATCCTCCGGTGCAGCCACCATGACGGGCACCTCCGCTCGCCTTCGGGGTCGTGCCTCCCCCTGACGGGGTGATGAACGAGTGCCAGGGGGATCGGTCACTGGCACGGTACGGACCGCGACCGTGGTGGAGACGCCCATCCGACGCGGGCGCGGCCCAGTTTCCACCGAATGGTCCTTCGGCCGGCCGCCGTCGGTGGGGCGCGGCCCGACGGCACCGCGACGTCGGCCGGAAGTCCTCGATGAGCGGGTATGTCGAAGAAGGACTCCGATGGTTAGGGTGGGTGTCTCATCTATCGGACACCAGGGCAGGAGGGCGTGAGGTGGCCACTGAACCGCGGCGACTGCGCAATCACATCGGCGGGGAGTTCCGGGAGGCGGTCGACGGGCGCGCCGGCGAGGTGGTGAATCCGGCGACCGGCGAGGTGTACGCGACGGCGCCGGTGTCCGGGGCCGCGGACGTGGACGCGGCGATGGCCGCGGCCGCGGCCGCCTTTCCGGTCTGGCGGGACGCCACGCCGGGCACCCGGCAGGCGGTGTTGTTGAAGATCGCCGACGCGATGGAGCGGCGGGGCGAGGAGCTGTTGGCGGCCGAGTGCGAGAACACCGGCAAGCCGCCGGCGTTGACCCGTACCGAGGAGCTGCCGGTGATGATCGACCAGGTGCGGTTCTTCGCCGGGGCGGCGCGGCTGTTGGAGGGCAAGGCGGCCGGGGAGTACATGGCCGGGTTGACCTCGTTCGTGCGGCGTGAGCCGGTGGGGGTGTGCGCCCAGGTGGCGCCGTGGAACTATCCGCTGATGATGGCGGTGTGGAAGTTCGCGCCGGCCCTGGCGGCGGGCAACACCGTGGTGCTCAAGCCGTCGGACACCACGCCGGCCTCCACGGTGCTGTTGGCCGAGATCGTCGGCGAGGTGCTGCGGGAGGCGGGGCTGCCGGGCGGGATCTTCAACGTGGTGTGCGGTGATCGGGACACCGGGCGGCTGATGGTGGAGCATCCCACGCCGGCGATGGTCTCGATCACCGGGTCGGTGCGGGCCGGGATGGAGGTGGCCGGCAGTGCGGCGCGGGACGTCAAGCGGGTCCATCTGGAGTTGGGCGGCAAGGCGCCGTGTGTGGTGTTCGAGGACGCCGATCTGGCGGCGGCGGTGGCCGGGATCCGGGACGGGGGGTTCTTCAACGCCGGGCAGGACTGCACCGCGGCCACTCGGGTGTTGGTGCACGAGAGCGTGCACGACGAGTTCGTGGCGGCGTTGGCCAAGGCCGCGGCCGAGGTTCGGACCGGGGATCCGGCCGATCCGGAGTGTTTCTACGGGCCGTTGAACAGTGCCGCCCAGTTGGAGAAGGTGGCCGGTTTCGTGGAGCGGTTGCCGGCGCGTGCGCGGGTGGAGACCGGGGGGGTCCGGGTGGGGGAGCGGGGGTTCTTCTACGCGCCCACGGTGGTCTCCGGGGTGGAGCAGGACGACGAGATCGTTCAGAGCGAGGTCTTCGGTCCGGTGATCACGGTGCAGCGGTTCGTCGACGAGGCGGAGGCGGTGGCCTGGGCCAACGGGGTGGAGTACGGGTTGGCGTCCTCGGTGTGGACCCGGGATCATGCGCGGGCGATGCGGATGTCGCGGGCGTTGGACTTCGGGTGTGTGTGGATCAACACCCATATTCCGTTGGTGGCCGAGATGCCGCACGGGGGGTTCAAGAAGTCCGGGTACGGCAAGGATCTGTCGGCCTATGGGTTGGAGGACTACACCCGCATCAAGCACGTCATGACCGCCCTGTGACCCCACACCCCTGAGCGG
>NZ_BAAASZ010000032.1:67627-80274 GCF_039533145.1 Streptomyces macrosporus
GGCGCCTTCCCGGCGCCGCGGGCCCGGCACCGCTCCCGGTACGGACGGCCGCGGCGGGCGACCGCCGCGACGGCCGGGCCGGTCAGGCCGACCAGGAGGCGAGGTGGGCGTCGATCTCGGCGAGCAGGGACGCCTTGACCGCGTCGGGGGCGAAGGAGGCGGTCACGGCGTTCTTCGCCAGCGCCGCCACCCCCGCCGCGTCCAGGCCCAGCAGCCGGGCGGCGATCTCGTACTCGGTGCACAGGTCGGTGCCGAACATCGGCGGATCGTCGCTGTTGATCGTGACCAGGACGCCCGCCTTGACCATCTCCGTCACCGGGTGGTCGTCCAGCGACGCCACGGCCCGGGTGGCGAGGTTGGACGTCGGACAGACCTCCAGCGGAATCCGGTGCTCCGCCAGGTGTTCCAGCAGCTTCGGGTCGCGCGGGGCGCTGGTGCCGTGGCCGATGCGCTCGGCGCGCAGGGAGGTCAGGGCGTCCCAGATCGTCTGCGGGCCGGTGGTCTCGCCGGCGTGCGGGACGCTGTGCAGGCCCTCGGCGATGGCGCGGTCGAAGTACGGCTTGAACTGCGGACGCGGCACCCCCACCTCCGGACCGCCCAGCCCGAAGGAGACCAGGCCCTCCGGGCGCAGCTCGCAGGCCAACCGGGTGGTCTCCTCGGCGGCCTCCAGCCCCGCCTCGCCGGGGATGTCGAAGCACCACCGCAGGACGACGCCCAGTTCGGCCTCGGCGGCCCGGCGGGCGTCCTCGATCGCCTCCATGAAGGCCGCCTCGGGTATCCCGCGTTGCGTCGAGCTGTAGGGGGTGACGGTCAGCTCGGCGTAGCGGATGTTCTGCCGGGCCATGTCCCGGGCGACCTCGTACGTCAGCAGCCGGACGTCCTCGGCGTCGCGCACCAGGTCCACCACGGACAGGTAGACCTCGATGAAGTGAGCGAAGTCACGGAAGGTGAAGTACTCCGCGAGCGCGTCCGGATCGGTCGGGACCGCCGGGTTCGGGTGCCGGGCGGCCAGCTCGGCGACGATGCGGGGGGAGGCGGAACCGACGTGGTGGACGTGCAGCTCGGCCTTGGGGAGACCGGCGATGAAGGCGGACAGGTCGCCGGGGCCGGTACCGGTGCCGGGATTGGACAAGTTTCCTCCAGACGGAAGCGGGCGGGAGCGCGGCCATCGTAGGCGGGCGGTGGGACACCGCGCACGGGCCGTCCGGCCGCGCTCCCGCGCATACGATGGCCGGACGCGCACGAGGAGGGGGACATGCCGGACAGCCAGAGATCGCCACGGCACCACACGCCGGGGAACGGCTCCGGGGGGAGCGAGCCGCCGGGCGGAACCGGCGGGTGGGCCGCCCCCGTCGCCGACCAGCCCACCGTGACGGCGCTTCCCGGCCCCGGCGGGCCGCCCCCGCGGCCGCCGTACGGGTCGGGGCCCTGGCAGCCGCCCCCGGCGCCCGTGCCGCCGCCCGCACCCGGCGTCGGCGGACACGGCGGGTACGGACACGGGTACGGACACGTCCACGGGTACGGGGCCGGCCGGCCGCCGCTCCCGCCGCCCCCGACCAGCGGCATCTGCACCGCGGCGCTGGTCCTCGGCGTCATCGGCGTCTTCCTGGTCTCGACCGTCTACCTGGCGGGCCTCGCCGTCCTCACCGCCCCCGTCGCCATCGGGCTGGGGATCTCGGCACGCCGCAGGGTCAAACGGGGCCAGGCGCACGGCGGCGGTCTGGCCACGGCCGGAATCGTCCTGGGGATCGTCTCCTTCGTGATCGGCGCCGCGGTCACCGCGCTGATCGTGTTCGCCGTCGTCCTCGGGGGCGAGGAGGAGGGGAACGAGAGCTCCTGGGAGGACGACGGCACCTTCCACGCACGGGCCGTCGCCACCGCCGGCCGGACCCCGGACGGGGACCGGTGATCGGAACACGACCGCCTCTCCCCGGGGTGGAGACTCCAGCCGAGGAGGACCGGTGACGTCCGAGCAGCACCCGTTCCCGCCCGCGCCCGGTCCGCGGCCGCCGTACCCGGCACCCCACGGCAATCCCCCCGGAAACCCGTGGGGAGGCGTACCGGGCGGGGCGTACGCGCACGGCTGGGCGCCGCCCCCACGGCCGCGCAACGGCATCGGCGTCGCCGCGCTGGTCCTGGGCATCGTGGCGGCCGTCACGGGGGCGTCGTTCTTCCTCAGCCCGCTCGGATGCGTGCTCGGCGTCGTGGCGCTGGTCCTGGGCACCGCCGGCCTGCGGCGCGTCCGGGCGGGCACGGCGACCAACCGTGGGCAGGCGCTGGCCGGGGTGTGGACGGGCGCGGGCGCGGTCCTGCTGTCGGCGGCGCTGTCGGTGGTCCTGGCCTTCGCCGTCTGCGGCGTCCTCCGCTTCACCGAGGTGACCTCCGAGGAGGGCACCGTCCACCGGCCGGCCGCGCCCGGCGAGGCCGTGGTCTACGGCGACGGACTCACCGTCAGGGGCTCCCTGGCGGTCGAGGAGGGCGCCGGTCCCTCGGAAGCGGGCCGGGTGCGGATCGTCTTCACGCTCTCCAACGACGGGGACGAGACGATCGACCTGAGGGACGGCGACATCGAGTTCTCCGCCGACGTCGAGCCGATACCCGAAGGCGACGTCGAGCGGGCGGCGTCGACCCCCGACGAACTGGCGCCCGGCGACAGCGCGAGAGCGGAGTTCTCCATGCCCGTCCCGGAGGGCACGGTCTTCCTGAGCGCCGACTACGCCCCGGGCGCCGACCACGACGTCGCGTTCTGGGACTTCGGCACCCCGTTCCCCGACGTCGACACCCCCGGGCAGCCCGAGGGGCCCGACGACACCACGTCCGTCTAGGGACCGTCCGCCCCGCCCCGCGCCGGGGCGGGCGGCGCCGTCCGGCACGAGACGGCCAGCAGCGGCACCCCCAGACACCAACTGCCCAGCACGTCCAGCGGCCAGTGGTACCCCCGCCACACCAGTCCCGCGCCCACCGCCGCGCACAGCAGCGCGGCGAGGGCCGGCAGCAGGCGCCGCAGGCCCGCGCGGACGTGCGGCAGCACCAGCAGCACGGCGCCGCCGTACGCCACCACGGCCGTCGCCGCGTGTCCCGAGGGGAAGTACTCCGTGCCGCCGAGCGGGCCGGGCCGGTCGGTCAGCGCCTTCAGGGGCGCCACCACGGCCGGTACGGCGGCCATGGCGAGGGCCGCCGCCAGCGAGGGACGCCACCGGCGGCTCCGCAGTCCCGCGTACAGCAGCGCCACCGCCAGGACGGGCAGCGCGACCTCCACGTTGCCCAGGTCGGCGAGGAGTTCGGCGAACCCGGTCGGCGGGGCGTCCGCCCGCAACCGGCGGGCCAGGTGTTCGTCGGCGTCCGCCAGCGGCCCGTCGACCACCACCTGCCAGGCGACGGCGGCGAAGACCGCCAGGGGCAACAGGACCGGTACGGCCACGGAGCGACGGAACGACGGGGCCGGAACGCGAGACGGCGCTCCCGGAACAGGGGGGAGGGTTCCGGGAGCGCCGTGACGACCGGTCACCGCGCGCCCCGGGGGGTATGGGGCGGGCGGCCGTCCGATCGGTGAGGAATGTGCGCGAGGGCACAGCCGGGCCGGAGAAGGGGAATCACCGGCTCGGCGCCGTCCGCGGTCACCCGCGGACGAGACACCGCGTTCTTCCGAGAAAGACCGTACGACAGGCGGCGGGCGGTGGACAGGCGTGTCACCGCAAGGCCATGGCCCTCGCACACATTCTTCACGGGGCTCCTCACTCCAGGCCGGCGAAGGCCTCCTCCAGCACGTCCAGGCCCTCGTTCAGCAGATCCTCGCCGATGACCAGGGGCGGGAGGAAGCGGAGCACGTTGCCGTAGGTGCCGGCGGTCAGCACCAGCACACCGGCCTGGTGGCAGTGCCGGGCGACGGCGGCGGTGGTCTTCGCGTCCGGCTCCTTGGTGCCCGGCTCGACCAGCTCGATGGCGATCATGCCGCCCCGGCCGCGGATGTCGCCGATGACGTCGAACTTCTCCCGCAGCGCGGTCAGACGGCCCTTCATGATCTCCTCGATGCGCCGGGCCTTCGCGTTGAGGTCCAGCTCGCGCATCGTCTCGATGGCGCCCAGCGCGGCGGCGCAGGCCACCGGGTTGCCGCCGTAGGTGCCGCCCAGGCCGCCGCCGTGCACGGAGTCCATGATCTCGGCCCGGCCGGTGACCGCGGCCAGCGGCAGACCGCCGGCGATGCCCTTGGCGGTGGTGATCAGGTCCGGGACGATGCCCTCGTCCTCGCAGGCGAACCACTGGCCGGTGCGGCAGAAGCCGGACTGGATCTCGTCGGCGATGAAGACGATGCCGTTGTCCGCGGCGAACTGCCGGATCGCGGGCAGGAAGCCCTTGGCCGGCTCGATGAAGCCGCCCTCGCCCAGGATCGGCTCGATGAGGATCGCGGCGACGTTCTCGGCCCCGACCTGCTTGACGATCCGGTCGATGGCCTCCTTGGCGGCCTCCTCCGCGCAGTTCTCCGGACCGGTGGGCCAGCGGAAGGGGTAGGCCACCGGCACTCGGTAGATCTCGGGCGCGAACGGACCGAAGCCGTGCTTGTAGGGCATGTTCTTCGCCGTCAGCGCCATGGTGAGGTTGGTGCGGCCGTGGTAGGCGTGGTCGAAGACGACGACGGCCTGCCGCTTGGTGTAGGAGCGGGCGATCTTCACGGCGTTCTCGACGGCCTCGGCGCCCGAGTTGAACAGCGCCGACTTCTTCTCGTGGTCGCCGGGGGTGAGCCTCGCCAGCTCCTCGCAGACCTCGACGTAGAGCTCGTAGGGGGTCACCATCGCGCAGGTGTGGGTGAACCGCTCCAGCTGGGCGGTGGCGCGGCGCACCACGGCCTGGGCGCTGTTGCCGACCGAGGTCACGGCGATGCCGGAGCCCAGGTCGATGAAGGAGTTGCCGTCGACGTCCTCCAGGACACCGCCCCCGGCGCGGGCCGCGAACACCGGCAGGGTGGCGCCGACGCCCCCCGCCACGGTCGCCTGCTTGCGGGCCATCAGCTCCTGCGACTTCGGCCCGGGGATCGCGGTGACGACGCGGCGCTCCTGGGGGAGGCTCGGACCTCCGGACAGTTCGGTCATGGCGGGCTCCTCGGTATGAAGGGGTGCTGCTTCTTCGCAGGCTAGGGGGCGGAAAACGGCGCTGACATGCACCGTCGCGGAGAAGTGGCCGCGCCGTGTTGGCCGCGGTGGACATGGCCGGTTCCGTACGGCGGCCAACTCCCCGCTCCGGAGACTAGATTGGGACGGTGGACGGGCGAGGGAGTGCCGGACGAGGAGCAGAGCGGCGGATGGTCGGCTACGGGGCGCACGGGGCGGGGGACGCACGGGGCTCGCAGGGGTCCTGGGGAGGGGCTGAGGCCGTGCCGGCGGTGCCCCCGCCCCCGCAGGCTCCTCCGATGCCGCGGTGGGCGCCCGCGGCCGGGCCCTCGCTGGACGAGTGGCTGCGCACGCCGCGACCCGAGGCCGGACCGGGCGTCTGGCGGTACGGGCACCGACCGAAGCCGCCGGAGGACCCCGAGCGGTTGGACGACCGGCAACTGCTGGGCGGCGCGGCGCTGGCGCTGCTGTGCGGACTGCTGGTGTGGTCGCTGTGCTTTCACGACTACATTCCGACGAACTGGCTGGTGAACTGGCTGACTCCCGATTCCTGGGTGCCCTACCCGAACAGGGGTGTTCCCGGCAACCCCGATGCCATCGCCGCACTCGCGTACTTCTTCTACTTCCTCGTCGCAGTCCTACTGGCGTACGTCTTCGGCCGTCTCGGTCACTGGGGCGAGGTCTGGCGCCGTTACGTCCGCCCGAGGCTGACCGGGCCGGACGGCGGCCCGGGGCGTCCCGCGCCGGCCGTCCCCGAGGGCGGACCCGCAGACCCGGTCCTCTGGCCCCACCTGCGGGCCGCGGGCGAACACGCCGCCGCCGACCGGCTGACCGCCGAGATCCATGCCGGGCGGATGAACGACGTGGACTACGTCCGGATCGACCGCGCCTGGCAGTCGGCGCGGACGCGGCCGGACCGTCTTCCCGTCTTCGTCGAGGCCGTGCTGGGCCGGGGCGCCGCCGCCTTCACCCATCCCTCCGGCGCCCGGGACCTGCCCGTGCGGGCGGCCCGGCACGACCTGCTGACCGGGCAGGTGCGGCTGGGGGCCGCGCCCGACGAGGACCGCAACCCGTACGCCTACCGGGGCGTCTCCCTCGCCCTGGAGCCCGCGCTGCTGAGCACCTCGCTGCTGGTGGTGGGGCCCTCGGCCGCCGGGAAGACCAGCCGTGTGGTGCGGCCCGTGGTCGAGTCCCTCGCCCTCCAGGCGCTCGCCGGGCGGGCCGCGGTGGTCGCCGTGGGAGCGGCGGGCGCCGGACTCGGGCCCGACGACGCCTACGACGTGGTGATCAGGCTCGGCCACCCCGACTCCGCCCACGACCTCGACCTCTACGGCGGCACCGACGACCCCGACGAGGCCGCCGCCGTCCTGGCCGAGGCGCTGGTCGGCGACGCCCCCGGAGGCGCCGGCCTCCAGGGGAGCGAGGCCGACACCCGTCGCGCCGCCACCGCGCTCGCCCAGCTCATCGGCCCCTACCGGACCGCGCACGGCCGCTTCCCGTCCGTGCCCGAGCTGCGCGAGTTGCTGGACGGGGTGCCGGTGGCGCTCGCCGCGCTGCGCCAGGCGTGCGAGGCCGTCGGGGACGGCGCCGCCCTGCGCGAACTGGACGCGCGGGAACGCCAGTCCGGGCGTCCCGGCGATCCGGGACCGCTGCTCGCCGACCGGATCGCGCTGCTGGACCGGCCCGCGTTCGCCGGTTTCTTCGACACCAGCGGCACCACCCGCCCCTTCGCCATGCGGGACCTGGAGCATCCGCTGCGGGTGCGGATCGACCTGCCCGAGCGTGGGCACGCCGAGGCGTCCCACCTGCTGGCCCGGCTGCTGCTGGCCCAGTTCACCACCTGCGCCCGGACCCGCGACGAGCGTTCGCTCTTCGCCTGCCTGGTGCTCGACGACGCCGCGCACACCCTCACCCCCGCCTCCGTGCGGGCGATCCAGCGGCTGCGGACGGCGAACGCGGGCGTGGTGCTGGCGCTGCGGGGCCTGGACGAGGTGCCCGAGCCGCTGCGCGCGGCGGCGGTCGGGGCGGTCGGCTGCCGGGTGGTGCTCTCCGGCGTGAGCACCTGGGACGGCGAGGTGTTCGCGCAGGCGTGGGGCCGGGAGTGGGTGAAGACCGAGGACGTCACCCACAATCCCGACTTCTCCGGCGGCCTGCTCCGGCGCGGCGTGCGTGGCGTCCGCACCCTGTTCACGGGGGTGCGGGCGACGACGAAGTCGGTCACGGTGCGCACGGTGCAGCGCGAGCGGTGGTCCGCCTCCGACCTCGCCCACAAGGTGCCGCCGGGCCATGCGGTGGTGTCGCTCACCACCGTCCGCGGCGAGGCGAGTCCGCCGATCCTGGCCCGGCTCGGGGAGTAGGGAGCGGCGGAGAGGCCGGAAGGCGGGACCGGAGGCGGGGGACCGGGGAATCGGAGGGAGAACCGGGGGAGCGCGGAGGGGCGCGTGAGGGCGCGTGCGGCTGTACGGTTAGGCATAGTTCGGTCTTCTCCTCACTACCGTACGTCCAAAAAGTCGTCTCGTTCCGTCCCTCGACCGGGCGCCGCCGAGAGAAGCGTCCGCCCGCCGGAAAGGGCACCAGGTCAGCCATGCCCCTCACCCTCGCCTCGCTGGTCCAGCACTCCTCGCTCAGGCTCACCGTCCTCGCGGGCGAGAGCCGGTTGGACACCCCCGTGCGCTGGGCGCACGTGAGCGAGCTGGCCGACCCCGTGCCGTACCTGGAGGGCGGGGAACTGCTGCTGATCACGGCGATGAAGCTGGACGTCGAGGACGAGGACGCCATGCGCCGCTACGTCGGGCGGCTGGACGCCGCCGGCGTGGTCGGGCTGGGCTTCGCGGCCGGGGTCAGCCACGAGGAGGCGCCGCGGGCGCTGGTCACGGCCGCCCGCGAGATCGACTTCCCGCTGCTGGAGGTGCCCCGGCGCACCCCGTTCCTGGCCATCAGCAAGGCGGTCTCGGCGGCCGTGGCGGCCGAGCAGTACCAGGCGGTCACCGAGGGCTTCGAGGCCCAGCGCGAGCTGACCCGTGCCGCGCTCTCCGCGGAGGGCCCGACCGCCCTGCTGGCGCGGCTGGCCGCCCACGTCGACGGCTGGGCCGCGCTCTACGACGTCTCCGGCGCGCTGGTCGCCGCCGCCCCCGCCTGGGCGTCCCGCCGCGCCGCCCGGCTGACGGGCGAGGTGGAGCGGCTGCGCGACCGGCCCGCGCCCGCGAGCGCCGTGGTGAGCGAGCCCGGGGGCGGCGACCGGGTGGGCGACCGGGTGGAGTTGCAGTCGATCGGCTCCGGGCGGCGGCCCCGGGCCGTGCTCGCGGTCGGCACGGACGCCCCGCCGGGCACCGCCGAGCGCTACGCGGTGAACTCCGCCGTCGCCCTGCTGACCCTGACCACCGAGCGGTCCCGCGCCCTGCAGGAGGCCGAGCAGCGGCTGGGCGCGGCGGTGCTGCGCATGCTGATGGCGGGGGAGGTCGACCACGCCCGGGCGGTCGCGGGCTCGCTCTACGGGGGGCTGCTGGACGCGCCGCTGCGGGTGGTCGTGGCGGAGGGCGCCTTCACCGGGGCCGGCCGGCGGCGCGCGGCCGGGGGGCCGGAGGGCCGCGGGGGCGAGGTGGACGCCGGCGCTCCCGGAGAGAAGGAATCCGGCGGCCTGCCCCCCGCGGTGGAGACGCTCGCCGAGCGGATGGAGGCGGCGGCGGCCCGGGCGGGGGAGTCCGTCCTGCTGGTGCCGCACGGCGCCCGGTTGACGGGGCTGGTCGCCGACGGCGGTGCCGCCGCGGCGGCCTGCGCGGAGTTCGCCGCGGCGGCCGAGGCCGCCGGCGAGGGCGACGCGGAGCACGGGGTGGTCGTCGGTGTCTCGGCGCCCGCCGGGCTCTCCGCCGCGGCCGTCGCCTTCAAGCAGGCCCAGCAGGCGCTGTCCGTCGCCCGCCGTCGGGGCCGGGCGCTCGTCGAGCACGAGGACGTGGCCTCCGGGTCGGTGCTCCCGCTGCTCGCCGACGACGCCGTGCGCGCCTTCGCCGACGGCCTGCTGCGGGCGCTGTACGAGCACGACGCGCGCGGGCGCGGCGATCTGGTCGCCTCGCTGCACGCCTGGCTGTCGCGGCACGGGCAGTGGGACGCGGCCGCCCTCGACCTCGGCGTCCACCGGCACACCCTCCGCTACCGGATGCGGCGGGTCGAGGAGATCCTCGGCCGGTCGCTGGACGATCCGGACGTGCGGATGGAGCTGTGGCTGGCGCTCAAGGCGACGGCGGCCGTGCCCCCGACCCGGGAGGATCGGAAGAGCCGGGGCCCGTCCTCGCGGTAGCGCCGTTCGCCCTCGGACGTCGCGGGGCGGGCGGGGCGCGGCGGACGGGCCCCGGCGGGGCGGGACCGGAGGCGGAGCGCGAGCGGCTCGGGAGCGGCTCGAGAGGCCGATCAGGAGGCGCAGTACTGCGCCTGCTTGCCGATCGAGCGGTACATGCAGTCGGCGTTCTCCAGCAGCAGCAGGACGGCGTCCTCGTTGCGGCTGGTCTCCCGCTCGATCACCTCGTCGGGCGGGTAGAAGCCCTCCCGGCCGTTCGGCCCGGGGTACATCTCGAAGGTGTAGCTGAAGACGCGGTGCACGGCCCACATCCAGTCGTTGATCGAGCCGTCCGTGATGTACAGGTCGCTGGACTGCTGCGGGGTGTAGCCGTTGCTGGCGGCCATCGCCCTGCCGACGGCGGCGAAGGCGTCGCGGTCGTCCCGGGTGAGGCCCTCGGCGGTGTCGTCGTAGGTGTGGCCGTAGGGCCACAGCACCAGCTCGCTGTAGGTGTGGAAGTCGATGTGCGCCTTGATCTGCTGCTTCCCGCCGACGACCCGGCTGTTGACGAAGCCGGCGACGACCTTCACCTCGGTGCCGGAGCCGGCGGACGGGCCGCGGTAGGTGGCGCTGGAGGGGTTGGAGGAGGAGCCTCCGCAGCAGCCCCACTTGTAGGGCCAGTTGCGGTTGAGGTCGGTGCCGATGTACGAGGAGCCGGGGGTGGGCTGGCGGTTCTTGCGCCAGCTCCGGTAGCTGCCGGTGGCGATGTCGTACTCGCCGCCGTCGGGGTTCACGTCCGGGATGATCCACAGCTCGCGCTGGTCGACCATCCGGGTGATGCGGGGGTCCGAGCCGTACCGCTCGCCGAACTCGCGGATCACGTAGAGCGCCATCTCGACGGTGAGGTGCTCACGGGCGTGCTGGTGGTGGGTGAACAGCACCTCCGGCTCGTTCTCGTCGGTGCGGACGTTGTCGCTGATCTTGACGGCGACGATGTCGCGGCCCTGGTGGGACGTGCCGATGACCCGCGTGGTGATGATGTCCGGGTACTTCCGGGCGTACCCGTCGATCGCGGCCGTCATCTCGGCGTGGTTGTGGTAGCCGGAGTCGGCGGACGGGAAGTCGAGGGTGGTCGCCCCTCCGTCCGCGGCCGTCCGGTTCGGCGGGGCGGGGAGCGGGGTGAGGCGGTGGCCCGCCTTCCGGAGCCTCTCGGCCTGCGCGGCGTCGGCGGTGACCACCACCGAGTGCTCGCGGACCGCGTCGATCGCGGCGCCGGTGCGGGCGATGGCCGTGCGCTGCTCGCGTTCGGCGACCCCGGTGATCTCGTACTGCCGGTCGCCGGTGACGGCGGTGGGGGCCGGCCGGCCGTCGTCGGGGGGAGCGGCGGTGGCCTGCGCCCCGAGCGGAACGGCCAGTGCGAGGGTGAGGAACAGGGCCGCGGTGGTGAACCGCCGCCCGTGGGGATGTCTACGCATCGCGTCTCCTGGGGTGTCCAGTTCGACGGGTGGGGGTGGTGCGTGTGATGTCATGCTCGCGGCAAACGGACGGCCGGGCAACCGCACCGCTCTGCCAAAGCGGTGCAAGGGGTCTCCGGAGTGCGACGCACCGGACAAGAGTCCCGCACGGGCGCGACCCCTACGGTGGTGGCGGGAGCCTGCCGCACCGCAGCCGGGCCCCGATCACCGTTCATCGCTCCACCACTTCGGAAGGGCCGGGATACGCAGTGACCACAGCGACACCCACGCACGCGTTCTGGCTCGCCGGCCGCGAGGCGACCGGCGACGAGACCCTCGAGGTCACCTCGCCCTGGGACGGCCGGACCGTCGGCACCGTCAGCGTTCCCACCGAGGCCCAGGTCGAGGAGGCCGTGGCCGCCGCGGCCGAGGTGGCCGCCGAGTTCGCGGCCACGCCCGCGCACGTGCGCGTCGCGGCCCTGGACCACGTCGTACGGCGCCTCACCGAGCGCGCCGAGGAGATCGCGCGGCTGATCTCCGCCGAGAACGGCAAGCCCATCAAGTGGGCCCGCGGCGAGGTCGGCCGCGCCGTCTCGGTCTTCCGCTGGGCCGCCGAGGAGGCCCGCCGCTTCAACGGCGGCACCACCCAGCGGCTGGACACCGACGCGGGCGGCACCGGCCGCCTCGCCCTGACCCGCCGCTTCCCGCGCGGGCCGGTGCTGGGCATCGCGCCGTTCAACTTCCCCCTCAACCTGAGCGCCCACAAGGTGGCCCCGGCCATCGCGGTCGGCGCGCCGATCATCCTCAAGCCCGCCCCGGCGACCCCGCTCTCCGCGCTGCTGCTGGGCGAGCTGCTGGCCGAGACGGACCTGCCCGCCGGCAGCTGGTCGGTGCTGCCCGTGCCCAATGACCGCATGCCCTCCCTGGTGCGGGACGAGCGGCTGCCGGTCGTCTCCTTCACCGGCTCCGGGCCCGTCGGCTGGTCCATCCTGGACTCCGTGCCCCGCAAGCGCGTCACCCTGGAGCTGGGCGGCAACGGCGCGGCGGTGGTGCTGGCCGACTACTCCTCGGAGGCCGACCTGGACTGGGCCGCGCAGCGCATCGCGACCTTCTCCAACTACCAGGGCGGCCAGTCCTGCATCTCCGTCCAGCGCGTCATCGCCGACGCCTCGGTGTACGACCGCCTGGTGCCCAGGATCGTCGCCGCGGTCGAGGCACAGGTCACCGGCGACCCGTCGGACGACGCCACCGACGTCGGCCCGCTGATCAGCGAGGACGCCGCCAAGCGCGTGGAGTCCTGGGTGGACGAGGCGGTCGCCGCCGGGGCGAAGCTGCTGACCGGCGGCAAGCGCGACGGCGCCGCCTACGCGCCCACCGTGCTCGCCGACGTCCCGGCCGACGCCACGATCGCCTGCGAGGAGGTCTTCGGCCCCGTGCTGACCGTCACCTCCGTCGACGGCGAGGAGGCGGCCTTCGCGGCGGTCAACGACTCGAAGTACGGCCTCCAGGCGGGCGTGTTCACCCACGACGTGCAGACCGCCTTCCGCGCCCACCGGACCCTGGAGGTCGGCGGCGTGATCATCGGCGACGTGCCCTCCTACCGCGCGGACCAGATGCCCTACGGCGGCGCCAAGGAGTCCGGCATCGGACGCGAGGGCGTGCTGTACGCGATGGAGGACTACACCTACGAGCGGGTCATGGTCCTCACCGGCCTGGAGCTGTAACCGGACCCGCACGCCACGGCGGCCGGGACGCGCGCGCCGCGCGAGACGGGCCGTGCTCGGCCTGCTGTGCCTGCTGCTCGCGGCGGGCCCGACG
>NZ_BAAASZ010000032.1:80347-118430 GCF_039533145.1 Streptomyces macrosporus
ACACACCAGTAGGTACAGTCCCGGTGTGGGCACCGCGGAGAGACTGATCGAGGCCACGCGGGAACTGCTCAGGGAGCGCGGGTACGTCGGCACCAGCCCCCGGGCCGTCCAGCGGCGCTCGGGCGTCGGCCAGGGCAGCATGTACCACCACTTCGACGGCAAGCCCGCCCTGGCGCTGGCCGCCGTCCGCCGCAGCGCCGGGCAGCTGCGCGCCGCCGCCGAGGCCGACCCGGGCGGGGAGGGGAGCGCGGCCGAGCGCGTCCGGGCCTACCTGCGGCGGGAGCGCTCCGTCCTGCGCGGCTGCCGCATCGGCGGACTCGCCCGGGCCCCGGACGTCGTCGCCGACCCCGAACTGCGCCGACCCTTGGAGGAGACCTTCGACCGGCTGCGCGGACGGATCGCCGCCGTGCTCCGGGAAGGCCGCGAGCGCGGGGAGTTCACGGCGTCCCTCGACCCCGCCGCGACCGCGGCGACGATCGTCGCGGTCGTCCAGGGCGGCTACGTCCTGGCCCGCTCCGCCGCGTCCCCCGACCCCTTCCGGCAGGCCGTCGAGGGGCTGATCGCACTGCTCGACGCCCACACCACCGCCTGAGGAGGCGCCCGCGCACGCCGTGCGGTGCGAGAGCACCCTGCCCGCCGACCACGGCAGGGCCGCCGCCCACGCGGCCGACCGAAGAGCCCCGGAAGACCGGAAGAAACGAGGGAACCGCGTGTTCGTCTTCGCGCACGTCGGCGACATCCACCTGGGCCAGGAGCGGAACGGCGACGGCGGTGCCCGGGCCGCCGAGCGGACCCGGCGGGTCCCGCGCCACCTCGACGAGCCGCCCGGGGAGTTGGACGCCGTCCTGCTCACCGGCGACCTCGCCGACCACGGCGCACCGGACGAGTACGAGCAGGCCGCCGACCTGCTCGCCGGCTCCCGCCACACGTGGCTGCACTGACCCGGCAACCACGATGTGCGCGGCCCGTACCGCGCGGCGCTGCTCGACGGGGACGGCACCGACGGCTCTCCGATCAACCGGGTGCGCCACCTGCCCGGCGCCACCTTCGCCATGTGCGATGCGAGCATTCCGGGCCGGGACGACGGTTGGTTGGACGACGCCACCCTCGCCTGGCCGGACGGGCCTTGGCCGATGCCCCGCCCGGCAACCGCGCCTTCGTCTGCTTCCACCATCCGCCGGTGGACCTCCGCGTCCGGTACGTCGATTCCATCCGGCAGTTCGGCGAGGAGCGCCTCGCCGAGGTGCTCGCCCGGCACCCGCACGTCGTCGGGGTGCTGTGCGGCCACTCCCACACCCCGGCCGCCACCGTCTTCGCGGGGCTGCCGCTGGTGGTCGCCCCCGGCGTGGTCTCCAGCCTGAGGATGTCCTGCGAGGGCCCGCCCCTGCTGGACCACGTCCCGCCGCCGATGTTCGCGTTCCACGTGCCGGCCGACACCGGCCGCCTCACCACGCACTTCCGCGTGGTGCCGTGACGGAGGAGCGCGCGAAGCCGCCGCGGTCCGGCGTCCGGAGGCACCCGGGCCGGACCGCGGCGTGGCCCGCCCGGCGTCAGGTCGCCTCGGCGATCGGGCGGTCGCCGAAGCCCAGACGGGCCAGTCTCACGGGGCCGTGCAGGGTGACGCGCAGATCGTGGACGCCCGAGGGCGGGTCGTCCAGGGAGGCCCGCACGGTGGTGTAGGCGTAGCGGTCGCCGGTGGAGGGGACGGTGAGCGAGGCCAGGGGGCGACCGTCGGCCAGGCGGAGGACGACCTCGGCCGCGCCCGGCTCCTCGCGGGCGGCCGTCACGGCGACACCGGCGGGGCCGGCGCCGAAGTCGCAGGCGCGGAAGGTCAGTTCGCCCGGCTCCGGTCCGGTCGGGGCGACCGCGTCGCCGCGCTCCCGACTCAGGTCCACCAGGCGGGTGCCCCGCTGCTCGTCGTAGTCGACGGCCCGGACGCTCACCACCGGGCGCGGGGCGGGGGGTTCGCCGTCGACGCGGACGGACGCCGTGGCGCGGACGTCGGCGCTGGAGGCGCCGACGTCGACGGCGTAGGTGCCCGGGGCCACCGTCCAGCGACGGTGGGCCACGTCCCAGAAACCGAGGGTCTCGGCGAGCGGAACGGTGAACTCCACTTCCTGCGAGGCGCCGGGCGCCAGACGGATCCGCCGGTGGGCGGCCAGGGCGCGGTGGGGGCGGGGAACCTCCGGGCCGGCGACGTCCACGGCCCGGACGTAGAGCTGGACGACCTCGTCCCCCTCGACCCCGCCGGTGTTGGCCACCGCGCACCGGACGGTCAGCGTCCGGCCGTCGTGGCCGGCCGTCGCCCGGCCGTAGGAGAAGGACGTGTACGACAGCCCGTGGCCGAAGGGGTACAGCGGCGTGCCGTCGAAGTACAGGTACGTGGTGCGGGCGCCGATGACGTCGTACTCCAGCAGGTCGGGCAGGTCGGCGTCGGAGGCGTACCAGGTCTGCGGCAGCCGCCCGCCCGGCGCGACGTCGCCGGCCAGCACGGCGGCCAGGGCCCGTCCGGCCGCCTGCCCGCCGTGGGCCGTCCACAGCAGGGCGGGCAGCGCGGCGTCGGCGTCCGTCACCGCGTACGGGTAGGACGAGGTGAGCACCAGCGCGGTGCGCGGGTTGGCGGCGCGGGCCGCGCGCCAGAGCCGGTCCTGGTGCGGGGGCAGGGCGAGCGTGGTGCGGTCCTCGGTCTCCCGGCCGTTGACGTGCGGGTCGTTGCCGGCGACGACGACCACCGCGTCGGCGTCGGCCGCGGCGGCGGCCACCGCGTCCTCGCCGCGTTCGACCGTCTCCACGGTGAACACCGCGGCCTCTTCGCCGTCCCCGGCAACCTTCACGCCGTCCGCGGCCACTGTCAGGTACCGGCCCGTTCCCCGGTGCCTCAGGAGGTGTCCCGCGCCGTGCGGTCGAAGCTCGAAGGTCTCCTGGACGATCCAGCCGCCCGGCTGCTCGGCCGAGGCGCGCACCAGGCCGTCGTCGGCCACCGACAGGTAGCGGCCGCACGCCGCGCGCAGGGTCAGCACCCCGCCGCCCCAGTCCACCAGGGCGAACTCCCCGGCCGCGCCGGGGTCGGGGGAGACCGTCAGCGGCGGCAGGTCGGTGCGGCCCCGCAGCAGCGCCGGGTCCAGCGCCCCGGCCGCCGCCGGGTCGCCGGTCCCGTCCGCGTCCCCGTCGGGTCCGGTCTCGGGGACGGTCAGCAGGCCGTCCGCGCAGCGCAGCCGCACCCGGTCGGCGCCCTCGGCGTACGTCACGCGGTCGGCGCCGAACCGCTCGCGCAGGCCGTCCAGCGGGGTGGAGCGGCGCAGGAGGGCGCCGCTGTACCAGTCGAGCTTGCACTCGTTCGCCAGCAGGCCGACGACCGCCACCCGCGCGCCCGCCGGCAGCGGCAGCAATCCGTCGTTCTTCAGCAGCACGATCGCCTGCTCGGCGGCCTCGCGGGCCAGTTCCCGGTGCTCGGGGGTGTCGAACGCGGCGTCCCCGCCGTCACCGTCGGCTCCGTCGGGCTCGGGCTCCGGGTCGAACTCGCCCAGGGCGCAGCGCATCGCCAGCAGCCGCCGTACCGCCGCGTCGACGTCGGCGGGCGTGATCAGGCCGCGCTCCAGCGCGCCGCGCACCCGGGCGGTGACGGCGGAGGAGTCCTCGCCGTGGTCGGTGAAGCTGTCCACGCCCGCGCGCAGGGCGGCGGCCGTGGCCTCCTCGTGGTCGGCGAAGTACGCCTGGGAGTCGGCGAGGTTGCTGGGGGCGCCCGCGTCCGAGCAGACCACCAGATCGTGGTCGCACCAGGTGCGCAACTGGTCGGCGAGGAGCGGGGAGAGGTGGTTGGGGCGGCCGTTGACCAGGTTGTAGGCGGGCATCACCCCGGCCACCGCGCCCGCCCGCACCGGGCCGCGGAACGCCGGGAGCTCGTACTCGTGCAGCACCCGCGGCCGCACGGACGCCGAGGAGGTGTCGCGGTCGGTCTCGTTGTTGTGCGCCAGCCAGTGCTTGAGCACCGGGGCGGTGCGCCAGCGCGTGGGGTGGTCGCCGCGCAGCCCGCGGGTGTAGGCGACGGCGATGGCCGCGGTCAGGCGCGGGTCCTCGGAGTAGCCCTCCTCGTTGCGGCCCCACAGCGGGTGGCGCAGCAGGTTGACCGTGGGCGACCAGACGTTCAGGCCCACCCGCGGATCGCGCGCCCGCATCGCGCGGACCTCGCGGCCGACGGCCTCGCCGACGCGGCGCACCAGCTCGTCGTTCCAGGTGGCCCCGAGCCCCACCGCCTGGGGGAAGACGGTCGCCGGTCCCATCCAGGCCACGCCGTGCAGGGCCTCCTGGCCGGTGCGGAAGGCGGCCACGCCGAGACGTTCCACGGCGGGGGCGAACTGGTGGAGCATCGCGACGCGCTCGTCGAGCGTGAGCCTCCCCAACAGGTCGTCGACGCGCTCGCGGACGGGCAGCCCCGGATCGCGGAAGGGCGGCTGGTCGGTGCTCACGGACAGGTCCCCTCCGGATGGGTGTGCGCGGCGGTGGACACCGCGACGGCTCATGATTCGAAGCGCTTCGATGCTGAAGTGACGCGGGGGCGGGTGTCAAGGCATGGAACCGCAACGGCCGGTTCCCGTCGCGTACTTCCCGAGACAGAGGGGCACTTGTGCACTTTGACGTTTCTCCGTCCCGACCCTTGCGCGGTATGACCCTCACACTTAATCTCGGCGCAATATCGAAGCGCTTCGACCCACTTGCCCGACCGGCGGGACCCAGCCGTCCGTCCCGTCCGTCCCGCCGACGCGCCGCCACGAAGGGTTGCCACCATGTCCCAGACCCACAGCCCGAGCCGGAGAACGTTCCTCGCCTCCACGGCCGTCGCCGCCGCCGTGGCCGGCGGGGCGCCGCTGCTGTCGGCGTGCTCCTCCGGGGGCGAGGGCCGCACCGAGGGCACGACGACGAGGAAGGACGCGGAGAAGATCGTTCCGGCGTACGCGGCCTCCCGCGTCGTCGAGCCGGACATCCCCGGCGAGAACGGGTCCCGCCCCGGCTTCACCGGCAGGGCCGAGCCGTACGGGAAGCTGCCGGCCTCGGTCCCGGAGAAGATGGGCAAGGGCGGCAAGGTCACCGTCATGAGCCCGCTGTGGGGCACCCCGCCCGAGAAGGACTGCGCCTACTACCGGGCCGTCGACGAGGCCATCGGCGTGCACGTCGACTGGCGGACGCAGGACGGCAACACCTACGGCGAGAAGCTCGGCGCGGTGCTCGCCTCCAGCGGCATCCCCGACATGGTGGTGATCCCCGGCTGGGAGATGCAGGGCAAGATCCACAGCGCCATCGACAGCCGCTTCGCCGACCTCGGCCCCCACCTCTCGGGCGAGAAGGCGAAGAAGTACCCCAACCTCGCCGCCATCCCCACCGAGGCGTGGCGGATGTCCATCTTCAGCGGGAAGTTGAAGGGTCTGCCCCTGCCCGCCGGCGCGGTGGACATCATCATCCCCTACTACCGCCAGGACGTCTTCGAGGACAAGGGCTGGGAGGTGCCCACCAGCGCGCAGGAGTTCATGGACCTCGCCAAGGAGATCACCGCCCCCAAGGCCAAGGTGTGGGCCTGCGAGGACATGAAGTGGACGGCGTTCAACGTCTTCGGCACGCTGCCGGAGAAGCCCTACTGCTGGGAGTGGCAGGGGAAGAAGCTGGTCCACCGCATCGAGACGGACAACTACCTCGAAGCACTGGAGTGGACCCGCAAGCTCTACGCCGCCGGGGTCGTCCACCCCGACGCCATGGCCGTGCGCGGCGACGCCGGCACCCGGTTCACCGCCGGCCAGTCGATGATGACCAACGACGGCAACGCCAAGTGGTACGGCTGGACCTTCGAGCAACGGGACCGGAACCCGGACTTCCGTGTCGCGGGCATGGACATCTTCGGCCACGACGGCGGCGACCCGCGGCTGTACTTCGCCAAGCCGGCCGACATCTGGGCGTTCATCAACAAGAAGGCGTCCCGGGAGACGGTCGAGGAGTGCCTGGCCATCGCCAACTTCGCCGCCGCCCCCTACGGGACGAAGGAGAACCGCCTGATCCGGTACGGCGTCGAGGGCACCCACTACACGCTGAAGGACGGCGTGCCCGCCAAGACCCCCCAGGGGGTCACCGAGGTCCAGGACACCTACTTCTTCACCGCCGGCCCCGAGGCCGTCGCCGCCTTCCCCGACCACCCGCAGGTCGTGAGGGACTGGTGCGGCTGGCAGCGGCGGATGGGCGCGTTCATGAGGAAGCCGCTGCTGTACGGGATGCAGGTCCGCGAGCCCAACCGGTGGGCCAACCTCGGCGACCAGTTCGAGGACCTGGAGGACGACGTCGTGCGCGGCCGCAAGAAGATCTCCGACATGCAGCGGGCCATCGAGGACTGGCGCAGGGCCGGTGGCGACGAGCTGCGCGACTGGTACCGGAAGCTGATCGACGAGGTCGGCGAGTCCGCCGCCTGACCCACCCGCGCACCGAGGCGACCGGCCCGGCGCGGGCGGCACCCGACGCGCCCCCGCACCGGGCCGGAGCCGAGCAACGCCGACGAGGAGAGACGCGTGTCGCACAGCACGGCCCCGGGCGAGGCACCGGCCGGAGGCACCGGCCCCACCGGCATGGCCCCGGCCCCCCACATCGCGCCGGCCGCACCGGCCGGCTCGCCCACGGCGGACGGCGACCCGCCGGACGGCCGGCCGGCCGGCGGACGGCGTACGCGCCGGAAGGCGGCGCGGGCCTCCGTGCCGCCCGGCGGCGTCACCTGGCGGCACCGGCTCCGCCGCGACCGCACCCTGGTGCTGATGACGCTGCCCGCGCTGCTGCTGGTGCTGGTCTTCGCCTACGTCCCGCTGCTGGGCAACGCCGTCGCCTTCAAGGAGTTCGACCCCTACATCGGCGAGTCCTTCCTCGAGAGCTTCGAGCTGAGCCCCTGGGTCGGCTTCGAGCAGTTCCAGCGGATGGGTGAGGACCCCTACTTCTGGGCGGCCGTCGAGAACACCCTGGTGATCTTCCTCATCCAACTGGTGTTCTTCTTCCCCGTCCCGATCCTGCTGGCCCTGCTGATCAACAGCGTCGTCAGCCCACGGGTGCGGGCCTGGGTGCAGGGTGTCCTGTACCTGCCGCACTTCTTCTCCTGGGTGCTGGTCATCACCGTCTTCCAGCAGATCTTCGGAGGCGCGGGCATCATCGCCCAGGTCATGCGGGAGCACGGCGGGGGCGGTTTCGACCTGATGACCGACCCCGGCTTCTTCAAGTTCCTCGTCACCTTCCAGCTCGTCTGGAAGGACGCCGGCTGGGGCGTCATCGTCTTCCTCGCCGCGCTGGCCGCCGTCAACCACGAGCTGTACGAGGCCGCCGCCGTGGACGGCGCCGACCGGTGGCGCCGGATGTGGCACGTCACCCTGCCCGCGCTGCGCCCGGTGATCGCGATGCTGCTGGTGCTGCGCGTCGGCGACGCCCTCACCGTCGGCTTCGAACAGATCCTGCTCCAGCGCAGGGCGGTGGGCACGGGGGCCAGTGAGGTGCTGGACACCTACGTGTGGAACGTCGGCCTGGAGAACGGCGACTTCGGTTACGCGGCGGCCGTCGGCATCGTCAAGGGGATCTTCGGACTGGTGCTGGTGCTGGCCGCCAACAAGACCGCCCACCTGCTGGGCGAGCAGGGGGTGTACAAGAAGTGAGCGTTCTGACCGAGGACCGCGAGCGGGAGGGCCCGGACGCCCGGACGCGTCCGGTCTGGGAGGAGCCGCCCGGCCGCGTCGGCCTCACCGCCAAGGGCGCGGTGCTGGCCGTGGCCTGCCTGGCGATCCTCTTCCCCCTGTGGATCGTGGTCGTCACCAGCCTGTCGTCGGCCGAGACCATCCGGGAGGCGGGCGGCCTGGTGATCGTGCCCGACGGCATCACCTTCGAGGCCTACCGCGAGCTGCTCGGCGGCGGCCAGGTCACCCGGGCGACGGTCGTCAGCCTGGGCGTCACCGTCGTCGGCACGCTGTTCAGCATGACCGTCTCGGTGCTGTGCGCCTACGGACTCTCGCGCCCCGGCTCCTTCGGCCACCGGCCGATGCTGATGACGCTGCTGGCCACGATGTTCTTCGGCGCCGGCCTGATCCCCACCTACCTGCTGGTGCAGGCCCTCGGCCTGATCGACACCTACGCCTCGCTGATCCTGCCCAGCGCGGTGAGCGTGTTCAACATCCTGGTGCTGCGGGCGTTCTTCATGGGCACCGCGCCGGAGCTGATCGACAGCGCCCGCATCGACGGCGCCGGGGACTTCCGCATCCTGTGGCGGATCGTGATGCCGCTGTCCCGGCCCGTGCTGGCGGTGATCTCGCTGTTCTACGCGGTCGGCTACTGGAGCGCCTGGTTCAACGCCTCGATCTACCTCAACGACCAGAGCAAGATGCCGCTCCAGGTCGTGCTCAACCAGATCGTCCTGGAGGGACAGCGCCCGACCGGCATGTCCCAGATCGTCAACACCGGCCAGATCCACGCCCTGTCGGTGCAGATGGCGGTCATGGTGCTGGCCCTGGTGCCGGTGGCCGTGCTCTCCCCCTTCGTCCAGAAGCACTTCAAGAAGGGCATGCTCATCGGCGCCGTCAAGGGCTGACCCGGCACGCCCCACCCCCACCCTCGTCCCCCGGCAGTGAGGTCCACCCCCATGACACACCACCCCCAGGCCGAGGGCGTCCTCGCGAGAGGGCGCTCCGCGCCGCGCGGCACCGACGGCCGCCGCGTCCGGCACGGGGACCCGCGGTGACGTCCCCGCGCAGGCCCTCCCTGAGCGACGTCACCCGCGGCCGGCTGCTGTACGGCGGCGACTACAACCCCGAGCAGTGGCCCGAGGAGGTCTGGCACGAGGACATGGCGCTGATGCGCGAGGCCGGGGTCAACCTCGTCACCGTCGGCGTCTTCTCCTGGTCCCGCATCGAACCCCGCCCCGGCGCCCGCGACTTCGGCTGGCTGGACCGCGTCCTGGACCTGCTCCACGACAACGGGATCGGCGTCTGCCTGGCCACCCCCACCGCCTCCCCGCCCCCCTGGATGGGCGCCCGCCACCCCGAGACCCTGCCGCGCGACGAGACGGGAGCGGTCGTCTGGTACGGCTCGCGCAACCACTTCTGCGCCTCCTCGCCCGTCTACCGAGACCACGCCCTGCGCATCGCCGCCGACCTCGCCGACCGCTACGGCGACCACCCCGCGCTGCGGCTGTGGCACGTGAACAACGAGTACGGCACCTCCTGCTGGTGCGATACGACCGCCCGCCACTTCCGCCGCTGGCTGCGGCGGCGGTACGGCGACCTGGAGGCGCTCAACGACGCCTGGGGCACGGCCTTCTGGAGCCAGCGCTACGACGACTGGGAGGAGATCGTCCCGCCGCGCCGCGCCCAGTACCTGCCCAACCCCGCCCAGACGCTGGACTTCCGCCGCTTCACCAGCGACGCCCTGCTGGAGTGCTTCACCGCCGAACGCGACGTGCTGGCGAGGCGCACCCCGCACATCCCCGTCACCACCAACTTCATGCCGCTGTTCGTGGGCCAGGACGGCTGGGCCTGGGCGGAGCGGGAGGACGTGGTCTCCGTCGACCTCTACCCCGACCCCGCCGCTCCGGAAGGCCCCGACGGCGCCGCGCTGGGCGCCCTGGTGCAGGACCTCACCCGCTCCCAGGCGCGCGGCCCCTGGCTGCTGATGGAGCAGGCCGCCGGGGCCGTCAACTGGCGCGGTGTCAACCACCCCAAGCCCGAGGGGCTGACGCGCCTGTGGTCGCTGCAGGCCGTGGCGCGCGGCGCGGACGGGATCTGCTTCTTCCAGTGGCGCCAGTCCCGGCAGGGCGGCGAGAAGTTCCACTCCGCGATGGTCCCCCACGCCGGCAGGCGGAGCCGCACCTTCCGGCAGGTCCGCGAGCTGGGCGCGGACCTGGGCGCGTTGGGCGGGGTCACGGGCGCCTCCGTCCCCGCGAGGGCGGCCGTCCTCCACGACTGGAACGCCTGGTGGGCCGGCCTCCAGCAGGGCCGCCCCTCGAACCGCCTGAGCTACGAGGAACCACTGCGCGCCTGGCACCGCGCCCTGTGGGAACTCAATCTGACCTGCGACTTCGCCCATCCCGAGGCGGAGTTGACGCCTTACGCGCTCGTCGTCGCCCCCCACCTGTACCTGCTCACCGACGCGGCCCTGGACAACCTCGCCGCCCACGTCCGCGGCGGCGGCACCCTGGTCTGCGGCTTCTTCACCGGCGTCGCCGACGCGGACGACCGGATCCGCGAGGGCGGCATGGACGCCCGGCTGCGCGAGGTACTGGGCATCGACCTCGTCCACGAGTGGTGGCCGATGGCCGAGGGCGAGGTCCAGCACCTCGCCCTCGACGCCCTCCTCGTCTCCGACGCCGGCGCCCGGCTGTGGCGCGAGGACCTGGAGACGGCCGGCGCCGAGACCGTGGCCTCCTACCGGGGCGGCGAGCTCCACGGGCGCCCCGCCGTCACCCGCCACGCCTTCGGCGCCGGCACCGCCTGGTACCTGACCACCCTTCCCGACCCCGACACGCTGCGCGCCCTGCTGGGGCGCGCGGCCCACGAGGCGGGCGTACGGCCTCCGCTGCCCGATCTGCCCACGGGAGTGGAGGCCGTACGCCGCGGCGGACTGCTGTTCCTCCTCAACCACCGCCGCGACCCGGTCGCCGTCCCCCTGCCCGTCCCGGCGGCCGACCTGCTCACCGGGCGGCGGTACGAGCGGCACGTCCCGCTCGGCCGCCACGGCGCCGTCGTCCTGCGCGAGGAACTCCCCGCGCGCGGCGGTCGCCGACGCCCGCCCCCACCGGATCCCCCCACGACGAAGGAATCCCCATGAGCGACCGCCCTCCCACACCGGCCGGCGCCACCTGGGACCTCCACCAGGGCGACATCGGCCGGAAGGCCCACTCCTCCGTGCGGACCTCCAACACCGCCTCCGTCGACCCGGACCCGGACGACTTCCTCCAGGCCCGGGAGGACCGCGGCTCGCCGAGCCCGACCGAGTACCTCTCCGGCGTCGAGGCGGGCACCGAGGTGTTCACCGGTCGGGCCCGCCTCGACACCACGGCCTACTCGGTCGACGTCCGCTGATCCGCCGGCTCCTCCCGGATCGGCAGCTCGACGCCGTCCCGGAGGAAGAGCGGGATCCTCTCCAGGGGGGCGGGCACGGTCACGGACCCGCCCCCTCGGTACGTCTCGCCCGTCCAGGCGTCCGTCCACTCCGCGCCCGCCGGGAGGTGGACGGCGCGCTCCCGGGCGCCCGCCTCCAGCACGGGCGCCACCAGCAGGTCGGGGCCGAGCAGGAAGGCGTCGGCGACGTCCCAGGCGTCCGGGTCGTCGGGGAACTCCAGGAACAGCGGCCGCATCGGCGGCAGCCCCTCGGTGTGGGCGGTGCGCATCTGCGCCAGCAGGTACGGCTTGAGGCGCTCGCGCAGCCGCAGGTAGGAGGCCATGACCTCCCCGGCCTCCTCGCCGTAGGACCACACCTCGTTGGGGCCGCCCGTCATCCGCGGCCCCAACGGCATCCCCGGCTCGCGGAAGCCGTGCAGCCGCATCAGCGGGGAGAGCGCGCCGAACTGGAACCAGCGCACCATCACCTCGCGGTACGCCGGGTCGTCGGGGTCGCCGCCGTGGAAGCCGCCGATGTCGGTGTTCCACCAGGGGATGCCGGACAGGGCGGTGTTGAGCCCGGCCGCGAGCTGGCGGCGCAGGGTGGCGAAGTCGGTGCCGATGTCGCCGGACCACAGGGCGGCGCCGTAGCGCTGGGAGCCCGCCCAGGCCGAACGGTTGAGCGTGATGATCTCGCCGACGCCCTCGGCGGCCAGACCGTCGTGGAAGGTGCGGGCGTTCTCGCGGGGGTAGAGGTTGGCCACCTCCAGGCCGGGACCGGCGTGGTAGCGCAGGTTGGCGGAGAAGCCCGGCTTCAGCTCCGGCTCCCCGGCGTCCAGCCAGAAGGCCGTGATGCCGTGCGCCACGTAGTTCTCCCGGACGCGGGACCACACGAAGTCGCGGGCCTCGGGGTTGGTGGCGTCGTAGAAGGCGACCTGGACCGGCTCGGCGACCCCCTTGTCCGGCCAGTCGGCGTGCGCCAGCGGCCCGTACTCGGTGCCGATGAACAGCCCCCGGTGCTCCATCGGTCGGTGGTTCTCGCTCAGCGGCGAGACCGAGGGCCACACCGAGACCACCAGCTTGACGCCCAGCTCCTCCAACTCCCTCACCATCGCGGCCGGGTCGGGCCACTCGGCGGGGTCGAACCGCCACTCGCCCAGGTGCGTCCAGTGGAAGAAGTCGCAGACGATCGCCGAGATCGGCAGGTCCCGCTTGCGGTACTCGCGGGCCACCGACAGCAGCTCCTCCTGGGTGCGGTAGCGCAGCTTGCACTGCCAGAAGCCGGCCGCCCACTCCGGGAGCATCGGGGTGCGGCCGGTGGCGGCGGAGTAGCGGCGCTGGGCGGCGGCCGGGTCCCCGGCGGTGATCCAGTAGTCGATCTGACGGGCGGAGTCGGCCACCCAGCGGGTGCCGTTGTGCGCCAGCTCCACCCGGCCGACGGCCGGGTTGTTCCACAGCAGGGTGTAGCCGCGGCTGGAGGTCAGGACGGGGATGGACACCTCGGCGTTGCGCTGGACGAGGTCGATCACCGTGCCCTTCTGGTCCAGCAGCCCGTGCTGGTGCTGGCCCAGGCCGTACAGCCGCTCGCCCTCGTACGCCGCGAAGCGCTGCTCCAGGCGGTGGTAGCCGTTGCCGGTGGCGGTGTGCAGCCGGGAGCCGGGCCACCAGAAGTGGGCGCGGTCCTCCGCCAGCAGCTCGGCGCCGTCGTCGGTGCGCAGGAAACGCACCATGCCCTCGGCGCCGACCACGGCGGTGATCGCGCCGCAGGTCACCAGGGCGTACCCGTCCTCGATCCGGATCTCGGCGTCCTCCTCGGCGGGCGGCGGCTCCTCCAACAGCGCGCCCGGCAGCCCGTCGAGGACGGGACCGCCCAGCCGGGCCCGGACCCGGACGGCGTCCGGGCCCCAGGGCTCCACGCGCAGGGTCTCCTGCCGCCCGCTCCACTCCAGCGCGCCGTCGCGCGTCCGGAACGTGCCGCGGGTGGGGGAGGGCTGGGCCAGGGACGACGGCGGAGGGGAGAAGAGGGCGGATGTGGTCACGGTGCTCCTGGGGCTCGTCGGCGGACTGGTCGGGTGTGACGTGTCAGTGGACGGTGGGCGCCGGGCCGGAACTGGACCGCACGGTCAGCCGGGGCGGCAGCAGGTCGAGCAGGCTCTCCTCCTGGCCGCGCACCTTCGCCATCACCAGCTCGACCGCCCGCCGCCCCATCTCCTGGGCGGGGATGGCCACGGAGGTCAGGCGCACGGACGCCTGGACGGCCACCGGGTCGGGGCAGATGGCCACCACCGAGACGTCCTCGGGGACGGCCTTGCCCGACTGGCGCAGCAGGCTGAGCAGCGGGTCGATGACCGCCTCGTTCTGCACGATGAAGGCGGTGGTGTTCGGGCGTTCGTCGAGGATCCGGGCGAGCGTCCCGGCCATCGCCGCGTAGCTGCCCTCGCAGGGCCGGTGCAGCAGCCGCACCCCCA
This sequence comes from Streptomyces macrosporus, assembly GCF_039533145.1. NCBI lineage: Bacteria > Bacillati > Actinomycetota > Actinomycetes > Kitasatosporales > Streptomycetaceae > Streptomyces > Streptomyces macrosporus. The sequence goes on from NZ_BAAASZ010000032.1 coordinate 93,912, forward strand.
GCTCGGCGGCGCGGGCGCGCAGTCCGTCCCGGGTCCGCTCGGCGAAACCGGTGTGGCGCTCGTAGACGGCGGCGGCCTCGCCGACCACCGCGATGTCGCGGTGCCCCAGCTCGGCCAGGTGCTCCACGCACAGCGCGCCGGTGGCGGTGAAGTCCAGGTCGACGCAGGTGAGGCCGGTCGGGTCGGCGGGGATGCCGATCAGCACGGCGGGACGCCCGGCCTCGCGCAGCAGCGGCAGCCGGGCGTCGTCCAGCTCGACGTCCATCAGGATCATGGCGTCGGCCAGTCCGCTGCCCACCACCCGGCGCACGGCCGCGGGCCCCTCCTCGCCGGTCAGCAGCAGGACGTCGTGGTCGTGGGAGCGCGCGGTGGTGGCGACGGCCAGCGCGATCTCCATCATCACCGGCACGTACATGTCGGTGCGCAGCGGCATCATCAGCGCGATGATGTTCGACCTGTTGCTGGCCAGCGCCCGCGCGCCGGCGTTGGGGTGGTAGCCCAGCTCGCGGATGCTCCGCTCCACGCGCTCCCGGGTGGCGGCGGAGATGGAACGCTTGCCGCTGAGGACGTAGCTCACGGTGCTGGCGGAGACTCCGGCGTGCCGGGCGACCTCGGCGAGAGTGACCATGGGCTCTCCAGGGCGGTGCGGGAAGCGGCAGGTGAAGCGCTTCGACAAAGAATCTGCGGACCGACCCTAGACCGGAGCCGACCGGCTGTCCAGATGCCGTACCTCTGGTTGTCGAAGCGCTTCAACTGAAGGTTCGTTCCCCGGTACGCAGCGCGCGAGGGTCGTTACATACCGTATGAAAGGGGTACATACGCCTGGGTAGCACCCGTCGGCAGTGCGAGGTGAGCCCGCGATGACCGTCTCCGAACGCGAAGCACGACAGGTGGCCGAGGCCGCGAGGGAGCAGCACTGGCGCAAGCCGAGCTTCGCCAAAGAGCTCTTCCTCGGCCGCTTCCGCCTCGACCTGATCCACCCCCACCCCCGACCCGCCGACGAGGACGTCCTGCGCGGCGAGCGGTTCCTCGCCCGGCTGCGGGACTTCTGCGAGACCTCGGTGGACGGCCTCCTCATCGAACGCGAGGGCCGCGTCCCCGACGAGGTGATCAAGGGCCTGAAGTCCATCGGCGCGTTCGGCATGAAGATCGACCCGAGGTACGGCGGCCTGGGGCTGAGCCAACTCCACTACAACAGGGCCCTCGCCCTGGCCGCCTCGGCCTGCCCCGCCATCGGCGCGCTGCTCTCGGCCCACCAGTCCATCGGCGTCCCCCAGCCGTTGAAGCTCTTCGGCACCGACGAGCAGAAGGAGACCTTCCTGCCGCGCTGCGCCGCCGGCGACATCTCGGCGTTCCTGCTCACCGAGCCGGACGTCGGGTCCGACCCGGCCCGGCTGGCCACCACCGCCACGCCCGACGGCGACACCTACGTCCTGGACGGCGTGAAGCTGTGGACCACCAACGGCGTCGTCGCCGACCTGCTCGTCGTCATGGCGCGCGTGCCGAAGTCCGAGGGGCACCCCGGCGGCATCACCGCCTTCGTCGTCGAGGCCGACTCCGAGGGCATCACCGTGGAGCACCGCAACGCCTTCATGGGCCTGCGCGGCATCGAGAACGGCGTCACCCGCCTCCACCGCGTCCGCGTCCCGGCCGCCAATCGGATCGGCCCCGAGGGCGCGGGCCTGAAGATCGCGCTGACCACCCTCAACACCGGGCGCCTCTCCCTGCCCGCGATGTGCGCGGGCGCGGGCAAGTGGTGTCTGAAGATCGCCCGCGAGTGGTCCGCCGCCCGCGAACAGTGGGGCAAGCCGATCGCCCACCACGAGGCCGTCGGCGCCAAGATCTCCTTCATCGCCGCGACCACCTTCGCCCTGGAGGCCGTCCTCGACCTGTCCTCCCAGATGGCCGACGAGGACCGCACCGACATCCGCATCGAGGCCGCCCTCGCCAAGCTCTACGCCTCCGAGACGGCCTACCGGATGGCGGACGAGCTGGTCCAGATCCGCGGCGGACGCGGCTTCGAGACCGCCGACTCCCTCGCCGCCCGCGGCGAACGCGGCGTACCGGCCGAGCAGATCCTGCGCGACCTGCGCATCAACCGCATCTTCGAGGGCTCCACCGAGATCATGCACCTGCTCATCGCCCGCGAGGCCGTCGACGCCCACCTGTCGGTCGCGGGCGACCTGATCGACCCCGACAAGGCGCTCGCCGACAAGGGGAAGGCGGCCGTCCGCGCCGCCGGCTTCTACGCCCGCTGGCTGCCGAAACTGGTCGCCGGCCCCGGCCAACTCCCCGGCACCTACCGGGACTTCCATCCGGCCGGCCACCCGAACCTGGCGGCCCACCTGCGCTACGTCGAGCGCGCGTCCCGCCGGCTGGCCCGCGCCACCTTCCACGGCATGTCCCGCTGGCAGGGGAAGCTGGAGGCCAAACAGGGCTTCCTGGGCAGGATCGTGGACATCGGCGCCGAACTGTTCGCCATGAGCGCGGCCTGCGTCCGGGCCGAGATGCTGCGCTCCGACGGCGAGCACGGCCGCGCGGCCTACCAACTCGCCGACGCGTTCTGCCGCCAGGCCCGCATCCGCGTCGAGGAACTCTTCGACCGGCTGTGGACCAACACCGACGCCGTCGACCGCGCGGTCGTCCGCGGCGTCCTGGGCGGCGTCTACACCTGGCTGGAGGAGGGGATCATCGACCCCTCCACCCCCGGCCCCTGGATCGCGGACACCACGCCGGGCGCCCCCACCGGGCCCGACGTCCACCGCACCATCGGCTGACCACCGACCGACCGCCGGCCGACCGTCGCCGCGCTCGTCGGCCGGAGCCCCCCGGACGACCGAGCCGTGTCACGCGCCCGGGACGTGCGGAGGGAGCCGGCAAAGGTCGGCGGGCACCGCTCGGCCGGGGCCGCGGCCCCGGCCGAGCGCGGCCCCGGCGGAACTCCAGGGGCCGACCCCGCTCCACCACGACCGCGATCGCGAGACGATCGCCGGCGTCACCGGCCGGCCGACCCGGTGGCCGGCCCCGCCCCGACTCCGCGCCCGCCTACACCCGGTCGAACGGCTCGGCGTAGGCGAAGGGGCCGCGCAGGGCGGGGTCGTCCGGGTCGTACGCGGAGAGCGTGCGGACCTGGAAGTACGTCCCCCAGGCGGGATCGGGCGGGACGATGCCGTGCTCCGTGCCGGCCCGGAAGCCGAACCGGCCGTAGTAGGCGGGGTCGCCGAGCAGGGCCACCAGCGGTTCGTCCAGGGCGTCGGCCGCGCCGAGCGCGGTGTGCACCAGCGCCGAGCCGACGCCGTGCCGCTGGTGGTCGGGGTGCACGCTCAACGGGCCCAGCCCCAGGGCCGGCGTGTTCCCGACGCGCCCGCGGGTGCACACCACGTGCCCGACGACCTCGCCGCCCGGCCCCTCGGCCACCAGGGACAGCGCGGGCAGCCACGCGTCGCAGCCGCGCAGCTCGTCCAGCAGGGTCACCTCGACCGGGACGGGCGTCTCGGCCCTGGGGGCGAAGGCGGCGGCGGTCACGTCGCGCACGGCGGGGACGTCGGCGGGGGTCTCGCGTCGGATCAGCACCGCGGCAGTCTGGCGCGCCGGCCGAGCCCGGGGCAACGCGGTTTCCGCGGATCGCCTCCCGGCGGAGGCGACTTGACGCCGGCTATTCTCTCAGGGAATAGTCCTCGCCATGTCGACCGCAGCCCATGTACTGCTCGCCCTGCTGGCCGCCGGGCCGATGCACGGCTACGACCTGAAGAAGGCGCACGACCAGCGCTTTCCCAAGGCCAAGCCCATCGCCTTCGGCCAGGTCTACGGCACGCTCGGCAGGCTGGAGCGCGACGGCCTGGTGGAGAAGCGGGGGCAGAGCCGCGAAGGCGGGCCGGACCGCACCGAGTTCGCCCTCACCGACACCGGGCGGGAGAGGCTCCGCGCCTGGCTGGAGACGGTCGAGACACCGGCCCCGTACGTCAGCAGCACCCTGCTGGCCAAGGTCGTCGTCGCCCTGCTCGTCGACGGGGCCGACCAGGCCCGCGGCTACCTCACCGCGCAACGCCGGGCGCACACCGCCCGGCTGCGGGAGCTGACCGCCGTCAAGACAGACCCGGCGTCCTCGCCCGGCGACGTGATCGCCGCGGACTACGCCATCGCCCATCTCGACGCCGACCTGCGCTGGTTGCGCACCACGTTGGAGCGCGTCGCCGACCTGCACCGGGAGGTGCGCTCATGACGCTTCTGCAAGCCCGCGGGCTCGTGAAGTCCTACGGACCCACGCCCGCGCTCCGCGGCGTCGACCTGGACGTGGCCGAGGGGGAGATCCTCGCCGTCACCGGCCCCAGCGGCTGCGGCAAGTCCACGCTGCTGCACTGCCTGGCCGGAATCCTGCGTCCCGACGCGGGCGAGGTGCTGTACGGGGGGCAGCGCCTCGACACCCGCTCGGAGGCCGACCGCTCCCGGCTGCGACGCACCGACTTCGGGGTGCTGTTCCAGTTCGGGCAGCTCGTCGCCGAGCTGACGGCCGCGGAGAACGTCGCCCTGCCGCTGCTGCTCGCCGGACGGGGACGGCGCGAGGCCCGCACCGCCGCGCTGGACTGGCTGGAGCGGCTGGACGTGGCGGACGTGGCCGACGCCCGCCCCGGAGAGATGTCCGGCGGCCAGCAGCAGCGGTGCGCCGCCGCGCGGGCCCTGGTCACCGGGCCGCGGATCCTCTTCGCCGACGAACCCACCGGCGCGCTGGACGCGCTCGCCGGCGAGCGGCTGCTGGCGCAGCTCACCCGGGTCGCCCACGAGCAGCGCACCAGCGTCGTGCTGATCACCCACGACGACGCGGTCGCCGCCTACGCCGACCGCGAGGTCGCCCTCCGGGACGGCGTGGTGGACCCCACCGGCCTCGGTGTCGACATGTCGACCGCTGCGACGGGGGAACGCCGATGAAGCCCACCGCGCTCCTCGGACTGGCCCTCGCCGGAACCCGCACCGACACGCTGCGGGTGGTGCTCACCGCGTTCAGCGCCGCCCTCGCCTCCCTGGCGGTGCTCGCCGCGCTGAACGTGCTGGCCATACCCGCCCCGCCGCCCCGGCACGACGCGGGCGTGCCCGTGTCCGACCAGTACGCCAACGCGCTGCTGAGGGAGCCGGGACTGCACATCGGCGTGGTCGTCGCCCTGCTGATGCTCACCATCCCGGTGCTGGCCCTGGCCGGACAGTGCGCCAGGCTGGGCGCCCCCGCCCGGGACCGGCGGCTCGCCGCGATCCGGCTGGCCGGCGGCACCCCGCGCCAGACCAGGGCCGTGGCCGCCGCCGAGACCGGCGTGGCGAGCCTGCTGGGCACCTGCGCCGGCCTCGTCGCCTACCTGATCGGACACGAGGCGCTGCACCGGCCGGACGAGCAGGGCAGGCTGCCGCTGCCCACCGACGTCCTGCCGCCGATCCCCGCGATCGCCGCCGCGGTGCTCGGCCTCCCGCTGCTCGCGGCCCTCGCCGCCGTCGTGATGCTGCGCCGGGTCACGGTGGACCCGCTCGGAGTGACCCGGCGGACGCGGCCGAGGCGGGCGCCGAAGCCGTGGCCCGCCGTCCTGATCGTGCTCGGCATGGGCGCGTTCTTCGCCTTCGAGGCGATCCGGAAGGGGTACGAGAAGTCCGGCGACCCCGCCGTCGCCTCCGCGCTGCCGTTCCTCCTGTTCGTCGGAGGCGGACTCCTGGCCGCCGTCGGCGTCGTGCTCGGCACCGGATGGATCTCCCACGCCACCGGCCGGGTGCTGCACCGGCTCGCCCGCCGTCCGGCCCCGCTGTTGGCCGCCCGCAGGCTGCTCGCCGACCCCTGGCACGGCAGCCGCACCCAGGCGGCCCTGCTGGTGGCCGTGGTCTTCGGCTCGGGGGCGGCGGCCGTCCGCGCCTACTTCTCCACCATGCTGGAGGCGAGGCAGGAGGTGCGGCGCTTCTACGACGAGGCGGCCGGCCGCCAGACGACGAGCGGACACGGCTCGGACACCTTCTACCTCGACACCATGGACCTGGTGGACGCGGCCGTCGCCGTGGGGTTGGTGATCGCGACCGCCGGCCTGCTGGTCACCGTCGCGGAGTCCGTCGTCGCCCGCCGCCGCACCCATGCGGCCCTGGCCGCCACCGGCGTGCCCCGCTCCGTGCTGGGCCGGGCGCTCGTGTGGCAGACGCTCGCGCCCCTGGTCCCGGCCGTGGCGCTGGCGACCACCGTGGGCACCCTGATGGGCCGGGGGTACTTCGGCACGGAGGTGAAGGAGTTCGGGGGCCGGGCGCAGACCTGCGACGCGGACCCCGCCCTGTGCGCCGAGAACTTCGAGAAGCACAGCCGGCTCGTCGAGGTCCCCGACGTCGTGCGCGCCGTCCCCCTCCCCTGGGACGACCTGGCCCTCCACGGCCTGGGCGTGCCGGTCCTGGCGCTGGCCGCGACCGGTGTCGGACTGCTGTTCCTGCGCGCCGGCACGGCGGTGGAGGAACTGCGCACGGGGTGACGCCCGGACGACGCGGTGTCCGCTCCGTCTCGCGGACCGGACACAATGGGGGAATGACCGACAGTCCCGCTCCCCTCGCCGACCCGCACCTGCGCCGGCCGGTCGGCACCTCCGCCGCCGACGGACCGGACGACGGACCGCGCGACATCGTGATCCTGGGCTCCACCGGGTCCATCGGCACCCAGGCCGTCGACGTGGTGCTCGCCAACCCCGACCGCTTCCGGGTGACCGGACTCTCCGCCGCCGGCGGACGGGTGGAGCTGCTGGCCGAGCAGGCGCACCGGCTGGGGGTCCGCACCGTCGCGGTCTCCCGCGCGGACAAGGCGGACGAGCTGCGCGAGGCCCTGCGCGCGCGGTACGGGGCCGGGGAACCGCTGCCGGAGGTGCTGGCCGGACCGGACGCGGCCGTCGAGCTGGCCGCGTCCGAGTGCCACACCGTCCTCAACGGCATCACCGGTTCCATCGGACTGCGCCCCACCCTCGCCGCCCTGGAGGCCGGCCGCGTCCTGGCCCTGGCCAACAAGGAGTCGCTGATCGTCGGCGGGCCGCTGGTGAAGGCCCTGGCCGGGCCCGGCCAGATCGTCCCCGTCGACTCCGAGCACTCCGCCCTGTTCCAGGCGCTGATGGGCGGCACCCGGGCCGAGGTCCGCAAGCTGCTGGTCACCGCGTCCGGCGGCCCCTTCCGGGGACGGACCCGGGAGGAGCTCCGGGACGTCACGCCCGAGGACGCCCTGGCCCACCCCACCTGGGCCATGGGGCCGGTGATCACGATCAACTCGGCGACCCTGGTCAACAAGGGCCTGGAGGTCATCGAGGCACACCTGCTGTACGACATCCCCTTCGACCGTATCGAGGTCGTCGTCCACCCGCAGTCCTACATCCACTCGATGGTGGAGTTCACCGACGGTTCCACGCTCGCCCAGTGCGGTCCGCCCGACATGCGGCTGCCCATCGCGCTCGGTCTCGGCTGGCCGCACCGGGTGCCCGACGCCGGTCCGGTCTTCGACTGGTCCAAGGCGATGACCTGGGAGTTCTTCCCCCTGGACGAGAGGGCCTTCCCGTCCGTCCCGCTCGCCTGCCACGTCGGCGCGCTCGGCGGCACCGCCCCGGCGGTCTTCAACGCCGCCAACGAGGAGTGCGTCGAGGCGTTCCTCGCCGGCAGGCTGCCGTTCAACGGCATAGTGGAGACGGTCGCGGCGGTGGTCGAGGAGCACGGCACCCCGAAGGGAACCGACCTCTCGCTCGAGGATGTCCTCGACGCCGAGACCTGGGCACGTGCCCGTGCCCGTGAACTGGCGGCCCGAACCACAGCGGAGGTACGCGCATGACGACGGTGATGACCATCCTCGGCATAGTCGTCTTCGTCGTCGGCCTGCTGTTCTCCATCGCCTGGCACGAGCTGGGCCACCTGTCGACGGCCAAGATGTTCGGCATCCGCGTGCCGCAGTACATGGTCGGCTTCGGCCCCACCATCTGGTCGAGGAAGAAGGGCGAGACGGAGTACGGCATCAAGGCCATTCCGCTCGGCGGCTACATCCGCATGATCGGCATGTTCCCGCCCGGCGAGGACGGCGCCATCCGGCAGCGCTCCACCTCTCCCTTCCGGGGGATGATCGAGGACGCCCGCGCGGCGGCCTTCGAGGAGCTCCAGCCGGGCGACGAGAAGCGGCTGTTCTACACGCGCAAGCCCTGGAAGCGCGTGATCGTGATGTTCGCCGGCCCCTTCATGAACCTGGTGCTCGCCGTGGTGATCTTCCTGGCCACGCTGATGACCTTCGGCATCAGCACCCAGACCACCACCGTCTCCACCGTCTCCGACTGCGTGATCAAGGTCTCGGCCAAGACCGACACCTGCCCCGCGGGCGCCCCGGACTCCCCGGCCAAGAAGGCGGGGCTCAAGCCCGGCGACACCATCGTCGCCTTCAACGGCGCGGAGGTCACCGAGTGGGGCGACCTCCAGCAGCGCATCCGCGACACCATCGGCCCGGCCACCATCACCGTCGAGCGCGACGGGGAGCGCGAGGTCCTCCACGCGAACCTGGTGAAGAACGAGGTCGCCAAGTCCGACGGGCGCGGCGGCTACGTCGAGGGCGAGTACGTCACCACCGGCTTCCTGGGCTTCTCCCCGGCCACCGGCGTCGTCGAGCAGTCCTTCCCGCAGGCCGTCGACCGCATGGGCGACATGATGGTCAGCGGCGTCGAGGCCCTGATCAGCCTGCCGGAGAAGATCCCGGGCCTGTGGAACGCCGCCTTCGCCGGAGCCGAGCGCGAACAGGACTCCCCGATGGGCGTGGTCGGCGCGGCCCGGGTCGGCGGCGAGGTCTTCGCGCTGGAGATCCCGGCGGAGCAGCGGGTGGCGGTGATGCTCTTCCTCGTGGCGGGCTTCAACCTGTCGCTGTTCCTGTTCAACATGCTGCCCCTGCTGCCGCTGGACGGCGGCCACATCGCGGGCGCCCTGTGGGAGTCGGTGCGCCGGGGCTTCGCCAAGCTGCTGCGCCGCCCCGACCCCGGGCCGTTCGACGTGGCGAAGCTGATGCCGGTGGCGTACGTGGTGGCGGGCATCTTCGTCTGCTTCACGCTGCTGGTGCTCATCGCCGACATCGTCAACCCGGTGCGCCTCACCGGCTGACCACCGGGCGCGAACGGCGGCCGGACGCGCGCCGTCCGGCCGCCGCCGTGCGTTCGCCGTCCGTTCACGCGCCCCCGGCGTACGGCGGACCACGGTGTGCTCGGAGCATCCGGCGTACCGTAATCTCGAAGGCCGGAGCCCGCGGCCGAACGGGGCACTTGAACCACAGCTTGGGGTTGCACACCACAATGACAGCGATTTCGCTCGGAATGCCGTCCGTACCGACGAAGCTGGCCGACCGCCGGCCCAGCCGGAAGATCCAGGTGGGTTCCGTGGCCGTCGGAGGCGACGCCCCGGTCTCCGTGCAGTCGATGACCACGACCGTCACCGCGGACATCGGCGCCACGCTCCAGCAGATCGCCGAGCTGACCGCCGCCGGCTGCGAGATCGTCCGTGTCGCCTGTCCGTCCCAGGACGACGCCGACGCCCTGCCGGCCATCGCGAAGAAGTCCCAGATCCCGGTGATCGCGGACATCCACTTCCAGCCCAAGTACGTCTTCGCGGCGATCGACGCCGGCTGCGCCGCGGTCCGGGTCAACCCGGGCAACATCCGGCAGTTCGACGACAAGGTCAAGGAGATCGCCAAGGCGGCCTCCGAGGCGGGCATCCCCATCCGCATCGGCGTCAACGCCGGCTCGCTGGACAAGCGGCTGCTGGCCAAGTACGGCAAGGCCACGCCCGAGGCGCTGGTGGAGTCGGCGCTGTGGGAGTGCTCCCTGTTCGAGGAGCACGGCTTCCGCGACATCAAGATCTCGGTCAAGCACAACGACCCGGTCGTGATGATCAACGCCTACCGGCTGCTCGCCGAGCGGTGCGACTACCCCCTCCACCTGGGCGTCACCGAGGCCGGACCGGCCTTCCAGGGCACCATCAAGTCCGCCGTCGCCTTCGGCGCCCTGCTGAGCGAGGGCATCGGCGACACCATCCGCGTCTCGCTGTCGGCCCCTCCGGTGGAGGAGGTCAAGGTCGGCCTCCAGATCCTGGAGTCCCTCGGCCTGCGACAGCGCCGGCTGGAGATCGTCTCCTGCCCCTCCTGCGGCCGGGCCCAGGTGGACGTCTACAAGCTCGCCGACGAGGTCACCGCCGGACTGCAGGGCATGGAGGTGCCGCTGCGCGTGGCCGTCATGGGCTGCGTCGTCAACGGCCCCGGCGAGGCCCGCGAGGCCGACCTGGGCGTCGCCTCCGGCAACGGCAAGGGCCAGATCTTCGTCAAGGGCGAGGTCATCAAGACCGTGCCCGAGTCCAAGATCGTCGAGACCCTCATCGACGAGGCCATGAAGATCGCCGAGGAGATGGAGAAGAACGGCGTGGTCTCCGGCCCGCCCCAGGTCTCCGTCAGCTGACATACGCCTCCGCGGCGGCCTGGAGGTACAGTGCGGGAACATCGCATCCGCACGCCCTCCAGGCCGCACGGTGAGGCATTCCACGTGTTGACGACCACCACCACCCGCGTCGTCGAGCCCCACGAGCTCGAGGCCGCCCTCGCGGTGCTCGACCGCGCGCCCGTCGACAACGCCTTCGTCACCGCCCGCGTCCGCGTCTCCGGGCTGGACCCCTGGCGGCTCGGCGGCGAGATGTGGGGCTGGTACCACCACGGGCGGCTGGAGTCCCTGTGCTACTCCGGGGCCAACCTCGTCCCCGTCTGCGCCGGCCCGGACGCGGTGCGCGCCTTCGCCGAGCGGGCCCGCCGCCAGGGCCGCCGCTGCTCGTCCATCGTCGGCCCCGCCGAGCCCACCGCCGCCCTGTGGGGCCACTTGGAGCCGCACTGGGGACCGGCCCGCGAGGTCCGCGCCCACCAGCCGCTGATGGTCACCGACCGCATTCCCGAGGGCATCCGGCCCGACCCGTACGTGCGGCGCGTCCGCAAGGACGAGATGGACGTGCTGATGCCCGCCTGCGTGGCGATGTTCACCGAGGAGGTCGGCGTCTCGCCGCTGGCCGGGGACGGCGGGCTGATCTACCAGGCCCGGGTCGCCGAACTGGTCGGCGCGGGCCGGTCCTTCGCCCGGATCGAGGACGGCAAGGTCGTCTTCAAGGCCGAGATCGGCGCCGTCACCCCGCGGGTGTGCCAGATCCAGGGCGTGTGGGTCGCTCCCGAGCGCCGCGGCGAGGGCCTGTCCGTCACCGGCATGGCCGCGGTGCTGCGCTACGCGCTGGCCGAGGTCTCCCCGGTCGTCAGCCTCTACGTCAACGACTACAACACCCCGGCCCGCGCGACGTACCGGCGGGTGGGCTTCCGCGAGGTCGGGGCGTTCATGAGCGTGCTGTTCTGAGCCGGCGGTCCGGCCGAGGACGGGTGCGCACCGGCCTCGGCCCGGCCGCTCCGCCGATGTCCGGTGAATCTTCCGCCGCTCTCCAGTAGGGTCGACGACCATGGAAGACGTCGTGGTCGGTCCCCTGGATCTCGCCGCCCGGGTGGACGACGCGCTCGCCGTGCAGGCGCTCGCCTTCGGACTGACCGACGAAGAGGTCCACGTGCGCCGCCACATCGTGCTGCGGCACCTCGCCTCCCCCGGGGCCCGCGCCCTGGGCGCCACCACGCCGGACGGGCGGCTGGTCGGCTTCGTGTACGGGATGCCCAACGACCGCGCGCAGTGGTGGTCCACCGTCGTCGAACCGTACCTGCGGCGGGCCGGGCACGCCGACTGGCTCGACGACGTCTTCGTCATCACCGAGCTGCACGTCCACCCCGACTACCAGCAGCACGGCATCGGCCGGGAGTTGATCACCAGGATCACCGACACCGCCGACGAGCCGCGCTCGATCCTCTCCGCGATCGACACCGAGAGTCCGGCCCGAGCCCTCTACCGCTCCCTGGGCTACCGCGACCTGGCCCGCCACGTGCTGTTCCCCAGCGCGCCGAGCCCGTACGCGGTGATGGGCGCGAGGCTGCCGCTGCGGCGGTGAGGCGGCTCGGCCGGGGGCCGGGGCGTTCCCGGGCCGGCCCGCCGCGTCCGTACGCGGTGACGGGTGCGGGGTCGTCGCCGCGGCGCGGGTAGTCTCCTGCGAGAGGCCGCACGTCCGCACGACCATCCGCAGGAGAGAACCCCATGGCAGCCCGTGTTCAGCGCATGTCCCGTCTGATGCTGAAGACGCTGCGCGAGGACCCGGCCGACGCCGAGACCCTCAGCCACCGGCTCCTGGTCCGCGCCGGCTACGTCCGCCGCACCGCGGCCGGGATCTGGACCTGGCTGCCGCTCGGCAAGCGGGTGCTGGAGAACGTCACCCGGATCGTCCGCGAGGAGATGGACGCCATCGGCGCCCAGGAGGTCCTGCTCCCGGCCCTGCTGCCCAGGGAGCCCTACGAGACCTCCGGGCGCTGGGAGGAGTACGGCGAGCTGCTGTTCCGGCTGAAGGACCGCAAGGGCGCCGACTACCTGCTCGGCCCCACCCACGAGGAGATCTTCACCCAGGTCGTCAAGGACCAGTGCACGTCCTACAAGGACCTGCCGGTGATCCTCTACCAGATCCAGACCAAGTACCGGGACGAGGCCCGGCCGCGCTCGGGCATCCTGCGGGGCCGCGAGTTCCTGATGAAGGACTCCTACTCGTTCGACACCTCCGACGAGGAGCTGGCCGAGTCCTACCGGCTGCACCGCGAGGCGTACCGGAGGATCTTCGCCCGAATCGGACTGGACCACCGGATCGTCTCCGCCGTCTCGGGCGCGATGGGCGGCTCGGCGTCGGAGGAGTTCCTCGCCCCGGCCGCCGCGGGCGAGGACACCTTCGTCGACTGCCCCTCCTGCGGCTACGCCGCCAACACCGAGGCCGTCACCTTCCCGCTCAAGCCCGCCGACCCCATGGGCCACCCGCCCCTGGAGGAGCTGGACACCCCCGACACCCCCACCATCGAGACCCTGGCCGAGCACCTGGGCGTGCCCGCCTCCGCCACCTTGAAGAACCTCCTGGTCAAGGTGGACGGGGAGATCGTCGCCGTGGGCGTCCCCGGCGACCGCGAGGTCGACCTGGCCAAGCTCGCCGAGCACCTCGCGCCCGCCACCGTGGAACTGGTCACCGCCGAGGACTTCACCGGCCGCCCCGCCCTGGTGCGCGGCTACGTCGGCCCGCAGGGGCTGGCGGGCACGGCCTTCCGCTACATCGCCGACCCGCGCGTGGCCCCGGGCACGTCCTGGATCACCGGCGCCAACAAGCCCGACACCCACGCCCGCAACGTGGTGTGCGGCCGGGACTTCGAGGTCGACGAGTACCTGGACGTGGTCACCGTCGAGCCGGGCGACCCCTGCCCCTCCTGCGGCGCCGGTCTGAGGCTGGACCGGGCCATCGAGATCGGCCACATCTTCCAGCTCGGCCGCAAGTACGCCGACGCCTTCGGACTGGACGTGCTGGGGCGGGACGGCAAGCCCGTCCGCGTCACCATGGGCTCCTACGGCATCGGGGTCTCGCGCGCGGTGGCCGCGCTCGCCGAGCAGACGGCCGACGAGAAGGGCCTGTGCTGGCCGCGCGAGGTCGCCCCGGCGGACGTCCACCTCGTGGCGGCCGGCAAGGGCGCCCAGACCGAGCTGGCCCTGGAGCTGGGGGACCGGCTGGCCGCGGCCGGCGTCCGCGTCCTGGTGGACGACCGCACGGGCGTGTCGCCCGGGGTGAAGTTCACCGACGCGGAGCTGATCGGCGTGCCGACGATCCTGGTGGTGGGCCGGGGCGCGGCGAAGGGGCTGGTGGAGCTGAAGGACCGGCGCACCGGCGAGCGCGAGGAGGTTCCGGTGGACGAGGCGGTGGAGCGGCTGACCCGCCGGGACTGACCCCGGCCGCGGTCGCCGCCGTCGGCCCGGCCGCCGGGGCCGGCCGGTCACAGCCAGCCGGCGAACTCCAACAGCATCTCGCCGTCGGCGCGGTCCCCGGCGGCGATGTGCCGGGCACCCGACTCCACCGCCCGGTACAGGCTCCAGCCGCGCAGCCGGTCGCGGTCCACCTCCAGGGAGTCCGCCAGCTTGCGCACCCTGCGCCGGGTGAGGGAGGAGGCGCCGGAGGTGGCCCCCAGGTCGTGCAGCCGGTCGCGGACCAGCCGGGCCAGGTCGTAGGCGCGCTCGCCCACCAGCGGATCCGGGCCGACCACCAGCCAGTGGGCCCGCCCGGGGTCGGCCGAGAGCACCGCGCCCTGCCGGAAGTCGCCGTGCAGCAGGAGGTCCTCGGGGGCGTCGGCGAGCAGCGCCGACCGCAGCTCCAGCGCCTCCTCCGCCAGCGGGCGGGCCTCCTCCGGCACGTGCGCGCGGATCCCGTCCACGGCCCGGGCGGTGTGCTCGGCCACGGTCGTGAAGGGGTGGCCGCCGCCGGAGGGCGCCGGGGGCACCCACAGGCGCCGCAGCGCCGAGGCCGCCTCCAGGTTGGCCTTCGCCTCCGGCAGGGAACGCAGCGAGATCTCCGCGTGCAGCCGCTCCAGCAGCAGCGCGCCCGTCTCCGGCGCCGCGTCCAGCAGTCGCACCGCCCCGTGTCCGTTCCAGCGGGTCAGGGCGGCGGCCTCCGCCTCGGCGCCCGTCGCGCGCAGCTTCAGCGCCGCCGGGGTGCCGTCCGCCCGGCGCACCAGGACCACCAGGCTGCCGCGTCCGCCCGGGGTGACCACCCGCTCGACCGTCAGCTCCCACCGCGTCAGCGACTTCCGCACCAGCTCGGGCAACTCGGCGAGCCAGGGGGAGTCCGCGCCCTGGGCGCGGACCAGTCGCTGCGGGAGGTCGACGTGCGGAGCAGGTGCCATGTGCCCGGACCCGTGCCTTTCCGTTGGTTCAGAAGGTCTCCGGGGACGCCGACGCGGCGCGTTCGGCGAGCCCAGGGAAGGGTACGCCCGTGCCGCGCCACCGCACCGCGCGGACCGCCGCCTCCCGCAGCGCGCCCGCCGCCTCCCGCCGCAGGTCGCCCTCGCTCGCCCGGACCAGATCGGCGTAGACGGCGGCCACCCGCTCCTCCAGCTCCGCGGCGAGCCGCACCGCGGCGGCGCCGTCCGGGACGGCGAAGGGCAGGGTGTAGGCCGCGGCGGCGGCCCGGGGCTCGCCGCCCAGCCTCCGCACCGCGCGCCGGAGGGCGTCACGGCGCGCGCGATGGGCGTCGTGCGCCTGACGTGCCTCGGCGCGCCGGTCCTCGGCGATCCGCCCGCCGACGACGCCGTAGCCGTAGACGGCGGCGTGCTCGGCGGCGAGCGCGGCCTGCGCGGCCTCGAGCGCGCCGCCGGAGTCGCCGGTTCCGGTGGCGGCGTGCGGGGCGGAGAGCGTGGTCGGGGTCGTCGCTCGGATCATCGTTCGCCATTCGTGAGCAGATACGCGTGGACCGCGCCCGCCGCCGCGACGGACGCCAGCAGCCGGGCCAGCTCGGGCGGGGCGTCAAGGAGCGCCCGGGTGCGGGCGTCGGCCGTCGCGCGCTCGGCGTCCGCCAGCGCGGCCAGCGCGCGCCCGGAGTCCTCGGGCACGGTCGTGTCCGCCCCGGCGTTCCGCGCGGCCTCGGGGCTCGCCTGGGCCCGGGGGGAGGCGGAGCCGCGGGACGCCGTGCCGCCGAACGCCGTCACGTGCCGTGCCACGTCCGCCCGCAGCGGCCTCAGCCGCTCGGCGAGCGAGGGGTGCGCGGCGATCGTCCGGTCGTAGCGGTCCAGCAGCTCGGCGCTGTCGCGGGCCGCGCGGCGCCGCAGCCGCCGCGCCAGGGAGGCGCGCTCGCGCTCGACGACTTCCCGGGCCTCGTCGGAGCACCCGGTGAGGAGCAGCGCGGCGGCGCCCGTCACCCCGGTGGCCAGCAGGCTCCTCCGGCGCGGACGCGAATCGATCGGCACGGGCGCTCCCTGGGGAGGTGGTGTGGTTCGGTGGTGCGCGGGTAGGACGGTGATCACCGCCCTGCGAGCGTACCCGTGTTCGCACGGTCCCCCACGGCGGGTCACCGTTGCGCCCCGTGCGTACCCCGTTCGGGGGACAGCCGCCCGGCGGAGCGCCCGGTGATCGTCTGGTCGGCGGGAGCCGCCGCAGGCGATAGGCTTGACCCCCGTACCCCCAGGACTGGATGTTTCCCACAACAGCACACGCGGCCGAGGAGTCACCCGGATGAGCACCACCCAGAGCGAGAGGCTGCGAGTACTGCTGGAGCCGCTCGCCACCACCAGGGGCCTGGATCTGGAAGAGGTCACCGTGACCCCGGCGGGGAGGAGGCGTGTCCTGCGCGTCGTGGTGGACTCCGACGAGGGCGTGCAGCTCGACACCTGTGCCGAGCTGAGCCGCGCGGCCTCGGAGGTGTTGGACGAGACCGACGTGATGGGCGGAGCGCCCTACGTCCTGGAGGTCACCTCCCCCGGCACCGACCGTCCGCTGACCGAGCCGCGGCACTACCGCCGCGCCGTCGGCAGGCTGGTCAAGGCCCGGCTGACCGAGGAGGCGGGCGGCGGCGAGGTGGTCGCCCGGATCCTCGACGTGGACGGCGACGGCGTGGAGGTGGAGGTGCCCGGCGTCAAGGGACGCAAGCCCACCACCCGCCGGATCGCCTTCGACGAGATCGCCAGGGCCCGGGTGGAGATCGAGTTCAACCGCAAGGCCGCCGAGAAGGCCGGAACGGCACGTCAGGCTGCGGCCTCTGACGACGAGAGCCAGGAGGAGGCGTAGCCGTGGACATCGACATGAGTGCCCTGCGGGGCCTGGTGAGGGAGAAGGAGATCTCCTTCGATCTGTTGGTCGAGGCGATCGAGGCCGCTCTCCTCATCGCCTACCACCGCACCGAGGGCAGCAGCCGCCAGGCCCGTGTGGAGCTGGACCGCTCCACCGGGCACGTGACGGTGTGGGCCAAGGAGGACCCGGCCGACCTGCCGGAGGGCGTCGAGCCGCGCGAGTTCGACGACACCCCCTCCGGTTTCGGCCGGATCGCCGCGACCACCGCCAAGCAGGTCATCCTCCAGCGCCTGCGGGACGCCGAGGAGGAGGTCACCTTCGGCGAGTACGCCGGCCGCGAGGGCGACATCGTCACCGGAGTCGTCCAGCAGGGGAAGGATCCGCGCAGCGTCCTCGTCGACATCGGCAAGCTGGAGGCGATCCTGCCCCCGCAGGAGCAGGTGCCGGGCGAGGAGTACTC
Organism: Streptomyces macrosporus; assembly: GCF_039533145.1. Taxonomy (NCBI): domain Bacteria; kingdom Bacillati; phylum Actinomycetota; class Actinomycetes; order Kitasatosporales; family Streptomycetaceae; genus Streptomyces; species Streptomyces macrosporus. The sequence goes on from NZ_BAAASZ010000032.1 coordinate 111,072, forward strand.
CCACGGCACCCGGCTGCGCAGCTACGTCGTCCGGGTCGCCAAGGGCGTCCGCGGTCCGTCGGTCACGCTCTCGCGCACCCACCCCAACCTGGTGAAGAAGCTCTTCGCCCTGGAGGTGCCCGAGATCGCCGACGGCTCGGTGGAGATCGCCGCCATCGCCCGCGAGGCCGGACACCGCACCAAGATCGCCGTACGGTCCACGCGGCCGGGCCTGAACGCCAAGGGCGCGTGCATCGGCCCGATGGGCGGTCGGGTGCGCAACGTCATGGCCGAGCTGAACGGTGAGAAGATCGACATCGTGGACTGGTCGGACGACCCGGCCGAGATGGTGGCCAACGCCCTCTCCCCGGCCCGGGTGAGCAGGGTCGACATCGTCGACGCCGCCGCCCGGTCGGCCCGGGTGACCGTGCCCGACTACCAGCTGTCGCTGGCGATCGGCAAGGAGGGGCAGAACGCCCGCCTCGCCGCTCGACTGACCGGCTGGCGGATCGACATCCGCCCCGACACCGAGCAGAGCGGTGAACGGGAAGCGGCACAGAGCTGAACGTCGATCACCGTCCGTACCCCACCAACGGCGCAATCCGCGTCAGGAGGTAGACTGAAGAGTGTCTGGCCGGACGCGCGCCCGCGCACGCCCTGAACGCACCTGCGTGGGTTGCCGGGAGCGGTCGGGCAAGGGCGATTTGCTGCGTGTGGTGTTGATCGAGGACAGGTGTGTTCCCGATCATCGCGGTACGCTGCCCGGCCGGGGCGCTTACCTGCACCCCACACCGACCTGTGTCGACCTGGCGGTCCGCCGCAGGGCGTTCCAGAGGGCCTTCCGGGTCCCTGGGCCGCTTGATACCGCGGAACTGCAGCAGGCAGTACCGCGGGCAACACCGTAAGACAGCAAGCAAGCACGAACGGCCCGTACGGCACCCCGTACGGGAGAGGTACCTCGCGAGTTGGAAGTAGGTCGAGATTGCGATGAGCACTCGATGAGTACGCGATGAGTACGCCCATGCAGTAGCGAAGGTCCGGCGGACGATCCCCCCGGACCGTAAGGAGCGAAGTGGCTAAGGTCCGGGTATACGAGCTCGCCAAGGAGCTTGGAGTCGAAAGCAAGGTCGTCATGGCCAAGCTCCAAGAACTCGGTGAATTCGTCCGTTCGGCGTCCTCGACCATCGAGGCGCCGGTCGTACGCAAACTGACTGACGCTTTGGACGCGGGCAACGGCGCGAGTGGCGCCAAGAAGTCCGCTGCCAAGCCCGCGGCGCCGCGCAAGGCGGCGCCCCCCAAGCCCGGCGCCCCGAAGCCGGGCGCAGCGGCGCCCAAGCCGGGTGCCCCCAAGCCCGCCGCGCCGAGGCCCGCGGCCCCCGCGGCTCCCGCGGCCGACGCGGGCAAGAGCGCGCCCTCGAGGAACGTCCCCACTCCGGGGCCGGCGAGGAACGCCCCCACTCCCGGTCAGCGGCCCACCCCGGCCAAGCCGGGTCCCGCGCAGCCCCCGGCCCCGGCGAAGCCGGAGTTCACCGCGCCGCCGGCCGGTCCGGGAGCGCCCCGTCCGGGTGCCCCGAAGCCGGGCGCCCGTCCGGCGCCGACCGGTCAGGGCGGTCGCGGCCAGGCCGCGCCCCGTCCGGGTGCCCCCAAGCCGGGCGCCCGTCCGGCCGGTCCGCGTCCGGGCAACAACCCCTTCACCTCCGGTGGCTCCACCGGCATGGGACGCCCGCAGGCGCCCCGGCCGGGCGGTGCCCCGCGTCCGGGCGGCCCGGGCGGTCCGCGCCCCGGCGCCGGCCAGGCCGGTCCGCGCCCCGGTGCGGGTCAGGCCGGTCCCCGGCCGCAGGCCCCCGGCGGTCCCCGTCCCTCCCCGGGCAACATGCCGCGTCCGCAGGGCGGTGCCGCGGGCCCGCGTCCGGGCGGCAACCGTCCGAACCCGGGCATGATGCCGCAGCGTCCCGCCGCGGGCCCGCGCCCGGGTCCCGGTGGCCGTGGTCCCGGCGGCGGAGGCCGTCCGGGCGGTGCCGGTCGTCCCGGCGGCGGTTTCGCCGGTCGTCCCGGCGCCGGTCGTCCCGGTGGCGGCGGCGGCTTCGCCGGTCGTCCCGGTGGCGGTGGCGGCGGCGGTTTCGCCGGTCGTCCCGGTGGCGGCGGCTTCGGCGGCCGTCCCGGCGGCCCCGGCGGCCGTGGCGGCACCCAGGGCGCGTTCGGCCGTCCCGGCGGTCCGGCGCGTCGTGGCCGCAAGTCGAAGCGGCAGCGGCGCCAGGAGTACGAGGCCATGCAGGCCCCGTCCATCGGCGGCGTGATGCTGCCGCGCGGCAAGGGCGAGATCGTCCGGCTGTCGCGCGGTGCGTCGCTCACCGACTTCGCGGAGAAGATCAACGCCAACCCGGCGTCGCTGGTCCAGGTGATGTTCAACCTGGGCGAGATGGTCACCGCGACCCAGTCGGTCTCCGACGAGACGCTTCAGCTCCTCGGCGAGGAGATGAACTACGTCGTCCAGATCGTCAGCCCGGAGGAGGAGGACCGCGAGCTGCTCGAGTCCTTCGACATCGAGTTCGGCGAGGACGAGGGCGACGACGAGGCCCTGCTGCCGCGTCCGCCGGTGGTGACCGTCATGGGTCACGTCGACCACGGTAAGACGCGCCTGCTGGACGCGATCCGCAAGACCAACGTCATCGAGGGCGAGGCCGGCGGCATCACCCAGCACATCGGTGCGTACCAGGTCACCACCGAGGTCAACGGCGAGGACCGCAAGATCACCTTCATCGACACCCCGGGTCACGAGGCGTTCACCGCCATGCGTGCCCGCGGTGCGAAGTCGACCGACATCGCGATCCTCGTGGTGGCGGCCAACGACGGTGTGATGCCCCAGACGGTCGAGGCCCTCAACCACGCCAAGGCGGCCGACGTGCCGATCGTGGTCGCGGTCAACAAGATCGACGTCGAGGGCGCCGACCCGCAGAAGGTGCGCGGCCAGCTCACCGAGTACGGCCTGGTGGCGGAGGAGTACGGCGGCGACACCATGTTCGTCGACATCTCCGCCAAGCAGGGGCTGCACATCGACGAGCTGCTGGAGGCCGTGATCCTCACGGCGGACGCCGCTCTCGACCTGCGGGCCAACCCCGACCAGGACGCCCAGGGCATCGCGATCGAGGCCCACCTCGACCGCGGTCGCGGCGCCGTGGCCACCGTCCTGGTCCAGCGCGGCACGCTGCGCGTGGGCGACACGATGGTCGTCGGCGACGCGTACGGCCGCGTCCGGGCGATGCTCGACGACCGTGGCGAGAACCTCCAGGAGGCGGGTCCGTCGACCCCCGTCCAGGTGCTGGGTCTGACCAGCGTCCCGGGCGCCGGCGACAACTTCCTGGTGGTCGACGAGGACCGCACGGCCCGCCAGATCGCCGAGAAGCGCGCCGCCCGCGAGCGGAACGCCGCGTTCGCCAAGCGCACCCGCCGGGTGTCCCTCGAGGACCTGGACAAGGTGCTCAAGGCGGGCGAGGTGCGTCAGCTCAACCTCATCATCAAGGGCGACGCGTCCGGTTCGGTCGAGGCGCTGGAGTCGTCGCTGCTCCAGCTCGACGTCGGCGAGGACGTGGACCTGCGCGTCCTGCACCGCGGTGTCGGTGCGGTCACCGAGACCGACATCGACCTGGCCACCGGCTCCGACGCCATCGTCATCGGCTTCAACGTGCGCGCCGAGGGGCGTGCCACGCAGAAGGCCGAGCGCGAGGGCGTGGACGTCCGGTACTACTCGGTCATCTACCAGGCGATCGAGGAGATCGAGGCGGCCCTCAAGGGCATGCTCAAGCCGGAGTACGAGGAGGTCGAGCTGGGCACCGCGGAGATCCGCGAGATCTTCCGCTCGTCCAAGCTCGGCAACATCGCGGGTGTCATCATCCGCTCCGGCGAGGTCAGGCGGAACAGCAAGGCGCGCGTCATCCGCGACGGCAAGGTCGTCGCGGAGAACCTCACCATCGAGGGCCTGCGTCGCTTCAAGGACGACGTCACCGAGATCCGCGAAGGCTTCGAGGGCGGTATCAACCTCGGAAACTTCAACGACATCAAGGTCGACGACATCATCGCGACGTACGAGATGCGGGAGAAGCCCCGCGCCTGACACCCACCGGTGGGCCCACCGGTGACGGCCACGGAGCCTCCCGCCCCGGCGGGAGGCTCCCGGCCGTTATTCACCTGATCGACGAGGACCGATGCGTGTACGGTTCTCGTGTCCCCGCCGGGAGTCGGCGGGGTTCCACGGACGAGGCCTCACGGGTCGGCTTGACCCGCATCGCATGTACGTAGGCACACTCTCCTTCGATCTGCTGCTCGGCGACGTACGGTCGTTGAAGGAGAAGCGGTCGATCATCCGTCCGATCATCGCGGAGCTGCAGCGCAAGTACGCGGTGAGCGTCGCGGAGGTCGGGGAACAGAACATCCACCGCAGAGCGCTGATCGGCCTGGCGACGGTCTCCGGGGACGCGGGTCACGTCACGGACGTGCTCGACCGCTGCGAACGGCTGGTGGCCGGGCGGCCGGAGGTGGAGTTGCTGTCCGTGCGGCGGCGGTTCCACGGCGAAGACGACTGAGTGCACCCGAACGAACGCATCCGAAACAGAAAGAAGCAGACACATGACCGACACCGCGCGGGCACGCAAACTCGCTGACCGCATCCGGGTCGTGGTCGCGGAGACCCTCCAGCGGCGGATCAAGGACCCGCGGCTCGGCTATGTGACGATCACCGACACCCGGGTCACCGGCGACCTCCGGGAGGCGACCGTCTTCTACACGGTTTACGGCGACGACGAGGAGCGGGCGTCCTCCGCCGCGGCGCTGGAGAGCGCCAAGGGCGTCCTCCGCTCGGAGGTCGGGCGGCAGACCGGCGTGCGCTTCACGCCGTCGCTGACGTTCGTTCCGGACGCGCTCCCGGAGAACGCCCGGACCATCGACGACCTGCTGGCGAAGGCCAGGGCGTCGGACGCCGAGGTGCGCCAGGCCTCCTCGGGCGCCGCGTACGCGGGCGACGCCGACCCGTACCGCAAGCCCGTCCGCGACGAGGAGCCGGGCGGCGACACGGACGGCGAGGACGCCTGACCCGTGGCACGCACCGGAAACCGGGAACCCGGCGGGCTCGTCATCGTCGACAAGCCCGCCGGATTCACCTCCCACGACGTCGTCGCCAAGATGCGGGGCATCGCCCGCACCCGCCGGGTCGGGCACGCCGGGACGCTGGATCCGATGGCCACCGGCGTCCTCGTCCTGGGCGTCGAGAGGGCGACCAAGCTGCTGGGGTACCTGGCGCTGACCGAGAAGGAGTACGTCGGGACCGTCCGGCTCGGCCAGAGCACGGTCACCGACGACGCGGAGGGGGAGATCACCTCCGCCACCCCGGCGGCCGGCATCCCGCGCGAGGCGATCGACGAGCAGGTCGCCAAGTTGACCGGCGACATCCTCCAGGTCCCGTCCAAGGTCAGCGCCGTCAAGATCGACGGCAAGCGGGCGTACGCCCGGGTGCGCGGGGGAGAGGAGGTCGAGCTGGCCGCCCGGCCGGTGACCGTCTCCTCCTTCACCGTCCACGACGTGCGCGAGGAGACCGCCGAGGACGGCACCCCCGTGCTGGACCTGCTGGTCTCGGTGGTCTGCTCCTCCGGCACCTACATCCGGGCGCTCGCCCGCGACCTGGGCGCCGGTCTGGGCGTCGGCGGTCACCTCACCGCGCTGCGCCGCACCCGTGTGGGCCCCTACGGCCTGGAGTCGGCGCGCACCCTGGAACAGCACCAGGAGTCGCTGACGATCACCCCCCTGGGCGAGGCGGCGGCCGCCGCCTTCCCCCGCTGGGACGTGGACGAACGTCGGGCCGGGTTGCTGGCGAACGGCGTGCGGATCGCCATGCCGCCCACCCCGCCCGGGCCGGTCGCCGCGTTCGGGCCCGACGACCGCTTCATCGCGCTGGTCGAGGAGTACCAGGGCAGGGCCAAGAGCCTGGCCGTGTTCGCCTGACCCCCGGGGACGGCTCCGAGGCGCTCCGGGAAAGCCCCGCGACGGCCGGTCCGGGAGGGTTCCGGGGCGGCCCCGGCGGCCTCCGAGGACGGCCGCGCGGACCACGGAGGGGAAGCCGGCGGCCCCGCCGCCGGCGCACCGTGGGGCGGGCGCCTCTCGCGGTGCCCGCCCCACGGTCCCCCTCCTGTCCGCACCCGTCCCCATGTCCACGAAGAGCCCCCGATGCACCCGGTCGGCCGGGCGCTCGGGGGGAAACGCGGGGCACACGGGAGCACGTTGATCCCCGCACGTCCCCCGGGCCCGACCCGGTCGTTCCGACACGCCCTCCGACCTCCACGCGGGTGCGGGGCCCGTGCGGAGCACCCGGGGCGTCATGGCACCCTTGGACCGGCACCATCCGAACGGTTATCTCGGCGAGGAGCGGGCACTGTGCAGCGCTGGCGTGGCTTGGAGGACATCCCCGAGGACTGGGGGCGCAGCGTCGTCACCATCGGCTCCTACGACGGAGTGCACCGCGGGCACCAGTTGATCATCGGCAGGGCGGTCGAGCGCGCCCGTGAGCTGGGCGTACCCGCCGTCGTCGTCACCTTCGACCCGCACCCCAGCGAGGTGGTCCGGCCCGGCAGCCACCCGCCGCTGCTCGCCCCGCACCACCGGCGTGCCGAGCTGATGGCCGACCTCGGAGTGGACGCGGTCCTGGTCCTCCCCTTCACCAAGGAGTTCTCCCGGCTCTCACCGGCCGAGTTCGTGGTGAAGGTGCTGGTCGACAAGCTCCACGCCCGCACGGTCGTGGAGGGGCCCAACTTCCGCTTCGGCCACAGGGCCGCCGGCACCGTGGAGACCCTGGCGGAGCTGGGCCGGACGTACGACTACGACGTGATGGTCGTCGACCTGTTCGTGCGCGGGGAGGTGGGCGGCGGAGAACCGTTCTCCTCCACCCTCGTCCGACGGCTGGTCGCCGAGGGCGACGTGGCCGGGGCCGCCGAGGTGCTGGGCCGCCCGCACCGGGTGGAGGGCGTGGTCGTCCGCGGCGCGCAGCGCGGGCGCGAACTGGGCTATCCGACGGCGAACGTCGAGACCCTGCCGCACACCGCGATCCCCGCGGACGGCGTCTACGCCGGATGGCTGGTCGTGGCCGGCGAGTCGATGCCCGCCGCGATCTCCGTCGGCACCAACCCGCAGTTCGACGGCACCGAGCGGACCGTGGAGGCGTACGCCATCGACCGCGTGGACCTCGACCTGTACGGGCTCCACGTGGCCGTGGACTTCCTGGCCTACATCCGGGGCCAGGAGAAGTTCGCCACGCTCGACGAGCTGCTGGAGCGCATGGCCGAGGACGTGCGGGTGGCGAAGGACCTGCTGGGCTGAGCGGCCCGGACCGTGACGGCC